>NZ_AP019365.1:1027166-1336833 GCF_033095865.1 Pseudomonas sp. KU43P | reverse complement strand
AGAGCCGGATCCACTAACGCACGAGGAGTTCGACCTGCTCGTCACAAAGGGCTGCCTGCATCCTCAAGATGTGGCGGCAACCACGCTTGCCGTCTACACCGGACTGCGCCCAGGCGAGCTCTGCGCACTGGCTGTGGAAGACATCGACCTACAGGCGGGGAAGATTGAAATAACCAGGGCGATCACCGCCGACGGCACATTCAAACTTCCCAAGACAGGTAAGCCCCGCACAGTGCTGTTAATGGAGCCAGCGATCGAGGCCTGCAGAACACTGATAGCCATCGTGGCCAAGCACCCCAAGCGAGACATCCGGGTGTACCACAACCGGCACGAATGGCGAGACGAGTCGGTCACCCCGCTCCTGTCGCCAAGCACCCAGGCACGGAAAAAGGTAATCAACGAGTGGTTCGTCTCAACTGCTTGGAATACGAAATGGGCAGGGATTCAGCGCCGCGCCGGTATCCGACCAAGGCGCCCGTACCAGACGCGGCACACCTACGCTTGCTGGTGCCTAACTGCCCGAGGAAACCTTGCGTTCATCGCGAAGCAGATGGGGCACAAGGACTTCTCGATGCTGGTAGAGGTCTATGCGAAGTGGATGGATGACGAGTCCACCTCTGAACTTAATAGAATCTGGCAGTCGATTAAGGTTTATCAGTCGCATTTCTGACGATAGTAACCATATAAAGAGTGAAGAGCAAAGCTCAAAGCTTCTGCCTGCTTCACTCTTTTTTTAGCAACCTGCTCATCGCTGAGCTTATCAATATATTCAGCATCCAAGGTCGCAGACATACGAAGCATCATCATCAACAAGTCCTTATCCGGAAAACCGTGATGTTTTTCGAGAATCTCCAAGAGAGTCCGCAACCCATGCAAAAGAGAAAGGGTCCCTGCCACCCAGACCACTGCCGACTCTCTCTTATCTTTGCTACCAGCCCAGAATTCCACACAGCGCTTATCAATATCCAATACCTTATCCAGCGCCTTGGTGACAAGAGCATAAGACTCGGAACGCTTCGCAATCCTATTAGAGTTCCGATAAACAAAAAACCATCCTGCAAGGACTAAAAACGGCGATATTAGACTAACAAACAACGCCATCAAGCACCTGCCTCTTCAATGTAACTACGTATCTCCATAGCATAGTCAGGAAATTCAGTATCAACCTTGAGTTTTCGTAAAACCATTGACCCATCCAGATGATGAACCCTAACCAGCCCGCCGAAAGCTTCTTCCAAGAAAGAAGAACCATACTCATAACCTGGAGCTACTGAGTCCAACTTTACGACCACTAGATCTACACTTGGATCTGCCATAGGGCCATAAAGGTAATTTTCACGGAATGCCGTGCCGTTACCTGTACCATCATCAGCATAGCGGCCAAAAGGCGTCCTAGAAAACTGCTGCATGTCAATTGTATGAACGTTCATTTTCCGACTCCTGAAAATGTCCACTCTATGAGAGTGCCACCAATACTAAATCCGTGCAACTTTTCCTCTACCTTCTTACCACTTCTATACACTACCAGACCGTTACCGCTAAAAACCAACAGATATTCGGCACTGGGGTTAGCATCAATAGGGCTTTTAATGTCATTAAAACCTCGACCACGCCCCTGAATCTTGAATCTTGTCACACCGGATTTCATAGCTAGAGCAATACTAGCACAGTCAGAGACCTTCTGCTCCACCGCATGACTAATAGGCCTTATAGAGTCTGGAATGCCTACACCCATATCATATAAAACCAGCGACAGCCTATTGGCCTTAGGATTCCATTTCACAAACTGCCACCACCTGCCAACCATAAATTCATGCAGAGGAACAGGACCGCCTTTAAAGCCTTCATACGCATGATGAGCGATATTTAAATAAGACTCCTGTAAAGCAGACACAATCTTCCTCGGCAGTTTGCCAACCTGCTTCAGTAGCTGCTCAATAATTGCGCCCATCTGACTCGACGGATCATTACCAGTCTTATACGGATTATTAATATCATTCCAGAGACGATCTAGCTTACTCTCACCGCCCGGCTTAATGGCGGCCCATAAACCACTTTTCCTGAAAACATCTCGGACCGCCTTGTCTTCGGGCAGGATATAACTCACTACTGCACCAGGGTAAGCAAAAACTTTGGGCACACAGCACTGGCAACGCGTAACCTTAGCAAAGAGCATTAGGGATGCAGCTGCGGTCAGTTCTTTAAGGTCAGAAAAATCTAATACAACATAAAAACCCTGACGAAGTACAAGCGTATCGAATTCGTTGAAAAACGCTAACGTTTCGTCATACCACTCAGCTCTATAGAGGCACAGACGCTCGGGGGACTTAACAGTCTTAGTGATTGTATTGCCTGGTGGCTGGCCATCAGGAAGCCAGAGCTTTTTTTCCAGAGAGATCGTCATCATGTCGACTTCAAGTCCTGTGAACGAGCGATGATGCCTCGTTTCTCTCTGCTTTGACAGCCGCTTAGATGTATGATTCAAGCCACGCGTTCTTCCGCCACGCCCTCTCGTGATACCCTACGTGCCAAACGGCTGGTCCGAGCGAAAAAAGCCTCCCGCAGCCCCATTTTTGCCCCAGCCGGCTCAGAGATTTTCGATAAGCTACTGATGAACAAAGCAATTTCTGACTTCTCCGCACACACCCCAATGATGCAGCAGTACTGGAAGCTGAAAAACCAGCACCCGGATCAGCTGATGTTCTACCGCATGGGCGACTTTTACGAAATCTTCTACGAAGATGCGAAAAAAGCCGCGAAACTGCTGGATATCACGCTGACCGCACGCGGTCAGTCAGCGGGCCAGTCCATCCCCATGTGCGGAATTCCGTTCCATTCGCTGGAAGGCTACCTGGCCAAGCTGGTCAAGCTTGGCGAGTCGGTGGTGATCTGCGAGCAGATCGGCGACCCGGCCACCAGCAAGGGCCCGGTCGAGCGCCAGGTGGTGCGTATCATCACCCCGGGCACGGTCAGTGACGAGGCGCTGCTGGACGAGCGCCGCGACAACCTGATTGCAGCACTGCTGGGTGACGAGCGCCTGTTCGGCCTGGCGGTGCTGGACATTACCAGCGGCAATTTCAGCGTTCAGGAAATCAAGGGCTGGGAAAACCTGCTGGCCGAGCTCGAACGCCTGAACCCGGTCGAACTGCTGATCCCCGACGACTGGCCGCGTGACCTGCCGGCCGAGAAGCGCCCGGGCGCACGCCGTCGCGCGCCGTGGGACTTCGACCGTGACTCGGCGCGCAAAGCCCTGTGCCAGCAGTTCGCGACCAAGGACCTCAAAGGCTTCGGCTGCGACAAGCTGACCCTGGCCATTGGCGCTGCCGGCTGCCTGCTGACCTACGCCAAGGAAACCCAGCGTACCGCTCTGCCCCACCTGCGCAGTCTGCGCCACGAGCGCCTGGATGACACGGTGATCCTCGACGGCGCCAGCCGCCGTAACTTGGAGCTGGACATCAACCTGGCCGGTGGCCGTGACAACACCCTGCAGTCGGTGATCGACCGCTGCCAGACCGCCATGGCCAGCCGCCTGTTGACGCGTTGGCTGAACCGCCCGCTGCGCGACCCCAAGGTGTTGCTGGCACGACAGGATTCGATCCGCTGCCTGCTCGATGGCTACCGCTTCGAAAAACTGCAGCCTCAGCTCAAGGAAATTGGCGATATCGAGCGGATTCTCGCCCGTATCGGCCTGCGCAATGCCCGCCCACGCGACCTGGCGCGCCTGCGCGATGCCCTCGGCGCCCTGCCTGAACTGCAGAACGCCATGGCTGAACTGGAGGCGCCTCACCTGGCGCGCCTGGCCGCCATCACCGGCACCTACCCCGAGCTGGCCAGCCTGCTGGAGCGGGCGATCATCGACACCCCGCCAGCGGTCATCCGCGACGGCGGCGTGCTCAAGGCCGGCTACGACAGCGAGCTGGACGAACTGCTGGCCATCAGCGAGAACGCCGGCCAGTTCCTGATCGACCTGGAAGCCCGCGAAAAAGCCCGCACCGGCCTTGCCAACCTCAAGGTCGGCTACAACCGCGTGCACGGCTACTTCATCGAACTACCCACCAAGCAGGCCGAACAGGCACCAGGCGACTATATTCGCCGCCAGACCCTCAAGGGCGCCGAACGCTTCATCACACCGGAGCTCAAGGCTTTCGAAGACAAGGCGCTGTCGGCCAAGAGTCGCGCCCTTGCCCGCGAAAAGATGCTCTATGACGCACTGCTGGAAACCCTGATCAGCCATCTTGCACCGCTGCAGGACAGCGCCGCCGCGCTGGCCGAGCTGGATGTGCTGAGCAACCTGGCCGAGCGTGCGCTGACCCTCGACCTGAACTGCCCACGCTTCGTCGACGAACCATGCCTGCGTATCGACCAGGGCCGCCACCCGGTGGTTGAGCAGGTGCTGACCACACCGTTCGTGGCCAACGACCTGAGCCTGGACAACAGCACGCGCATGCTGATCATCACCGGCCCGAACATGGGCGGTAAATCCACCTACATGCGCCAGACCGCCCTGATCGTGCTGATGGCGCACATCGGCAGCTTCGTCCCGGCGGCCAGCTGCGAGCTGTCACTGGTCGACCGCATCTTCACTCGCATCGGCTCAAGCGACGACCTGGCCGGCGGGCGTTCGACGTTCATGGTCGAGATGAGCGAAACCGCCAATATCCTGCACAACGCCACCGACCGCAGCCTGGTACTGATGGACGAAGTGGGCCGGGGCACCAGCACCTTCGACGGCCTGTCGCTGGCCTGGGCTGCAGCCGAGCGCCTGGCGCAACTGCGCGCCTATACGCTGTTCGCCACTCACTATTTCGAGCTGACCGTGCTGCCAGAGAGTGAGCCGCTGGTGGCCAACGTGCACTTGAACGCCACCGAGCACAACGAACGCATCGTGTTCCTGCACCATGTGCTGCCCGGCCCGGCCAGCCAGAGCTACGGCCTGGCCGTGGCCCAGCTGGCGGGTGTACCAGGGCCAGTCATCCAGCGGGCCCGCGAGCACCTGGGCCGCCTGGAAACCGCCAGCCTGCCGGCTGAGCCGGTGGTAGCGAGCAAAGCCAAGGGCGAGCCGCACGTACCGCACCAGAGCGACCTGTTCGCCAGCCTGCCACACCCGGCCATCGAGAAGCTGGGCAAGCTGGAGCTGGATGACATGACCCCGCGTCAAGCTATCGAAATGCTATATCAACTAAAGAACCTGTTATAACGGCGCCCACTACAAGCTGGTAGAATCCGCCGCGGTTTGCTGGTGCTGCAGGTTATTAGCCTGGCCTGCAGCCATGTACCCGTAAACCGCGCGGCCCTGAGAGGAAGGGCCGCCGCCGTCGCCTGAGGAGAAAACTAGAAATGACCTTCGTCGTCACCGACAACTGCATCAAATGCAAATACACCGACTGCGTGGAAGTCTGTCCGGTGGACTGCTTCTACGAAGGCCCGAACTTCCTGGTGATTCACCCGGACGAGTGCATCGACTGTGCACTGTGCGAGCCTGAATGCCCGGCCCAAGCGATCTTCTCGGAAGACGAAGTGCCTGCCGGCATGGAAAACTTCATCGAGCTCAACGCAGAGCTGGCGGAAATCTGGCCGAACATCACCGAACGTAAGGATGCCCTGCCTGACGCTGAAGAGTGGGATGGCAAGCCAGGCAAGATTGCCGATCTGGAGCGCTGATAGCGCCCAGACACGAAAAAGGCCCGCAACGGGCCTTTTTTCATTTTTGCGCGGGCAAAAAAAAGGGGCGGTTTGACCCGCCCACATTTTTTCCGTAGTCCCTGCTTGTCCCAAACATCATCCTGATGAAATCGCTTCTTGCGATGTCCTTGGCTTTCGTCCTGAATGCCTGTGCGTGTCCGTGTGCACAGTTCGAATACTAGCGATTTCCGCGGGGCAGGCAACCGCCATACCTCACAAGACATTACCGAGGATACATTTCCACAAATCTATAAAATTCAATGTTTTCAATGAATTACGAATTTGCAGGGTTTGGAAACGACAATGATTTACTAGTCATTACATGGATGGCTTACACAACGAGTAAGCAAAGGCTTACAAGCAATGCAACGCCGGTAGCGCGATACATAATGTTTGATGGCCATTTCGCGGTGTAAACCGCTCCCCTGCGGCAGCCGGCTTCGGCTCCCACAGAGATCGCGCGGGCTTTAAAGATGCGTGCAAACAAAAACGCCCCGAGGTCATCGGGGCGTTTTGTACACGGGGTTAGAACTACTGGAACAGCGACTCGCTGGACAGGCCATTCTTCTCCAGGATCTCGCGCAGGCGCTTGAGCCCTTCTACCTGAATCTGCCTTACACGCTCGCGGGTCAGGCCAATCTCCAGGCCCACATCCTCCAGTGTGCTGCTCTCATGGCCACGCAGTCCGAAACGGCGCACCACCACTTCGCGCTGCTTGTCGGTCAGCTCACCCAACCACTGATCGATGCTCTGCGACAGGTCGTCGTCCTGCAGCAACTCGCACGGATCGGTTGGACGATCGTCGGTCAGGGTATCGAGCAGAGTCTTGTCCGAATCCGGCCCGAGGGACACATCCACCGACGATACCCGCTCGTTGAGACCGAGCATGCGCTTGACCTCGGCAACGGGTTTTTCCAGCAAGGTGGCGATTTCTTCCGGCGAGGGTTCGTGATCGAGTTTCTGGGTCAACTCCCGCGCAGCACGCAGGTATACGTTGAGCTCCTTGACCACATGGATCGGCAGGCGAATGGTGCGAGTCTGGTTCATGATTGCCCGCTCGATGGTCTGGCGAATCCACCAGGTCGCATAGGTCGAGAAGCGGAAACCACGCTCCGGGTCGAACTTCTCGACTGCACGGATCAACCCCAGGTTGCCTTCCTCGATCAGGTCGAGCAGCGACAGGCCACGGTTCACGTAACGACGGGCGATTTTCACAACCAGGCGCAGGTTGCTTTCGATCATGCGCTTGCGGCCAGCGGGATCGCCCTTTTGCGACAAACGCGCAAAGTGCACTTCCTCTTCCGGCGAAAGCAGAGGCGAGAAACCAATCTCGTTGAGATACAACTGGGTGGCATCTAGCGCCCGGCTGTAATCGATGTACTTGTGTTGCTTTAGCGTAGAGCCTGATTTGGCCCTGGTCCGAACCGACGGTACAGCAGGTTCGTCTGACACCACATCCGTTTCCAAAACGATACCCGTCTCCATCAGGAGGACGTCATCGTCGATGTCAAACTCCGGCGCTTCTTTATTGAGAGCCATTGTTATAGTCCTTTGCTGAGTTCGAACTCAGACTCGAGCGGCGCCTGTGTCCCTGGCAGCGCTGGAGCCTGTCCCCTCTACATCACAGGAACAGGCCGGGTACAAAGGTCAACGACGTGGCAGGAACTGGAGCGGATCGACGGGTTTGCCCTGGCGGCGAATCTCGAAATGCAGCTTCACCCGATCAGTGCCCGTAGACCCCATTTCAGCAATCGACTGCCCTGCCTTGACCTGCTGCCCCTCCCGAACCAACAGCCTGCGGTTGTGGCCGTAGGCACTGACGTAGGTGTCGCTATGCTTGATGATGATCAGCTCGCCGTAGCCCCTCAAGCCACTCCCGGCGTAGACCACCGCACCATCAGACGCAGCAAAAACAGGCTGTCCCAAATCACCGGCGATATCAATGCCTTTATTCAAACTACCGTTTGAAGCGAATTTTCCAATCAGCACGCCATTGGCAGGCCAGGTCCAGCCCCCTACCACGCGCTCTGCGGCGGGCACCGTGGTAACCACCGGGGTAGGCGTGGCGGGTGTTGTTGGCGCCGGCTTTACGCCGCTGGCGGGTGGGGTGATAGGCGCGCCTACAGGCCGACGAATGACCGTGGTCTTGCTCGAGGACGACGGGCTTGAGACTACCGTGGTGGTGCCTGTGGAGGCGCTGCTGAAGCGTATGGCCTGGCCTGGGCGGATGGTATACGGAGCGGCGATGCCATTGCGTGCGGCAAGCTCCTTGTAATCCCAGCCATAGCGAAAGGCGATGGAGAACAGGGTGTCGCCAGGCTTGACGATGTATTGGCCAGAGGTCACGGCTGGCCGCTTGGGCGCCGCATTGTTGCGGTCGACCACACGCGCACCACTTGAGCCGCTCGTGCTGCTGCTCGAGCAACCTGTCAGCAGGGTGCCCATGGCCAGAGCAATCACCAGAAGCGTGAAACCCGACCGATCCTTGCGCTGCCGAATGACTGTGTGCCCCACCCGCGCTCCCCTCATGGTGCCGAAATCGATAAAACGACAAGAAATGCAATATTGTTGCAATTATAACCGAGCCCGCCGTCTCTGTGAGGCGGGCGGCGAAGGCCTGGCCGAAGCGATGCGGCGCAGGCGCACCCCGCCAGATAGACAGGGCGAAACGGCAAGAATTCGTCGCCGCTGGAAATATTCCGCCGAGGTCAGGCCAGTGGGCCGTTGAGCAACGGCACGAAGCGCACCGCCCCCAGTACTCGCCGGGAAAAGCCCTGCTCTTCGCGGACGATCAGCATCAGTTGCTGTACCTCGCCAGCCGGCCCCACCGGGATCACCATGCGGCCGCCCGGTGCCAGTTGATCGAGCAACGCCTGCGGCACTTCCGGTGCCACAGCGGTGACGATGATGCCGTTGTACGGCGCCAACGCCTGCCAGCCATCGCAACCGTCACCCCAGCGGAACACCACGTTGCGCAGGTTGAGCTCGACCAGGCGCTCCTTGGCCCGGTCCTGCAGCACCTTGATCCGCTCCACCGAGAACACTCGCTCGACCAGCTGGGCCAGGATAGCGGTCTGGTAGCCCGAGCCCGTGCCGATCTCCAGCACCTTGTCCAGTGGACCAGCCTCCAGCAACAGTTCGCTCATGTGCGCGACCATGAACGGTTGAGAGATGGTCTGGTTGTGGCCGATCGGCAACGCGGTGTCTTCATAGGCGCGATGGGCGAGGGCCTCATCGACGAACAGATGGCGCGGGGTACGGCGGATGGCGTCGAGCACCTTGGGGTTGGACACCCCTTCCTCGCTCAGGCGCTGGATCAGCCGCTCCCGGGTACGCTGGGAGGTCATGCCGATACCACGACGCTGCAGATCGTCCTGTTCGCGCATCAGAGCAGGCCCTCCAACCAACCGTCGAGCTGCTCGAAGGCATCGTTGAAGGTGCGATCCAGCTGCAACGGGGTGATCGACACGTAGCCCTGCATGACCGCATGGAAGTCGGTGCCAGGCCCGCCATCCTCGGCATCGCCGGCCACGGCAATCCAGTACCCTTCCTTGCCACGCGGGTTGACCACCTTGGTTGGCGCCGCCGCCCGCGCCCGATGACCGAGGCGGGTGAGCTGGATGCCACGGATGTGCTCCAGTGGCAGGTTGGGGATGTTGACGTTGAGCACGGTACGCGGCGGCAGCTCCAGGCGCGACTGCGCTTCCACCAGGCGACGCGCGATGAAAGCTGCGGTCGGCAGGTTGTCGGGCAGGCGCGACAGTAGCGAAAACGCCAGCGAAGTGCCCCCCAGGAAGCGGCCTTCCAGCGCGGCGGCCACCGTACCGGAATAGATCACGTCATCGCCCAGGTTGGCGCCCAGATTGATGCCGGAAACCACCATGTCAGGGGGTTCCGGCAGCAAGCCGTTGAGCCCAAGGTGCACGCAATCGGTGGGCGTGCCATTGAGGCTGATGAAACCATTGGCCAAGGTTTGCGGGTGCAGCGGCCGGTCCAGCGTCAGCGAACTGCCGGCACCGCTCTTGTCTTGGTCCGGGGCGATTACCACGCACTCGGCATAATCCGCCAGCGCACCGTGAAGTGCGGCGAGGCCTGGTGCCGTAACACCGTCGTCATTCGAAATCAGAATACGCATGGGCTGTCCGTCTGCCCTGCCGGCACCAGATCGACGAGTTCGCGCACCACCACGGTGGCGAAGCATCCGGCCGGAAGGACGAATTCCAGTTGCAGGATATCAGGCTCGGGATAATGCCACGTCAGGCCGCCAATAGGGAGCCGGAGGATTCGCCGTTCGTGACTCATGCCCGCATTGGCCAGCCATTGGCACAGTGTCGGGTGCTGCTCGGCGATTGCCGACTCCAGCGCCGAGGTCGCGCCAGCCGCAGGCGAAGGGCCTTCGCCCCACATCGGGCCGGTCGGGTGCAAGTCGAGAATGGCCAGACGCGGATCGGAACATTCCTCTTCGCCTGCCGAAAAGAAACTGCGGCTGTCGGTGAACGCCAGGAGGTCGCCCACCTGCGCGCGCTGCCAGCTTCCATCGGCAACGCGTGCCGCCAGCACCTGGTTGAACACATAGCTGCGTGCCGCCGAAAGTAGCCGCGAACGCACGTTGCGTTGCTCTGGCAGGGCCTTGCGCGCAGCCCAATCCTGGGCATCGTGGACGTTGCCGCCGCCATGGCCGAAACGCTGGCTACCGAAGTAGTTCGGCACGCCGTGCTGCTTGATCGACTCCAGCCGAGCATCAAGGGCCTGCCGATCAGCCGCCAGTGCGGTCAGACGCAGGGTGAAGCCGTTCGCCGAATGGGCGCCGCGTTGCAGTTTGCGCTGGTGGCGCACCTGCTTGAGCACGCGCAAGGTCTCGTCTTCTGCACGCGTAAGATCGGGGTCGGCCTTGCCCGGCAGGTGCAGGCTGAACCATTGACGGGTCAGGGCCTGGCGATCCTTGAGGCCGGCGTAGCTGATCGAACGCACCGGCACGCCGGCAGCACGTGCGAGGCGGCGCGCCGCTTCCTCGGTGTTCAGGTCGCGCTTCTCGACCCACAACCACAGGTGTTCGCCCTGGCCGGACAACGGAATGTCCAACACTTCGTCGACCTGAAAGTCTTCCGCCACAGCCTTGAGCACAGCGGTGCCGAGGGATTCACCCGATGAACGCGGGCCCAGCAGTTCCAGTTCGGTCATGCTGGCAGCAGCAGGGCGACCGAATGCACGGCGATGCCCTCCTCGCGGCCCGTGAAGCCGAGCTTCTCGGTAGTGGTGGCCTTGACGTTGACCTGGTCCAGTTCGACTTGCAGGTCTTCGGCGATCATTTCTCGCATGGTTTCGATATGCGGGGCCATCTTCGGCGCCTGGGCGACGATGGTGGCGTCGACGTTGCCGACCTGCCAGCCCTTGGCCTTGACGATTGCGACCACGTGACGCAGCAGTGCGCGGCTGTCGGCGCCCTTGAACTGCGGATCGGTGTCGGGGAAATGCTTGCCGATATCACCCAGCGCCGCAGCGCCAAGCAAGGCATCGCTCAGGGCGTGCAACAGCACGTCGCCGTCGGAATGGGCCAGGAGGCCGTATTTGTGAGGGATACGCACCCCACCCAGGGTAATGAAATCACCGTCGCAGAAACGGTGCACATCGTAGCCGTGGCCAATACGCATAGAAAAACGCCCTGATTGAGTCAGGGCGTGATTCTACCTGCTTTATGCGGTAATGGGGCTGCTTCGCAGCCCCTTCGCCGGCGAGCCGGCCCCCACACCGGTTGGGGTGTTACAGCCGGCCTAATGCCATTGCATGATGGCGCAGGTGCTCGTCGATGAAGCTGGCGATGAAGTAGTAGCTGTGATCGTAGCCAGGCTGCAAACGCAAGGTCAGTTCATGCCCGCCTTTGCGTGCCGCCTGCTCCAATGCTTCAGGCTTGAGCTGCTTCTCGAGGAAGTCATCACGGTCACCTTGGTCCACCAGCAACGGTGGGCACTCGCCTGCCGGTGTCTCGGCCAGCAGCACGCTGGCATCCCACTCGCGCCAACGAGCACGGTCTTCACCCAGGTAACGGCTGAAGGCCTTCTCGCCCCAGGGGCAGTCCACGGGGTTGCTGATCGGCGAGAACGCCGACACCGAGCGGTAGCGTCCCGGGTTGCGCAAGGCGCACACCAGTGCGCCATGCCCACCCATGGAGTGGCCGCTGATGCTGCGCTGGCCGGACGCCGGGAAGTGCGCCTCGATCAGCGCTGGCAGCTCCTGCACCACATAGTCGTGCATGCGGTAATGCTGCGCCCACGGCTGCTGGGTGGCATTGAGGTAGAAGCCGGCACCAAGACCGAAATCCCAGGCACCGTCCGGGTCGCCCGGCACCTGCTCGCCACGCGGGCTGGTGTCGGGGGCGACGATGATCAGGCCCAGCTCGGCAGCCAGGCGCTGGGCGCCGGCCTTCTGCATGAAGTTCTCATCGGTACAGGTGAGACCGCTCAGCCAGTACAGCACCGGCAGCTTCTCGCCCAGCTCGGCCTGCGGCGGCAGGTAGACGGCGAACACCATGTCGCAGCCCAGCACCTTGGCGTGATGCCGGTAACGCTTGTGCCAGCCGCCGAAGCTCTTCTGACAGGAAATGTTATCCAGGCTCATGACGGACCTCAGAAGTGGATCACGCTACGGATGCTCTTGCCTTCGTGCATCAGGTCGAAGGCTTTATTGATGTCTTCCAGGCCCATGGTGTGGGTGATGAAGGTATCCAGCGGAATCTCGCCCTTCTCGGACATTTCAACATAGCTCGGCAGCTCGCTGCGGCCACGCACCCCACCGAACGCCGAACCGCGCCAGACGCGGCCGGTCACCAACTGGAACGGGCGCGTGGCGATTTCCTGGCCGGCACCGGCGACGCCGATGATCACCGACTCGCCCCAGCCCTTGTGGCAGCATTCCAGTGCCGCGCGCATCAGTTGCACATTGCCGATGCACTCGAAGGAGAAGTCCACGCCACCGTCGGTGAGGTCGACGATCACTTCCTGGATCGGGCGGTCGTAGTCTTTCGGGTTGATGCAGTCGGTAGCGCCCAGCTGGCGAGCGATCTCGAACTTGGCCGGGTTGATGTCGATGGCGATGATGCGCGAGGCCTTGGCCTTGACCGCGCCGATCACGGCCGACAGGCCGATGCCGCCCAGGCCGAAGATGGCCACGGTGTCACCCGGCTTGACCTTGGCGGTGTTGAGCACCGCACCGATACCGGTGGTGACGCCGCAACCGAGCAGGCAGACCTTCTCCAGCGGGGCTTCCTTCTGGATCTTGGCCACGGAAATTTCCGGCAGCACGGTGTACTCGGAGAAGGTCGAAGTGCCCATGTAGTGGAACAGTTGCTGGCCCTTGTAGGAAAAACGCGTGGTGCCGTCGGGCATCAGGCCCTTGCCCTGGGTGGCGCGAATGGCCTGGCACAGGTTGGTCTTGCCGGAGCGGCAGAACTTGCACTGCCCGCATTCGGGGGTGTAGAGCGGGATCACGTGGTCGCCGACTGCCACCGAAGTAACGCCCTCGCCCACCGCCTCGACGATTGCACCACCTTCATGACCAAGGATCGACGGGAAGATACCTTCAGGGTCTGCGCCGGACAGCGTATAGGCATCGGTATGGCACACACCGCTGGCCACCACACGCAGCAGCACTTCGCCAGCCTTCGGCATGGCCACGTCCACTTCGACGATTTCCAGGGGTTTCTTGGCCTCGAAGGCAACGGCAGCACGGGACTTGATCATGGGGATCTCCAGGCAGGGGTTCGATTCAGTCCTGCAGTGTAATTCATGCTAATTTGATGAATAATCCAGGCCAAGACAAAACATTATTGCTGCACAGGGATAATCAATGAGCAGTCGCTGGGAAGGGATCGACGAGTTCGTCGCCGTGGCCGAGTCCGGCCAATTCACGGCGGCGGCCGAGCGCCTGGGTGTGTCCTCGTCGCACATCAGCCGTCAGATCGCCCGCCTGGAAGAGCGCCTGCAAACCCGACTGCTGTACCGCAGCACTCGACGTGTGACCTTGAGCGAGGCCGGGCAGACCTTCCTGCAACACTGTCAGCGCCTGCAGGACGGCCGCGAGGAAGCCCTGCGAGCCATGGGCGACCTGGCCAGCGAACCCAAGGGATTGCTGCGCATGACCTGCGCGGTGGCCTATGGCGAGCGCTTCATCGTGCCATTGGTGACACGCTTCATGGCGCTGTACCCACAGTTGCGGGTCGAGGTGGAACTGAGCAATCGCACCCTGGACCTGTTGCACGAAGGCATGGACCTGGCCATCCGCCTGGGCCGGCTCGCCGACTCACGGCTAGTGGCCACACGGCTGGCGCCGCGGCGCATGTACCTGTGCGCCTCGCCTGCATACCTGGAGCGTTATGGCCGGCCGCATAGCCTGTCGGAGTTGGCCAGGCACAACTGCCTGGTGGGGAGCTCCGACCTGTGGGCACTGCAGCAGGATGGCCGTGAAATCAGTCAGCGGGTGCAGGGCAACTGGCGCTGCAACAGCGGGCAGGCCGTGTTGGATGCGGCGTTGCAGGGGATGGGGTTGTGCCAGTTGCCGGACTATTACGTGCTGGAGCATCTGAACAGTGGTGCGCTGGTGTCGCTACTGGAGTCGCATCAGCCGCCGAACACGGCGGTGTGGGCACTGTATCCGCAACAGCGGCACCTTTCGCCGAAGGTTCGGCGGTTGGTGGACTATCTGAAGGAAGGGCTGGCGGGGCTGCCCGAATATCGGGGGGGCTGATGATCTGCCGGGGCCGCTATGCGGCCCAATCGCCGGCAAGCCGGCTCCCACAAAGAGGTAGCGGTGATCCTGTGGGAGCCGGCTTGCCGGCGATTGGCCCGCAAAGCGGGCCCGGCAACTTCAGCGACGCCCAGCCCAACGCTGGCGCAACCACTCCAGGTCTTCCGGCCGGGTCACCTTGATATTGTCGCTGCGCCCTTCGATCAACCGCGGCGCCTGCCCGGACCATTCGATGGCAGAGGCCTCGTCGGTCACCACCACATCGGACACCAGGCACTCGGCCAGGGCCCGGTGCAAGGCGCCCAGGCGGAACATCTGTGGCGTATAGGCCTGCCAGATGGTGCTGCGGTCCACCGTGGCGCTGACACGCCCCTTGGCATCCGCACGCTTGAGCGTATCCCGGGCAGGCACTGCCAAGAGCCCCCCAACCGGATCGTCAGCCAAATCCGACAACAAACGGTCAAGATCCGTGCGCGCCAGGTTCGGCCGCGCCGCATCGTGAACCAGCACCCAGTCGCTGTCCGCTGCCCCCTGGGCATGCAGCAGCAGCAAGGCATTCAACACCGAATCGGCGCGCTCACGCCCACCCGGGGCACACTGGATGCGCGGATCGCTGGCGCAGCGCAGGCCCGGCCAATAAGGGTCGTCTTCGGCAATGCTGACCACCACGCCCTTGAGCGTGGGATGGCCAAGAAAACAGTCGAGACTGTGCTCGAGAATCGTCTGTCCGGCCAGCTCCAGGTATTGCTTGGGGCGGTCGGCAGCCATGCGGGCACCAACGCCCGCGGCAGGAATCACGGCCCAGAAGGCCGGTAGCATTTCATTCATTTTTGCGGCAGCTGGAAGAGGGTTTCGCCCTCTTTGACCATTCCCAATTCATGACGAGCCCGTTCTTCCACGGTCTCCATACCTTTCTTCAGCTCCAGCACCTCGGCGTCGAGCACGCGGTTACGTTCCAGCAGCCGCTCGTTCTCGGCATGCTGCTCGTCGATCTGCTGCTTGAGCTCTGCCACTTGCGCCAGGCTGCCGTTACCCACCCAAAGGCGGTACTGCAGGCCACCGAGCAGCAGGAGCAGGACAAGGAACAACCAATAGGGACTGCGCATCAAGGTATCCAGGTTAAAAAGACCGCCGCACCGGGCAGGTCTCAAATAGCACGAAGCCTGGCCGAGGCCAGGCTTCGTCGACAGAAACCCGCTTGAAGCGTCGGAAATTTCAGCACGAAAGTTCCGACAGCCTCGGCTGCTGTCTTTTTACCATCTCTTGCTTAGCCGCGAAACTCGGCACGACCACGGTAAACCGCTTTGGCGCCCAGTTGCTCTTCGATGCGCAGCAGCTGGTTGTACTTGGAAACGCGGTCGGAGCGGCACAGCGAGCCAGTCTTGATCTGGCCGGCAGCGGTACCCACGGCCAGGTCGGCAATGGTCGAGTCTTCGGTTTCACCGGAACGGTGCGAGATCACCGCGGTGTAGCCGGCAGCCTTGGCCATCTGGATGGCTTCCAGGGTTTCGGTCAGCGAGCCGATCTGGTTGAACTTGATCAGGATCGAGTTACCAATGCCCTTCTCGATGCCTTCCTTGAGGATCTTGGTGTTGGTCACGAACAGGTCGTCACCGACCAGCTGCACCTTTTCACCGATCTTGTCGGTCAGGATCTTCCAGCCAGCCCAGTCGGACTCGTCCAGGCCGTCTTCGATCGAGATGATCGGGAAGCGCTCGGTCAGGCCTTTCAGGTAGTCGGCGAAACCTTCGGCGTCGAACGACTTGCCTTCACCGGACAGGTTGTACTTGCCGTCTTCGTAGAATTCGGAAGCCGCGCAGTCCAGGGCCAGGGTTACGTCGGTGCCCAGCTTGTAGCCCGCTTTTTCCACGGCTTCGGCGATGGCGCCCAGAGCGTCTTCGTTGGAGGCCAAGTTCGGGGCGAAGCCACCTTCGTCACCTACGGCAGTGTTCAGGCCACGGGCCTTCAGCACGGCTTTGAGGTGGTGGAAGATTTCAGTACCCATGCGCAGGCCGTCGGAGAAGGTCTTGGCGCCAACCGGCTGCACCATGAACTCTTGGATATCGACGTTGTTGTCGGCGTGCTCGCCGCCGTTGATGATGTTCATCATCGGAACCGGCATCGAGTACTGGCCCGGAGTGCCGTTGAGGTTGGCGATGTGCGCGTAAAGCGGCAAATCCTGGTCCTGGGCAGCGGCCTTGGCGGCAGCCAGGGAAACGGCCAGGATGGCGTTGGCGCCCAGCTTGGCCTTGTTCTCGGTACCGTCCAGTTCGATCATGGCGCGGTCCAGGGCCTTCTGATCGGAAGGGTCCTTGCCCAGCAGCAGGTCACGGATCGGGCCGTTGATGTTGGCAACTGCCTTCAGCACGCCCTTGCCCAGGTAACGGCTCTTGTCGCCATCACGCAGCTCCAGCGCTTCGCGCGAGCCGGTGGAAGCACCGGACGGCGCGCACGCGCTGCCGATGATGCCGTTGTCGAGCAGTACATCGGCTTCCACGGTGGGGTTGCCACGCGAATCGAGAACTTCACGACCTTTGATGTCGACGATTTTTGCCATTGTTGTAAGCACTCCAGAATTGACGAAAACAACGCAGCTTTAGGAAATTCTTGCCTTGTGCCAGGCGAATATGCAGCAGGCAGGCCTGGCAGAAGCAGCCCCTGACCGGCAGGTCAGGGGCAGAACGGGCGGTACTTTACCCGAGAAATGAGCTTTGCGCGGTTTCTACCGTCGGAAAACTCATCAAAGCCTGGGCTCAGGCCTTGCTCTTCTGGGCCAAGGCGGCCTTGACGAAGCCGCTGAACAGCGGGTGGCCGTCACGTGGAGTCGAGGTGAACTCCGGGTGGAACTGGCAAGCCACGAACCATGGATGATCCTTGGACTCGACCACTTCAACCAGCGCACCGTCTTCGGAACGACCGGAAACCACCAGGCCGGCGTCGACCAGTTGTGGCAGCAGGTTGTTGTTGACTTCGTAGCGGTGGCGGTGACGCTCGGTGATCACGTCCTTGCCGTAGCAGTCGTGCACTTTCGAGCCGGCAGCCAGCTGGCAGTCCTGCGCGCCCAGGCGCATGGTGCCGCCCAGGTCGGAGGCTTCGGTACGGGTCTCGACGGCACCGGTGGCATCGGCCCACTCGGTAATCAGGCCCACGACCGGGTGGCCGCTGTTGCGGTCGAACTCGGTGGAGTTGGCGTCTTTCCAGCCCATTACGTTACGGGCGAACTCGATCACGGCAACCTGCATGCCCAGGCAGATACCCAGGTACGGCACCTTGTTCTCACGGGCGTACTGCACCGCGGTGATCTTGCCTTCCACACCGCGCAGGCCGAAACCACCTGGTACCAGGATGGCGTCAGCGCCTTCCAGCAGGCTGGTGCCCTGGTTCTCGATGTCTTCCGAGTCGATGTAGCGCAGGTTGACCTTGGTACGGTTGGTGATACCGGCGTGGCTCATCGCTTCGATCAGCGACTTGTACGCATCCAGCAGCTCCATGTACTTGCCGACCATGGCGATGGTCACTTCGTGCTCAGGGTTGAGCTTGGCATCGACCACCTTGTCCCATTCGGACAGGTCGGCGCCATTGCACTGCAGGCCGAAGCGCTCGACGACGAAGTCGTCCAGGCCCTGAGCGTGCAGTACACCCGGGATCTTGTAGATGGTGTCGACGTCTTCCAGGGAGATGACCGCACGCTCTTCGACGTTGGTGAACAACGCGATCTTGCGGCGCGACGAGGCATCGACCGGGTGGTCGGAACGGCAGATCAGCACGTCAGGCTGCAGGCCGATGGAGCGCAGCTCCTTCACCGAGTGCTGGGTCGGCTTGGTCTTGGTCTCGCCAGCGGTGGCGATGTACGGCACCAGCGTCAGGTGCATCAGCATGGCGCGCTTGGAGCCCACTTCGACACGCAGCTGGCGGATTGCCTCGAGGAACGGCTGCGACTCGATGTCACCCACGGTACCGCCGATTTCCACCAGGGCCACGTCGGCATCGCCAGCGCCCTTGATGATGCGACGCTTGATCTCGTCGGTGATGTGCGGGATGACCTGGATGGTCGCGCCCAGGTAGTCACCACGACGCTCCTTGCGCAGCACGTGCTCGTAGATACGGCCCGTGGTGAAGTTGTTGTTCTGGGTCATGGTGGTGCGGATGAACCGCTCGTAGTGGCCCAGGTCAAGGTCGGTCTCGGCGCCGTCGTGGGTGACGAACACCTCACCGTGCTGGAACGGGCTCATGGTGCCAGGATCGACGTTGATGTACGGATCCAGCTTGAGCATGGTGACCTTGAGCCCCCGCGCTTCCAGGATGGCCGCCAGGGAAGCCGAGGCAATGCCTTTCCCCAATGAAGAAACAACACCGCCCGTGACGAATATGTAGCGCGTCATGAAAAACCCTAGAAGTCTGCGTTAAGGCGGCCAGCGCCGCCGGAGAAAGCGAAGGAAGGCCGAAGCCCCCGATCACCTGCGTCAATCACAGTGCATCTCGAAAAACTGCCGCGTCTGTACAGACCAGGGGAATCCCCGGCATGGAGCTCGCTCGTCATTTTAAGAATCAGCCCAGCAAAAAACTGCTTGGTAATCGGCAACTCCTGTGTTTTCGCGGAACCCACAGAAGTTGTATCAAGAAGGGAGGGTAGTCTACCGGAATGTACCCTTCAGCTCAAACCTTGCGCGTTCGTCGGCGGCACCCAGTGAAGCTGGCAATCCGCCTGCCCGAGTGCGGGTAGGTTGGCCACCGCCAGCAACTGATCGCCGCGGTACAGCAACGGCAGCCGCGGACGCACGAAATGCGGCACCTGCAACTCGTTGAGCAAGCGCTTGAGATCGCGCCGGCCACGCCCGGCAACGTCCAGCGTTTCGCCGCCCTGGCGGTAGGCAATATGCAGATCGCCCACGGGGCGCCCCTGCAGCTGGACACTGCCGTTGCCAGGCAGCGGCAGCGGTATTTCAGGCTGGAGCCAGCGCTGCGGCCCTGCGGTAGGCTGCAGCCAATCACCACTCAACCACCAGATCCGACCGTGACTGCGCAGCAGGCGACCGTCTGTCAGCTGCCAGACCGGCTGGGTATCTATTGCAGCATCACGCAGGTCCGCCCAGCCAGCCCAATGGCGGGCGTCGGGCAACCGGGTGCGCTGGCTGAGCCAATACTGCAACACATTGCGCTGACGCGCCGGCGATAACCCGGCAAGGGCCGCCAGGTCGAGGGAGTCCAGCCCGGGCCAGGCGCTGGGGGCGCCCTCCTCGGCAGTTGCCAGGTCATTCTCCGCCAGCTCATCGAGCAGCCCCTGTGCTTCACCCAGGTGCTCGGCGCAGCGGGCCAGGTTCCCGCTGGCCTGCGGCCAACGTTGCTGGAGCAGCGGGAACACGTCGTTGCGCAGGAAGTTACGGGCAAAAGCCGTGTCGCGGTTGGACGGGTCTTCGATCCAGACCAACCCATGGGTTTGTGCATAGTCATGCAATTGCTGGCGTGAACACGTCAGCAGCGGCCTGGCCAGATAACCCTGCCCCATCTGACGCTGTGTGGGCATAGCCGCCAGGCCACGCAGGCCGGTGCCCCGCAGCAGGCGAAAGAGCAGGGTTTCTGCCTGGTCTTCGCGGTGCTGGCCGGTGAACAGCACGTCACCGGGGCCGATGATGCGCTCAAATGCCGCATAGCGCGCATCGCGAGCGGCCTGTTCGAGACTGGCGCCGGGAGCGACCTGGACGTGGACGACGCGGAGTTCGATGCCCAGGCGCTCGCAGACCGCCTTGCAGTGGGCTGGCCAGGTATCGGCGGCAGGTTGCAGGCCGTGGTGGATGTGGATGGCGTGCAGGGGGGGCGTGGCGTGGCGGCGGGCGTGATCGGCCAGTAGGTGCAGGAGGACGGTGGAGTCGAGGCCGCCGGAGAAGGCGATGTACCAGGCGGGGGCGTTGAGCCAGGGGGTGAGGTTGATCATGGGGCCTCACAGGGTTTGAGATGGCCGGGGCGCGTTGCACCCCGATCGCCGGCAAGCCGGCTCCCACAATGTACGCGTCGCCGCTGATTTCTGTGGGAGCCGGCTTGCCGGCGATCGGGCCGCAGGGCGGCCCTGGCCTTCTATCAGAGGCCGTAGCTCATCAGGCGCTCATAGCGACGGGCCAATAGCGCGTCGTTGTCGAACTTGCCGAGCATGTCCAGCTGCTGCACCAGGTCGGCACGAATGCTTTCGGACATCTTCGCCGGGTCACGGTGGGCGCCGCCCAGCGGCTCCTGGATGACCTTGTCGACGATGTTCAGGCTCTTGAGGCGCTCGGCGGTGATGCCCATGGCCTCGGCAGCATCGGCAGCCTTGTCGGCGGTCTTCCACAGGATCGAGGCACAACCTTCCGGCGAGATCACCGAGTAGGTGGAGTACTGCAGCATGTTCAGCTGGTCGCACACGCCGATGGCCAGCGCACCGCCGGAACCACCTTCACCGATCACGGTAGCGATGATCGGGGTTTTAAGGCGCGCCATGACGCGCAGGTTCCAGGCAATCGCTTCGCTCTGGTTGCGCTCTTCGGCGTCGATGCCCGGGTAGGCGCCCGGGGTGTCGATGAAGGTCAGGATCGGCATCTTGAAGCGCTCGGCCATCTCCATCAGGCGGCAGGCCTTGCGGTAGCCTTCAGGGCGCGGCATGCCGAAGTTGCGGCGCACCTTTTCGCGCACTTCACGGCCTTTCTGATGGCCGATCACCATGACTGGCTTGCCGTCCAGACGCGCTGTACCGCCGACGATGGCGGCATCGTCGGAGAAGTGGCGGTCGCCGTGCAGCTCTTCGAATTCGGTGAAGATGTGCTCCAGGTAGTCCAACGTGTATGGACGACGTGGATGACGAGCCAGGCGCGCGATCTGCCAGCTGGTCAGGTTGCCGAAGATACTTTCGGTCAGGGTGTTGCTCTTGTCTTGCAGACGGGCAATTTCATCGCTGATGTTCAGCGAGTTGTCGTTGCCCACCAGGCGCAGCCCTTCGATCTTGGCTTGCAGGTCGGCAATCGGCTGTTCGAAATCGAGAAAATTCGGGTTCATAGTCATCCGTCTTGGGTCTACGGCCAGGCGGCCGGCCGGTTGATCCGTTTGGCGCCCTACCTTAAGGGATCAGGCGCATTCAGGTCGAGATTAAATTTCGTCGGTTCAACGATATTGCAGGAAGACGTTCTCACGCCCGAACTGGTCACGCAGCGCCTGAATCAGGCCGTCGGCAGGGTCGATCGACCATTGATCGCCAAATTGCAGCATGGCCTTGGCATCGCTGCCGGTGTATTCGAGGGTGATCGGGCAACCACCGCGGTGGCGGGTGATCAGCTCGCCCAGCCAGTTCAGGCGATCGCCCTTGAGGGCATCATGGGCCACCTTCAGGCGAAGGCTCTCGGCCAGCTTGGTGCGGGCATCTTCCATGGTCATCACCTGCTTCACGCGCAGGCGCAGGCCACCGGAGAAATCGTCGTTGCTGACCTCTCCTTCCACCACCACCATTGCATCATTTTGCAACAATGCCTGGGCGCCCATGAAGGCATCGGCGAACAGCGATGCCTCGATGCGCCCGGAGCGGTCGTCGAGGGTGACGAAGCCCATCTTGTCGCCCTTCTTGTTCTTCATCACCCGCAGGGCAATGATCATGCCGGCGATGGTCTGCGTCTCGCGCGATGGTTTCAGGTCGATGATGCGTTGGCGAGCGAAGCGGCGGATTTCACCTTCATACTCATCGATCGGGTGACCGGTCAGGTATACGCCGAGGGTGTCCTTCTCGCCCTTCAAGCGCTCCTTGAGGGTCAGCTCGCGCACCTTGCGATGGTTGGCATAGACATCGGAGTCTTCCTCGACGAACAAGCCGCCGAACAGGTCGACGTGACCGCTGTCAGCCGTGCGTGCAGTTTGCTCGGCAGCCTTGATGGCCTCTTCCAGGGCCGAGAGCAAGGTCGCACGGTTGATGTCGATGCTGGCGTGGTAGGCCTTGATCTCGTCATGGAAGTGCGGGCCGAGGCGATCCAGCGCGCCACTGCGTATCAGCGCATCGAGGGTACGCTTGTTGACCCGCTTGAGGTCGACGCGCTCGCAGAAGTCGAACAGGTCCTTGAATGGCCCACCCTGGGCGCGCGCTTCGACGATGGCTTCCACCGGGCCTTCACCGACACCTTTGATAGCGCCCAGGCCATAGATGATGCGGCCGTCGTCGTTGACCGTGAACTTGAACTCGGAGGCGTTCACGTCGGGTGCATCGAGGCGCAGCTTCATGCTGCGCACTTCCTCGATCAGCACCACCACCTTGTCGGTGTTGTGCATGTCCGCAGACAGCACCGCGGCCATGAACGGCGCTGGGTAGTGGGTCTTCAGCCACGCCGTCTGGTAGGAGACCAGGCCGTAGGCGGCGGAGTGAGACTTGTTGAAGCCGTAACCGGCGAACTTCTCCACCAGGTCGAAAATGTTACCGGCCAGGTCCGCTTCGATATTGTTGGCGACACAACCTTCGATGAAACCGCCGCGCTGCTTGGCCATTTCCTCGGGCTTTTTCTTGCCCATGGCCCGGCGCAGCATGTCAGCGCCACCGAGGGTGTAACCGGCCATGACCTGGGCAATCTGCATCACCTGTTCCTGGTACAGGATGATGCCGTAGGTCGGAGCCAGTACAGGCTTGAGGCCTTCGTACTGGTAATCGGAGTGCGGGTAGGCCAGTTCGGCGCGGCCGTGCTTGCGGTTGATGAAGTCGTCCACCATGCCCGACTGCAGCGGGCCGGGGCGGAACAGCGCCACGAGTGCGATGAGGTCTTCCAGGCAGTCGGGCTTGAGCTTCTTGATCAGCTCTTTCATGCCGCGCGATTCAAGCTGGAACACCGCCGTGGTTTCGGCCTTCTGCAGCAGCTCGTAGGTCTTGCGGTCATCCAGCGGTATGAAGTCGATATTGACGTCGGGCAGGTTGTTCTTGGCCTGCTCGCGGTTGATCGTCTCCATCGCCCACTTGATGATGGTCAGGGTTCGCAGGCCGAGGAAGTCGAACTTGACCAGGCCGGCGGCCTCCACGTCATCCTTGTCGAACTGGGTTACCAAGCCGCCGCCCTCTTCGTCGCAGGCGATCGGCGAAAAATCGGTCAGCTTGGTGGGTGCGATAACCACACCACCGGCGTGCTTGCCGGTACCGCGGGTGACACCCTCGAGCTTGAGCGCCATGTCCCAGATTTCCCGGGCATCTTCGTCGCCCTTGAGGAAGTCGCGCAGAATCTCTTCCTGCTCGTATGCCTTCTCCAGGGTCATCCCCACTTCGAACGGGATCATCTTCGACAGACGGTCAGCCAGACCGTATGACTTGCCCTGCACCCGCGCCACGTCGCGCACCACCGCCTTAGCGGCCATGGTGCCGAAGGTGATGATCTGGCTGACCGCGTTGCGGCCGTAGGCTTCGGCCACGTAGTCGATCACCCGGTCACGGCCATCCATGCAGAAGTCGACGTCGAAGTCGGGCATGGAAATACGTTCAGGGTTGAGGAAGCGCTCGAACAGCAGGTCGTAGGCCAGCGGGTCGAGGTCGGTGATCTTCAGCACGTAGGCCACCAGGGAACCTGCGCCCGACCCACGGCCAGGGCCGACCGGTACCCCGTTGTTCTTGGCCCATTTGATGAAGTCCATCACGATCAGGAAGTAACCGGGGAAACCCATCTGGATGATGATGTCCAGTTCGAACTTCAGGCGGTCGAGATAGACCTGGCGCTTCTCTTCGTAATTGGGCGTGGTCTCTTTCGGCCAGAGTACCGCCAGACGCTCTTCAAGGCCTTCGTGGGAGACATGACGCAAGTAGTCGTCGATGCCCATGCCGTTGGGCGTCGGGAAGTCGGGAAGGAAGTACTTGCCCAGCTGTACCTGGATGTTGCAGCGCTTGGCAATTTCCACCGTGTTGGCAATGGCGTCTGGCAGGTCGCTGAACAGCTCGACCATCTCCTGCGCACTCTTGAGGTACTGCTGGTCGCTGTACATCCGCGGGCGACGTGGGTCGTCCAGGGTCCAGCCTTCGCCGATGCAGACGCGGCTTTCGTGGGCATCGAAGTCAGACTGCTTGATGAAGCGCACATCGTTGGTCGCCACCAGCGGCGCGCCGAGCTTGTCGGCCAGGGCCACGGCGGCATGCACGTAATCTTCGTCGCCGGCACGGTTGGTGCGCTGCAGTTCGACGTAGAAGCGCTGTGGGAACATGCCCATCCAGTCGCGCAGCAGTGCTTCGGCCTCATCGTTGCGGCCGGCCATCAGTGCCTGGCCGATGTCGCCTTCCTTGCCCGCAGACAGGGCAATAAGCCCCTCGCTGGCCGGTGCGATCCATTCGCGCTGGAGAATCACCAACCCATTGCGCTGGCCGTCAGTCCAGCCACGCGAAATCAACTCGGTGAGGTTGCGGTAGCCCTTCGGGTCCATGGCCAGGAAACAGATGCGCGACAGCGGCGCCTCCGGGTCGGCCCCGGCCAGCCACAGGTCGGCACCGCAGATCGGCTTGACCCCGGCGCCCATGGCGGTCTTGTAGAACTTCACCAGCGAGCACATGTTGCTCTGGTCGGTGATCGCCACCGCCGGCATGTTCATCCCCGCCAGCGCCTTGGCCAGCGGCTTGATCCGCACCAGGCCGTCGACCAGCGAGAATTCGGAGTGGACGCGCAGGTGAACGAAGGGAACCGACATGGATGATCCTGTAGCAGTGCTGAACGACAAGGGCGGGATTGTAGCGTAAATGCGAAGGGGGGGTTGGGGCCGCCAAGCGGCCCCAGACACTAGATCAGGGAGTCGGTAACGCCCTCACGGGCTTCCCATGCGGCACGTACCGGTGCAAACGAGCGCCGATGAATCGGCGTAGGGCCCAACCGCGCCAGGGCTTCCAGATGCACCGGCGTCGGATACCCCTTGTGCCCCCCGATCCCATACCCCGGATAGATCAGCTCGAATGCGCTCATCTCCCGGTCACGGGTCACCTTGGCCAGGATCGACGCAGCAGCGATCGCCGGTACCTGACTGTCACCTTTGACCACCGGCGCCGCCGGCACTGCCAGCTTGGGGCAGCGGTTACCGTCAATCAGGGCAAGCTTGGGTATAACGCTCAAGCCTTCTACCGCACGCTGCATGGCCAGCATGGTGGCCTGCAGAATGTTCAGGCGGTCGATTTCTTCCACCTCGGCGCGCGCAATGCAAAAGCTCAGGGCCTTTTCGCAAATTTCGTCGAACAGCGCTTCACGCTTGGCTTCGGTCAGCTTCTTCGAATCGTTCAGGCCAAGGATCGGCCGCGCCGGATCTAGAATCACGGCGGCGGTGACCACCGCGCCGCACAGCGGGCCACGGCCCACTTCATCAACACCGGCAACCAGGTCTTCGACCAGGTTGAAATCCAGTCCTATCTGCATATCAGCGAGCCTTGAGCAAAGCCAGCACCGCATCCGCCGCCTGATTGGAGGCGTCGCGGCGCAAGGTGCGGTGAATCTCGTCGAAGCGTTCGGTCTGCTGGCTGCCATCAGCCACCAAGGGCGCCAGGGCAGTGGCCAGGGCTTCACTGGTGGCAGCATCTTGCAGCAGCTCAGGCACCAGCTCGCGCTGAGCAAGCAAGTTCGGCAACGACACGTAGGGGCTTTTTACCAGACGCTTGAGAATCCAGTAGGTCAACGGCGCCAGTCGATAAGCCACGACCATCGGCCGCTTGTACAGCAACGCTTCCAGGGTCGCAGTACCCGAGGCGATCAGCACTGCATCGCAGGCTGCCAGGGCCAGGTGCGACTGGCCGTCGAGCAAGGTCAATGGCAGATCGCGGCCTTCGAGCATCTGTTCGATCTGCTCGCGCCGCGCGCCATTGGCACAGGGCAGCACGAAACGCACACCCGGTACCTGCTCGCGCAGCCGTTGCGCCGCATCGAGGAATAGCGCGCCTAGCCGCCCCACCTCTCCGCCACGGCTGCCAGGCATCAACGCCACCAGCGGCCCGTCGGTCAGGCCCAGGGCCTGGCGAGCTGCCTGACGGTCGGCGTCGAGCGGAATAGTATCGGCCAACGGGTGACCGACGAAACGCACGGGCACACCTTGCTCTTCATAGAAGCGCGCCTCGAAAGGCAGCAAGGTCAGCATCAGGTCGCAGCCTTCACGGATCTTCAGCACGCGCTTCTGCCGCCAGGCCCAAACCGAGGGGCTGACGTAGTGCACGGTCTTGATCCCGACCTGGCGCAGTTTCAATTCGATATTGAGCGTGAAATCGGGGGCGTCGATGCCGATGAACACATCGGGCTTTTCAGCGATCAGCGTCTGGATCAGATCCTTGCGCCGCTTGAGCAGTTCGCGCAGGCGTCCCAGCACTTCGACCAGGCCCATGACCGCGAGGCGCTCCATGGGGAAATACGACTGCAGGCCTTCGGCCTCCATCAGCGGCCCGCCGACGCCAATGAACCGCACATCGGGATGGCGCGCCTTGAGGGCACGCATCAAGCCGGACCCGAGAATATCGCCGCTGGCCTCACCCGCAACCAGTGCTACGCAAAGCTGCGCCATGTCAGCGAGTGATGCCGCGAGCGGAGTTCACGATGGACTGGCGGAACAGGTCGACCTCGGGGTGCTTGCCAGACAGTTCGTCCAGTTCCTTGATCGCCTCTTCGACGGTCAGGCCCTGGCGGTAGACGATTTTGTACGAGCGGCGCAAGGCGTGGATCACCTCATCGCTGAAACCGCGGCGACGCATGCCTTCGAAGTTCATGCTGCGGGCTTCGGCAGGGCTGCCGAAGACCGTGACGAATGCCGGCACGTCCTTGCCGATCGCCGTGCCCATGCCGGAAAACGCATGCGCACCGATATGGCAGTACTGGTGCACCAGGGTAAAACCGGACAGGATCGCCCAGTCACCTACGTGCACATGGCCAGCCAACGCCGTATTGTTGACCAGGATGCAGTGGTTGCCGATCACGCTGTCATGGCCGATGTGGGCATAGGCCATGATCAGGTTGTGGTCACCCAGCGTCGTTTCGTAACGGTCCTGGACCGTACCACGGTGGATGGTCACACCTTCGCGAATCACGTTGTGGTCACCAATCACCAGACGCGTCGGCTCGCCCTTGTACTTGAGGTCCGGGGTGTCTTCGCCAATCGAGGAAAACTGGTAGATGCGGTTGTGCTTGCCAATCCGCGTCGGGCCCTTGAGCACCACGTGAGGGCCAATGACCGTGCCCTCGCCGATTTCCACGTCAGGGCCGACAATCGACCACGGGCCAACCTCGACACCCGCGGCCAGCTTGGCCGAGGGGTCGATGATCGCCCGTGGGTCAATCGAACTCATAGGGAGCGTTCCGCACAGGTGATTTCTGCCGAGCACACTGGCTTGCCGTCGACCAGGGCGCGACACTCGAATTTCCAGATCATGCTCTTGCGGCTGAGGAACTTGGCTTCCAGCACCAGCTGGTCACCCGGCAGCACCGGCTGGCGGAAACGCAGCTTGTCGGAGCCGACGAAGTAGTACAGGGTGCCATCGGCGGGCTTGGCATCAAGCATCTTGAAACCAAGGATACCGGCCGCCTGGGCCATCGCTTCGATGATCAGAACGCCCGGCATGATCGGGTGCGCCGGGAAATGGCCATTGAAGAACGGCTCGTTGATGCTGACATTCTTGTAGGCACGAATGCTCTGGGCCTCGAAATCCAGGTCCGTCACGCGATCCACCAGCAGGAACGGGTAACGGTGAGGCAGGTATTCGCGAATCTCGTTGATGTCCATCATTTCGGGGGGAAGCCTGTAATAAGAATAGGGAGCGCAGGTGCTGACCACACGCTCCTTTTGCAATCCAAAGAGGAGCCAGCTAGCGACTGTTCACTCTTGCTCAGGAAAATGGTATCAGCCTTCTGATGTCGGCTGGCCACCTGAGGTCACGGTATCGACACGTTTTTCCAGCTGCTGGAGACGCTTGGACATGTCGTCCAGCTGGCGGATACGCGCGGCGCTCTTGCGCCAGTCAGCCAACGGCTGCATGGCAGTGCCGGAAGAATAGGCGCCCGGTTCGGTGATCGAACGGGTCACCATGGTCATCCCGGACACGAATACGTTGTCGCACACATCGATGTGGCCGACCATACCGACGCCGCCGGCGATGGTACAGTGCTTGCCGATGCGCGTACTGCCGGAAATCCCGACGCAAGCGGCCATGGCAGTGTGCTCACCGATCTGCACGTTGTGGGCGATCTGGATCTGGTTGTCGAGCTTGACCCCGTCGGCGATCCGCGTATCGGACAGCGCGCCACGGTCGACGGCGGTGTTGACGCCGATTTCCACGTCATCACCGAGGGTGACGCCGCCGATCTGGGCAATCTTACGCCACACGCCTTTCTCATTGGCGAAACCGAAGCCCTCGCCACCGATCACTGCGCCCGACTGAATGACCACCCGCTTGCCGATGGTCACGTCGTGATACAACGTGACCCGCGGTGCCAGCCAGCCACCTTCACCCACCACGCAGCGAGCACCGATCACGCAATGCGCGCCGATGCTGACGTTGGCGCCGATGCGCGCACCGCTCTCGATGACCGCGAACGGCCCGATGCTGGCGCTGGCGTCCACCTGGGCATCTTCGGCAACCACGGCGCTGGGATGAATACCCGCCTCAGCCTTGGGCTTGGGATCGAACAGGTGAGAAATGCGTGCGTACGCCAGGTACGGGTCGGGCACGATCAGCGCATTGCCGGCAAAGCCTTCGGCATCCGCAGCCTTGAGCAGCACCGCAGCAGCCTGGCTGTTATCCAGGTATTTGCGGTATTGCGGGTTGGCAAGGAAGCTCAATTGACCGGGGCCAGCCTCTTGCAAGGTGGCCAGGCCGGTAATCTGCAGCGCCTCGGGGCCTTGGAGAGTGGCCCCGAGGGCCTCGGCCAGCTGGCCGAGCGTCATGGTCACGGTCATATCAACGGGCTTGGTTCATACGCTCGATGACCTGGCGGGTGATGTCGTACTGAGGCTTGACATCGATGACCGCGCCACGCTCGAGAACCAGGTCGTAACCGCCCTTCTTGATCACTTCCTCGACGGCACCGTCGAGCTTGGGCTTGAGCTGCTTGAGCATGTCGCGGTCTGCAACGGCCTTGGCTTCGTTCAGCTCCTTGGACTGGAACTGGAAGTCGCGGGCTTTCTGCTTGAACTCGAGCTCCAGACGCTCACGCTCCGGCTGCGCCATCTTGTCGCCGCCTTTGATCAAACGGTCCTGGATGCCTTTGGCACTGCTTTCCAGGCCTTTGAGCTTGGTCAGCTGCGGGCCGAACTTCTTCTCGGCATCGACCGCATACTTCTTGGCGGCATCGGATTCGAGCAGGGCCATCTGGTAGTTCAGAACGGCAACCTTCATTTCGGCGAAAGCCGGGGTGGCGACCAGCGCCGCGGCCACTACGGCCAGTTGAGTCAACTTACGCACGATGCACTCCTGGATAAACCGTTGTCGTTAAGCAAGGGCCGACCTTAGAAGGTCTGGCCCAGAGAGAATTGGAACACCTGGGTATCGGCATCGTCCGGCTTCTTCACCGGCATTGCCAGGCTGAAGCTCAACGGGCCCAGGGCCGTGATCCAGGTGACGCCCAGGCCGACCGAACTGGCCATGCCCGAGAAGCCGACCTTCTCGCAATCCGGCTTGCTGCCGCAATTGGTGTCGAACACGTTACCCACGTCCCAGAACACGGAAGTGCGCAGGGAACGCTGGTCCTTGACGAACGGCAGCGGGAACAGCAACTCGACGCCACCTTGCACCAGCACGTTGCCACCGAACGGCAGCGGATCCTGATCCGGGTCGGCAATGGTGCCAGGGTTCTTGCCGGTACTAGGCGTGCTGCGTGGGCCCAGGCTGCTGTCCTTGAAGCCACGGACAGAGTTGAAGCCACCCGCGTAGTAGTTCTCGTAGAACGGCAGGCCGGAAGTACCACCGAAACCATCACCATAGCCCAGTTCGGTGTGCAGGCGCAGGGTGTAGTTATTGGTGATCGGCTTGAACAACTGGCCACGGTAGTCGAGCTTGTAGAACGACAGGTCGCTGCCAGGAATGGTCGATTCCAGGGTCAGACTCTGGGAGTGACCACGGGTCGCCAGCACACCTTTGTTCAGGGTCGATTCGGACCAGCCGATCGAGGCCTTGAAGTTCAGGAAGTTGTCGCCTTCTTCCTTGAGGAAATCGAAGATTTCGTCAACGGTGTACTTACCAGTCTTGATCTTGTCCTGCTGCACGCTCAGGCCATAGGTCAGGCGCGAGGTTTCGCTGATTGGGTAGCCCAGGCTCACACCTGCGCCATAGCTGTCCACCGCATAGCTGGCCACGTCGACATCGAGGTCATCGTAGTCGGTGCTGCGGTAGAAGGCGTTGTAACCCAGGCTCACACCGTCGGCGGTGAAGTAGGGATCGACGTAGCCGAAGTTGTAGCGGGTCTGGTACTCGGAACGGGTCAGGCCGATGGACACCTTGTTACCGGTACCCAGGAAGTTGCTCTGGCTGATCGAGCCACCGAGGATCAGGCCGGCGCTCTGGGCGAAACCGACGCTGGCGGTGATCGAACCGGAGGCCTGCTCCTCGACGCTGTAGTTGACGTCGACCTGGTCGTCGGTGCCAGGCACCGGCGGGGTTTCGACGTTGACTTCCTTGAAGAAGCCCAGGCGCTCGAGACGGGTCTTGGACTGGTCGATCAGGTAGGTCGAAGCCCAGCCGCCTTCCATCTGGCGCATCTCGCGACGCAGTACTTCGTCTTCGGTCTTGGTGTTGCCGCGGTAGTTGATGCGGTTGACGTAGGCACGCTTGCCCGGGTCGACCACGAACATGATGTCGACGGTGTGATCCTGGTCGTTCGGCTGTGGCACGCCGTTGACGTTGGCGAAGGTGTAACCCTCGTTACCCAGGCGACGGGTGATGAGCTCGGACGTGGTGGTCATCACCTTGCGCGAGAATACCTGGCCCGGCTGCACCAGCAGCAGTGACTTGACCTGGTCTTCCGGCACCTTGAGGTCACCGGAAAGCTTCACGTCACGGACGGTGTACTTCTCGCCTTCGTTGACGTTGACGGTGATATAGACGTGTTTCTTGTCCGGGGTGATCGACACCTGAGTGGACGCGATGTCCATGTTGATGTAACCGCGGTCCAGGTAGTAGGAACGCAGGCGCTCCAGGTCACCGGAGAGTTTTTCGCGGGCGTACTTGTCGTCGTTCTTGAAGAACGACAGCCAGTTGGTGGTCTTCAACTCGAACAGCTGCGACAGCTCTTCATCGTCGAACACGGTGTTGCCGACGATGTTGATGTGCTGGATGGCAGCGACCGTGCCTTCGTTGATCTTGATCTTCAACGCGACGCGGTTGCGCGGCTGCGGCACCACCTCGGCGTCGACTTCGGCCGAGTAGCGGCCCTGGGCCACATACTGGCGCTGCAGCTCGTTACGCACACCTTCGAGGGTGGCGCGCTGGAAGATCTCGCCTTCGGCCAGGCCCGACTGTTTCAGACCTTTCATCAGGTCTTCGGTGCTGATCGCCTTGTTGCCTTCGATCTCGATGCTCGACACCGATGGGCGTTCGACCACGTTGATGATCAGGACATTGCCGTCGCGGTTCAGCTGGATGTCCTGGAAGAAGCCGGTCTTGAACAGCGAACGGGTCGATTCCACCAGACGGCGGTCATCGGCCTGGTCGCCGACGTTGAGCGGCAAGGCACCAAAGACGCTGCCGGCGGATACCCGCTGCAGGCCGTTGACACGAATATCGGAGATGGTGAAGGACTCGGCGTGAACTTCAGCGATCATCAGTGCGGAGAGGACCGCAGTTAGCAGCAGACGTTTCATGAAGTCCTTTTATTCCAACTGGCAATAAACAACCTGCCGCGAAGTGGCGGCAGGTTCGCAATGCGAAGCTTTTATAGTCGACCCAGATCGTTGATCAGGGCGAGCAACATCACCCCTACGACCAAACTGATACCGATCTGGACCCCCCAACCTTGCACCCGATCCGACAGCGGACGACCGCGCGCCCACTCGACCAGGTAAAACAGCAAATGCCCCCCATCCAGTACAGGAATGGGCAGCAGGTTAAGAACCCCCAGGCTTATGCTCAGGTAGGCTAGGAAATTCAGGAAATCCCCCACGCCGGACTGGGCCGAAGCGCCCGCCACTTTAGCAATGGTTATCGGTCCGCTCAAGTTTTTTACCGAGAGCTCCCCGAACAGCATTTTCTTCAGCGATTCGAGGGTTAGTACACTCATGTTCCAGGTGCGCGAGAGGCCCTCGCCCACGGCATCCAGCGGGCCGTAGCTGACTTCGCGGAGCATGTTGGCAGGCCATTCGGCGCCTTTCACGCCAGCCCCCAGGTAACCACCGGAGGCCTTGCCTTCACCCTTGCGGGCAAGGGTTACCGGCACATCCAGGGTGGCGGCATCGCGCTCCACACGAATCACGACCTTGGCTTCGGGGCGCGCGCGCACGCTGTCGACCACCTGCTGCCAGTCATTGAGCACCACACCGTCCAAGGCCAGCAGCTTGTCACCGGTTTTCAGGCCGGCAGCGGCGGCTGGGCCCTTGGGATCGATCTCGGCCAGCACAGGTGCGACCGCAGGGCGCCATGGGCGCAGCCCAAGGGATTGGATCGGGTCGGGCTCGTCGGCCCCCTTGAGCCAGCTATCGAGCTTGATCGGCAGCTGGCGCTCGGCACTGGCGCCCTCGTCGCGCACGCCAACCTGCAAGGTGCCGCTCTCGCCCAGGCGGCGTACCAGTTGCAAGTTGACCGCCGACCAACCGCTGGTCGCCTTGCCATCGATGGATACAATTTCCTGGCCAGCCACCAGGCCCGCGGAGGCCGCCAGGCTACCCGACTCGACCGCGCCGATCACCGGGCGTATCTGCTGGGTGCCCAGCATCGCCAGCACCCAGAAGAAAAAGATGGCCAGCAGGAAGTTGGCAATCGGACCCGCGGCCACGATGGCAATTCGCTGGCGCACGGATTTGCGATTGAACGACTGATCGATCAGCGCGGGAGGTACTTCGCCTTCGCGCTCATCGAGCATCTTGACGTAGCCACCCAGGGGAATCGCCGCCACCACGAACTCGGTGCCGTGACGGTCGTGCCAGCGCAACAGCGGCGTACCAAAGCCCACGGAAAAACGCAGCACTTTCACACCGCAGCGGCGAGCCACCCAGAAGTGGCCGAATTCGTGGAACGTGACCAGTACACCCAGGGCCACCAGGGTGCCGATAATCATGTAGAGCGCAGTCATGTCTATCTCCGAATGACGTTCAGCGGAACCCCGGGCCGGCGATCAGCGGCCGTGGCGACGAAGCCACTCGCGGGACAGCTCGCGGGCGCGCTGGTCAACGGCAAACACCGTATCCAGCGAAGGTAGCGGCACCACAGGTTCCTGATCGAGCACCTGTTCGATCATACCCGCGATCTCCGGGAAGCGGATACGCCGCTGGAGAAATGCCTCGACTGCAACCTCGTTGGCCGCATTGAGCACCGCCGGCGCACTATTGCCCGCTTCGGCTGCGTGCCGCGCCAGGCGCAGGCATGGAAAACGTTGTTCATCAGGGGCCTGGAAATCCAGTCGGGCAATGGCGAACAGATCGAGCGGGGCGACTCCGGAATCGATCCGCTCAGGCCAGGCCAGGGCGTTGGCGATGGGCGTGCGCATGTCGGGATTACCCAGCTGGGCCAATACCGAGCCGTCAACATAATCGACCAGGGAATGGATCACGCTCTGGGGGTGCACCACCACCTCGACCTTGGCCGGCGCCGCATCGAACAGCCAGCAGGCCTCGATAAGCTCCAGACCTTTGTTCATCATGCTGGCGGAGTCCACCGAGATCTTGCGACCCATGGACCAGTTCGGGTGCGCACAGGCCTGCTCTGGCGTGACGTCGGCCAATGCCGCCTGCGGCGTTTCGCGAAACGGCCCGCCCGAGGCGGTCAGCAGGATGCGGCGTACGCCCACCTGGCTCAGGCCACGACCATAGTCGCCGGGCAGGCACTGGAAGATCGCGTTGTGTTCGCTGTCGATGGGCAGCAGTACCGCCCCACTCCGGCGCACCGCATCCATGAACAGCGCACCGGACATCACCAGCGCTTCCTTGTTGGCCAGCAATACCTTCTTGCCGGCCTGCACAGCCGCCAAGGTCGGACGCAAGCCTGCGGCGCCGACGATGGCAGCCATCACCGCATCCACCTCAGGTGCAGCGGCCACTTCGCAGAGCCCTGCTTCACCTTCCAGGACGTCGGTATCACAACCGGCCGCCAAAAGGCCTTCACGCAGGCGCAAAGCCGCCTCGGCATTCGGCACCACGGCGAAAGCCGGACGATGCCGCACACACAGGGCCAGCAATTCATCGACGCGCGAATAACCACTCAGGGCGAACACCTGGTAGCGCTCAGGGTGACGGGCAATCACATCCAGGGTGCTCAGGCCGATCGACCCGGTCGCCCCCAGAACGGTTATGCGCTGCAAGCCACTCACATCACACCCCATTCGGCCGCCCACAGCAGCACCGCGAACAAGGGGATGGCGGCCGTCAGGCTGTCGATGCGATCAAGCACGCCACCGTGCCCCGGCAGCAGATTGCTGCTGTCCTTGATCCCGGAGCGGCGCTTGAACATGCTCTCGGTCAGGTCACCGACCACCGAAGCCATCACCACCAGCGCCGCGCCCAGCAGCCCCAGCAGGATCTGGCCGACACCCCAGTCGCGGCTGATGCCGACCACCAGGGTTATCACCAGGCTGACCGCCAGGCCGCCATATACACCTTCCCAGCTCTTGCCGGGGCTGACCAGCGGCGCCAGCTTGCGCTTGCCGAAGGCCCGACCGGAGAAATAGGCACCGATATCGGCCGCCCAGACCAGCACCATGACCGACAGAATCAACCAGTTGCCCAGCTGCCAGTGCTTGAGCAGTACCAGCCCTTGCCAAGCCGGCAGCAAAATCAGAAGGCCGATCAGCAGGCGGCAGGCGGCGCTGGCCCAGAGTTCGCTGCTACGCGGATAGGTAAGCACCAGCCAGGTGGCCAGCCCCCACCAGATCACCGAAGCTCCGAGCACCCAAGGCGCGAGGTCCGGCATGAGATAGAGCAGCATCAGCGCTCCGGCGACCACTGCGGCATAGGCAATGCGCAGCGGCTGGGCCATCAGGCCGGCCAGGCGCGCCCACTCCCAGGCGCCCAAGGTCACCACGAAGCCGATGAACAAGGCGAAATCCCCCCCTTCGAGCAGGAAGAAGCCACCCAGCGCGATCGGCAGCAGGATCAGCGCGGTAATGATGCGTTGTTTAAGCATTAAGCACGAGCTCCAGCCTCGACCTGCTCGCTTGTCTTACCAAAGCGGCGCTGGCGCGAAGCGAAATCGGCCAGGGCATTGCGCATGGCCTCGTGTTTGAAGTCCGGCCAGTACAGGTCGGAGAAGTACAGTTCGGCGTAGGCCAACTGCCACAGCAGGAAGTTGCTGATGCGGTGCTCGCCACCGGTGCGGATGCACAGGTCGGGCAACGGCAGCTCGCCCGTGGCCAGGCAGGTCTGCAACAGGCCTGGGGTGATGTCGTCCGGGCGCAGGTGCCCGGCCTGAACCTCACGCGCCAGGCGCTGGGCAGCCTGGGCAATATCCCACTGGCCACCATAGTTGGCGGCGATCTGCAGGATGAAGCGATTATTGCCCGCAGTCAGGGCCTCGGCTTCGCGCATGGCAGCCTGCAGCTCTGGATGGAAACGCGAGCGGTCGCCGATGATGCGCAGGCTGATGTTGTTCTCGTTGAGGCGCTTGGCCTCACGGCGCAGGGCCGAGAAGAACAGCTCCATCAACGCTCCAACTTCTTCGGCCGGGCGCTGCCAGTTCTCGCTGGAGAACGCGAACAGGGTCAGCACCTCGACGCCGGATTTTGCGCAGACTTCGATAACCGCACGCACGGCGTCCACACCCGCCTTGTGCCCGGCAACGCCGGGCAACAGGCGCTTCTTCGCCCAGCGATTGTTGCCATCCATGATGATCGCGACGTGACGCGGCACCGAGGACGGTGCCGCCAGCTTGGTCTTTTCCATTAAAAAACCTCGGCCTTAGACGGCCAACAGGTCCTTTTCCTTGGCTTTGAACGCAGCGTCGATTTCGGCGACGAACTTGTCGGTCAGCTTCTGGATTTCATCAGCGGCGCGACGCTCTTCGTCCTCGCTGATTGCCTTGTCCTTGGTCAGCTTCTTGAGCTCGGCCAATGCGTCACGGCGCACGTTGCGCACGGCAACCTTGGCATCCTCGGCAACGCCGCTGGCCTGCTTGGTGTAGCCCTTGCGGGTTTCCTCGGTCAGGGCTGGCATCGGTACACGGATGGTAGTACCGGCGCTGGACGGATTCAGGCCGAGATCGGAAGTCAGGATAGCCTTCTCGATGGCAGCGCTGAGGTTCTTGTCGTGGGCGACGATCTTCAGGGTGCGGGCATCCTCGACGGTGATCGCAGCTACCTGATTCAGCGGCATCTCGCTACCCCAGGCCGTGACCTTGACGCTGTCCAGGATGCTTGGGTGGGCGCGACCGGTGCGAATGGACGCCAGGTTGCGGCCCAGCGCCTCGATGGACTTGCCCATGCGATCCTGGGCGTCTTTCTTGATGTCGTTGATCATGCTTGACCTTCCTCGATCAGAGTACCTTCAGCGCCACCCACCACGATGTTCAGCAGGGCGCCAGGTTTGTTCATGTTGAAAACCCGCAATGGCATCTTGTGGTCACGGCACAGGCAGATTGCGGTCAGGTCCATGACGCCGAGCTTGCGATCCAGAACCTCATCGTAGGTCAGGTGATCGAACTTCTCGGCATGTGGATCCTTGAATGGATCGGCAGTGTACACACCATCGACCTTGGTCGCCTTCAATACCACGTCGGCATCGATTTCGATGGCGCGCAGGCAGGCTGCGGAGTCGGTGGTGAAGAACGGGTTGCCGGTACCGGCGGAGAAAATTACCACATCCCCGGAGTTGAGGTGGCGAATAGCTTTGCGACGATCGTAATGATCGGTGACACCAACCATGGAAATGGCCGACATGACCAGGGCCGGGATGTTCGAGCGCTCCAGCGCATCGCGCATGGCCAGGCCGTTCATCACGGTGGCCAGCATGCCCATGTGGTCACCGGTGACGCGGTCCATGCCGGCTGCGCTGAGCGCGGCGCCGCGGAACAGGTTGCCACCACCGATCACCAGGCCGACCTGGACACCGATACCTACCAACTGGCCCACTTCAAGGGCCATGCGATCGAGCACCTTCGGATCGATACCGAAGTCTTCCGAGCCCATCAGGGCCTCGCCGCTAAGTTTGAGCAAAATGCGTTTATAGCGAGGTTGGCGACCACTCACCTGCTGAGCCATTGCGAGTCTCTCCTGCGGCGTACTTTTAGAAAATTCGTGCGGGCTGTTTTCAGCCTGCTAACTGTAGCGTGGCACCGTTTTGGTGCCAGCGGAGACGGGCCGGATAAACCCTTCTCCGTTTTGACAAAGAGGCTGCGCGCGTGAGCGGGCAGCCTCTTTGGGGCGACAGACGGGGCTGTCTTACTGCTTGGCAGCAGCTACCTGAGCGGCAACTTCAGCAGCGAAGTCGTCGACTGGCTTCTCGATGCCTTCGCCAACCTTGAAGTAGGTGAAGGAAACGATTTCAGCACCGGCTTTCTTGGCCAGTTCGCCAACCTTGACTTCCGGGTTCATGACGAAAGCCTGCTCTTTCAGCGAGGCTTCGGCCTTGAACTTGGTGATACGGCCGTTGATCATGTTCTCAACGATGTTTTCCGGCTTGCCGGCGATCTTGTCGGCGTTCAGCTGCAGGAAGACGTTCTTCTCACGCTCGATAGCCTCGGCGGAGATTTCCGACGCATCCAGGAACTCTGGGTTCGACGCTGCAACGTGCATGGCGATGTTTTTGGCCAGCTCGACGTCGCCGCCTTTCAGGACAACGACAGCACCGATCTTGTTGCCGTGCAGGTAGGCGCCGACAACGTCGCCTTCAACGCGCGCCAGGCGACGGATGTTGACGTTTTCGCCGCACTTGGCAACCAGGGCTTCACGAGCTGCTTCACGCGAAGCGATCAGCGGAGCTGCGTCGGTCAGCTTCTGGGCGAAGGCTTCTTCGAGGCTTTCAGCCACGAAGTTCTTGAAGTCGTCTTGCAGGGCCAGGAAGTCGGTCTGCGAGTTCACTTCCAGCAGGACGGCAGATTTACCGTCGGTCTTGACGGCGATAGCGCCTTCAGCAGCGACGTTGCCAGCCTTTTTGGCGGCCTTGATGGCGCCCGAGGCACGCATGTCGTCAATGGCTTTCTCGATGTCGCCGCCGGCCTTTTCCAGGGCCTTTTTGCAATCCATCATGCCTTCGCCGGTACGCTCGCGCAGTTCTTTCACCAGCGCTGCAGTAATTGCTGCCATTTCAAAATCCTCTTGGAAAGTTTTTCAACCATTCCACCCGCTCATCACGGGCGTTCAATTCTGCAAATCCGCTGTTTTTGATCCAGCCGGCCCATGATGCGGGGCGCATGCTGACAGCAGGATTTCAAGGTGGCAAAAAGGGGGCAGAGCCCCCTTTTCGCGTGCCAAGTAGACGCTAGCGCCTATTACTCAGCAGCTGGTGCAGCCGCTTCTTCAGCGTAGACTTCGGTGCCGCCAGCAACGTTGTTGCGGCCGCGGATGACGGCGTCAGCCATCGAAGTCATGTACAGCTCGATAGCGCGAATGGCGTCATCGTTACCTGGGATAACGAAGTCAACGCCTTCTGGGCTGCTGTTGGTATCGACAACGCCGATGACCGGGATGCCCAGCTTGTTGGCTTCGGTGATAGCAATGCGCTCGTGGTCAACGTCGATCACGAACAGGGCATCAGGCAGGCCGCCCATGTCCTTGATACCACCCAGGCTGCGATCCAGTTTTTCCAGGTCGCGGGAACGCATCAGGGCTTCTTTCTTGGTCAGCTTGGCGAAGGTGCCATCGTCGGCCTGGGTTTCCAGGTCGCGCAGACGCTTGATCGAAGCACGGATGGTTTTGTAGTTGGTCAGCATGCCGCCCAACCAACGGTGGTCAACGTATGGCGAACCGCAACGAGCAGCTTGCTCGGCGACGATCTTGCCGGCGGAACGCTTGGTGCCGACGAACAGGATCTTGTTCTTGCCCTGGGCCAGGCGCTCTACGAACGACAGAGCGTCGTTGAACATCGGCAGGGTTTTTTCCAGGTTGATGATGTGGATCTTGTTACGCGCGCCGAAAATGAACTTGCCCATTTTCGGGTTCCAGTAACGGGTCTGGTGGCCGAAGTGCACACCGGCCTTCAGCATATCGCGCATGTTGACTTGGGACATGATAGTTCCTTGATAAGTCGGGTTGGGCCTCCACGTATCCCAATGACCAACCCATGCACCCGAACCGAAGTTCGAAGGTACCGGGCACCCAGGTCATCGTGTCGACACGTGTGTGGGTTTAGGGCTACCGGGGTCGTCCCCGAAAGCGGCGCATTTTATACCACAGACCGCGGGCGAACGGAACCCGGATAAAGATGCGTCCGTCAGCGGTTTTTGCAGCACCCCGCCAAAGAGGCCAGAATGGACCCATGGCAGGCAGCTTTTCGGACATGGGCGGCGCTTGGCGCCCCATCGCCGGCAAGCCGGCTCCCACAATGATAACGCGATCGGCGTGGGAGCCGGCTTGCCGGCGATGGACTGCGCAGCAGCCCCAATTCTCTAGCCGTATCCCGACCGATCGGCGCCCTGCTCTGCTAGAATCCGGCCTTTCCCGTTTGTTCGCGCCGTGCACGGCGCCGTAGAGAGCCTGTAATGACCGTCACCATCAAGACCGCAGAAGACATCGAGAAGATGCGCATCGCCGGCCGCCTGGCCGCCGAAGTGCTGGAGATGATCGAAGAACACGTCAAGCCCGGTGTTACCACCGAAGCGCTCGACCGCATCTGTCATGACTACATCGTCAACGTTCAGCAGGCGATTCCGGCGCCGCTCAACTACAAAGGCTACCCCAAGTCGATCTGTACCTCGATCAACCACGTGGTCTGCCACGGCATCCCCAATGACAAGCCACTCAAGGATGGTGACACGCTCAACATCGACATCACCGTGATCAAGGACGGCTACCACGGCGACACCAGCCGCATGTTCCACGTCGGCACCGTGCCCGTATGGGCCGAGCGCCTGTCCAAGGTCACCCAAGAGTGCATGTACAAGGCCATCGAGCTGGTCAAGCCGGGCTGCCGCCTGGGCGATATCGGTGAAGTGATCCAGAAGCATGCCGAAAAGAACGGTTTCTCGGTGGTGCGCGAGTTCTGCGGCCACGGCATCGGCAAGGTGTTCCACGAAGAGCCGCAGATCCTTCACTACGGCAAGGCCGGCACCGGCATGGAACTCAAGGAAGGCATGACCTTCACCATCGAGCCGATGATCAACCAGGGCAAGGCCGACACCAAGGTGCTGGGCGATGGCTGGACCGCCATCACCAAGGACCGCAAGCTCTCCGCCCAGTGGGAACACACCCTGGTGGTGACTGCGACCGGCTACGAGATCTTCACCCTGCGCAAGGACGACACCATCGCGCGCACTTCGGCCTGATTACGCCGCTGACTCTGCCCCAAGGCCACCCTACGACAGGAACGCGACGCGATGCCCCAAGTGGATCCCGAGCTGTTCGACCGCGGCCAGTTCCAGGCGGAACTGGCCCTCAAGGCGAGCCCCATCGCCGCCTTCAAGAAAGCCATCCGCCAGGCCGGCGAAGTGCTCGACAAGCGTTTTCGCGAGGGCCGCGAAATCCGTCGCCTGATCGAGGACCGCGCCTGGCTCGTCGACAACATCCTGCAACAGGCCTGGAAGCAATTCGACTGGGGCGACCCTAGCGGTATCGCCCTGATCGCCGTCGGTGGCTACGGACGTGGCGAACTGCACCCGCACTCGGACATCGACCTGCTGATTCTGCTCGGTGCCGCCGAGCACGAGCAGTACCGCGACGCCATCGAGCGGTTTCTCACCCTGCTCTGGGACATCGGCCTGGAAGTCGGTCAGAGCGTGCGCACCGTGGATGAATGTGCCGAACAGGCTCGGGCCGACCTGACCGTCATCACCAACATGATGGAAAGCCGCACCATCGCCGGCCCCGAAGCTTTGCGCCAGCGAATGCTGGACGTCACCAGCACGGCACATATGTGGCCGAGCAAGGAGTTCTTCCTGGCCAAGCGTGCCGAACTCAAGGCCCGCCACCACAAATACAACGACACCGAATACAACCTCGAACCCAACGTCAAAGGTTCACCCGGCGGCCTGCGTGACATCCAGACGGTGCTCTGGGTGGCGCGCCGCCAGTACGGCACACTCAACCTGCATGCGCTGGCGGGCGAAGGTTTCCTGCTGGAAAGCGAAAACGAGTTGCTGGCCTCCTCCCAGGATTTCCTGTGGAAAGTGCGCTACGCCTTGCACATGCTCGCCGGGCGCGCCGAGGACCGCTTGCTGTTCGACCACCAGCGCAGTATCGCCGCCCTGCTCGGCTACAGCGACGAGAACCCCAAGCGCGCCATCGAACAGTTCATGCAGCAGTACTACCGGGTGGTGATGAGCATCAGCCAGCTCTGCGACCTGATCATCCAGCACTTCGAGGAAGTCATCCTCGCCGATGACGACAGCGGCACCACCCAGCCACTGAACGCCCGCTTTCGCCTGCATGACGGCTATATAGAAGCGGTCAGGCCGAACGTGTTCAAGCGCACGCCGTTCGCCATGCTGGAGATCTTCGTGCTGATGGCCCAGCACCCGGAAATCAAGGGCGTGCGGGCCGACACCGTGCGCCTGCTGCGCGAACACCGGCACCTGATCGATGACACCTTCCGTCACGACATTCGCAATACCAGCCTGTTCATCGAGCTGTTCAAGTGCGAGATCGGTATCCATCGCAACCTGCGGCGGATGAACCGCTACGGCATACTCGGGCGCTACCTGCCGGAGTTCGGCCTGATCGTCGGGCAGATGCAGCACGACCTGTTCCACATTTATACGGTCGACGCGCACACCCTCAATCTCATCAAGCACCTGCGCAAGCTGCAATACACACCAGTTTCAGAAAAATTCCCGCTGGCCAGCAAACTCATGGGCCGCCTGCCCAAGCCCGAGCTGATCTACCTGGCCGGCCTGTACCACGACATTGGCAAGGGCCGCCAGGGTGACCACTCGGACATCGGCGCGGTGGACGCGCAGAAATTCTGCGAACGCCATCAGCTCCCTGCCTGGGACAGCCGGCTGATCGTCTGGCTGGTACAGAACCACCTGGTGATGTCCACCACCGCCCAGCGCAAGGACCTTTCCGACCCGCAGGTGATCAACGACTTCGCCCTGCACGTGGGGGATGAAATACGCCTGGACTACCTCTATGTGCTGACCGTGGCCGACATCAACGCCACCAATCCCAGCCTGTGGAACTCCTGGCGGGCCAGCCTGCTGCGCCAGCTCTATACCGAGACCAAGCGTGCCCTGCGCCGCGGCCTGGAAAACCCGCTGGACCGTGAAGAGCAGATCCGCCAGACCCAGAGCGCTGCGCTGGACATCCTGATCCGCGAAGGCACCGACCCGGACGACGTCGAGCAGCTCTGGTCGCAACTGGGCGACGATTACTTCCTCAAGCACACCGCTGCCGACGTTGCCTGGCACAGTGATGCCATTCTGCAGCAGCCGGCCGATGGCGGGCCGCTGGTACTGATCAAGGAAACCACTCAGCGCGAGTTCGAGGGCGGCACGCAGATCTTCATTTATGCTCCCGACCAGCACGACTTCTTCGCCGTGACAGTGGCGGCCATGTCGCAGCTCAATCTGAACATCCATGACGCGCGGATCATCACCTCAAGCAGCCAGTTCACCCTCGATACCTATATCGTGCTGGACAACGACGGCGGCTCGATCGGCGACAACCCGCAGCGGGTCAAGCAGATTCGCGACGGGCTGACTGAAGCGCTGCGCAACCCCGAGGACTACCCGACCATCATCCAGCGTCGGGTGCCGCGCCAGCTCAAGCACTTCAATTTCCCGCCGCAGGTCACCATCCTCAACGATGCCCAGCGGCCAGTAACCATCCTCGAGATCACCGCACCAGATCGCCCGGGCCTGCTGGCAAGGCTGGGGCGCATCTTCCTCGAGTTCGACCTGTCGCTGCAGAACGCCAAGATCGCCACCCTCGGCGAGCGCGTCGAGGACGTGTTCTTCATCACCGACGCCGACAACCAGCCGCTGTCCGATCCGCAACTGTGCAGCCGCCTGCAGGAGGCCATCGTGCAGCAATTGCAGGCTGGCCAGGCCAGCGAAGCCAGCCCGAACCGCGTGACCTTTTAACGATTAGACGATTGACGAGACCTTGCGCCGATGAACCACGCCTTGACCCAGCTCCAGCCCTACCCGTTCGAGAAACTCCGCGCCCTGCTGGGCAGCGTGAAGCCGGCGGCAGACAAACGCGCCATCGCCCTGTCGATCGGGGAACCGAAGCACGAATCGCCGGCCTTCGTCGCAAAGGCCATGGCTGACAACCTCGACAAGCTCGCCGTATACCCCAGCACCCTGGGCCTACCGGCCTTGCGCCAGGCCATCGGCCAGTGGTGCGAGCGCCGCTTCGGCGTACCTGCTGGCTGGCTGGATGCAGACCGCCATATCCTGCCGGTCAACGGTACCCGTGAAGCCCTGTTCGCCTTCACCCAGGCCGTGGTCAACCGTGCCGATGATGGCCTTGTGGTAAGCCCCAATCCCTTCTACCAGATCTACGAAGGCGCGGCCCTGCTCGCCGGCGCCACGCCGCACTACCTGCCGTGCCTGGAAAGCAATGGTTTCAACCCCGACTTCGATGCGGTGCCGGCCGACGTCTGGCAGCGCTGCCAGATCCTGTTCTTGTGCTCGCCGGGCAACCCCACCGGTGCGCTGGTGCCGATGGACACCCTGAAAAAGCTGATCGCGCTGGCCGACGAGCATGACTTCGTGATCGCCGCCGATGAGTGCTACAGCGAGCTGTACTTCGACGAAGACGCGCCACCACCGGGCCTGCTGAGTGCTTGCGCGGAGCTGGGGCGCAGCGACTTCAAGCGTTGCGTGGTGTTCCACAGCCTGTCCAAGCGCTCCAACCTGCCAGGCCTGCGTTCAGGCTTCGTCGCCGGTGACGCCGAGATCATCAAGCCGTTCCTGCTGTACCGCACCTACCACGGCTGCGCGATGCCGGTGCAAACCCAGCTGGCCAGCGTCGCTGCCTGGCAGGACGAAGCCCATGTGCGGGCCAACCGCGACCAGTACCGGGCCAAGTACGACGCCGTGCTGGACATCCTGCAGCCGGTAATGGACGTGCAGCGACCGGACGGCAGCTTCTACCTGTGGGCCAAGGTGCCAGGTTGTGATGCTGACTTCACAAGGGATCTGTTCGAAGCACAGCACGTGACCGTGGTGCCCGGTTCGTACTTGTCCCGCGAAGTGGATGGGGTCAATCCAGGTGCAGGGCGAGTGCGCATGGCACTGGTTGCGCCATTGGCCGAATGTATCGAGGCCGCCGGGCGGATTCGCGAATTCCTGAGCCGCTGACAGGCAAAGGGGCGGACAAGGAGGCGACACCTGCCTTGAGCAGGCAGGTGTCCCGGATAGAAAACGTGGTTGCGTTGTACTTATTCAGCACCGCATAAACCCACCACTTGCGAGACTCAGCTTCCTTTATTCGAGCTGGAGAATCTCGATGGACCTGCCTCACTATCACCGCTGCCACCGCCAGATAGACCCACAACTGTCCTATGAACTGGCTATTAATGAAAACCCACGCAACGCTACTGCCTCCACTGGAGGTCATGGTAAGCGTGGAGTCGCGGGTTCCAGGTGCCTTTGGCAACCCGGCAGAACGCTTTGGATTTCGTTTGTCGGCGCCCCAGACCGAAACCTCAAAATGGCGATTTTCGAACTGGCCAGCCAATGGACGGACCTGTCAGAAGCCAATATCGAGTTCGACCTGGCCGAAAACAATGACCTGAGGGCACAGATCAGAATACTGACCGAAACTCAATCCTTGTATAGCGAAAGCGCTATCGGTACCGATTCACTCGCCCCTACCGAGGCCTCCATGGTGCTGAACGTCAAGCCAGACCACAAAGACTTCCAGGCCATAGTTCTCCATGAATTTGGCCACGCACTGGGAATGGATCACGAGCATCAGCACCCCGAAGCAAACATCCCGTGGAATGAACCTGCTTTGCGCCTGTACCACGAAATGCTCGGTTGGTCAGACCATGAAATTGACCACAACTTTTTCAACAAACGCACCGAGGACATGATCAAAACCGCCTACGACCCTACCTCAATCATGCATTACTCGGTGCCGAAGGCCTGGACCTGGGGCGAAGAAATCGGCATCAACCACGAACTCAGCGAGAAAGACCTTGAGTTCATGCGTCTGGCGTACCCGCATGGCTGACCGCCCTACCTGACCGAGCCCAGATTTGCTTCGCTCAAGTCCAGCTCTCCCAACACCTGACGCACAACTTCGTCGCCTACCAGGTGCTGACGGTGCAGATTGTACAACTCCAAACGCTGCGCCCTCAGCGCCCGTAGGCGCAAACGCCGCTCCAGCAAGTCCATCTGCTCGGCCAGCGCCCTCGCCTCAGCCGTGTCGTTGTAACTGTCGAGTTCGTCCCGGTACTCGGCCATCAACCTGGCCTTGAGTTCGGTGGCCATCGTCGCCTGCGCCGCATCCTGGGGTGCACTGGCGTCAATCACCTCTTCGGCCTCCAGGGCATGAATCGCCGCCTCCACCGTACGCCGCCAAGCTTCCAGCACTTCCTGATGCAACCGCTCATCGGGGGTTCTGGTCACGCCGCGCAGCAGGAACGGCAGCGCGATGCAGGCACTGATCAGCGACAGCAGAATGACGCCGGCGGCAATGAAGATCAGCAAGTCCCGCTCGGGAAACGCCGTGCCCGCACTGATCAACAGCGGCACCGACATCACACCGGCCAAGGTCACCGCCCCGCGCACGCCACCCAAGGTCAGCAACCAGCACGAGCGGGCCGTGGGCATCAGCACCAGGGCCGGTTTGCCCCGCCACCGGCGGACCACGCCGATTGCACGCCAGATACTCTGTACCCAGATGAAGCGCAGCAGGATAAGCGCTGCGAAGATCGCCAGCACATCCAGGCAACGCCAGGCCAGGGTCGGCCACACTGTGGCTTCATGGCTGACCACCGCCTTGATGATATCCGGCAGTTGCAGCCCCAGGAGCAGGAAGATCAGGCCGTTGAACGCAAACTCCAGCAGCGACCAGACGCTGCGATTGAGCAGGCGAGTGCTGGTTTGACGCGGCAGCAGGTCGAGCCAGCTCTGCATCATGCCGGCCGCCACCGCCGAGAGGATGCCGGAAACACCCAGCCGCTCCGCCAGCACATAAGCGGCAAACGGCAGCAGCAACATGAACACCACATGGGTGGCCGGGTCATCCCAGCCGCGGGCGATCATCCAGGCGCGCAGGCGGCCGATCAGCCAGCTCAAGGCCACCCCCACCGCCAGGCCGCCCAGGGCGACCAGGACGAAATTGAAGCTGGCGTCGGCCAGCGAGAAGGCCCCGGTGATCGCCGCAGCCAGGGCGAACTTGAAGGTCACCAGGCCCGAGGCGTCGTTCATCAACGCCTCGCCCTGCAGCATGTGCATCAGCGGCGTCGGCAAACGGTCCTGGGTGATGGCAGACACCGCCACCGCATCGGTCGGCGAAAGCACTGCTGCCAGTGCGAAGGCCACCGGCAGAGGGATGGTCGGCAGCAGCCAGTGAATGAAATAGCCCGCTCCCACCACGGTGAACAGCACCAGCCCCACGGCCAACGCCACGACCGGACCACGGATGCGCCACAGCTCGCGCTTAGGCATGCGCCAGCCGTCGGCGAACAACAGCGGCGGCAGGAACAAAAAGAGGAACAGCTCAGGATCCAGGGCAACATGCAGGCCAAGGGTTGGCCATGCCAGCAAGGCACCGGCACCGATCTGCACCAGCGGCAAGGGCAGCGGAATGACCCGCCCGACCAGTTTCGACAGGCTTACCAGCGTCAGCAGGATGAGGACGGTATAGGCGGACTGCATCCGTGAAAGCTTCCTTTGTGAACCAAAAACTACAACCGGGCGAAACATCGCCATTGAAACAATATGTTAGCGGTGTGATGGGAAATGCGACCGCTGCACGATAGTCGCAGGTGAAGAATCAATGTGTAACACAATGATACTGACCTCGGATTTCGGCAGGAGCCGAAGGCTGACAACCCTGCGCCGACAGGCAACGCCACGTTGCAACAAATGCTGAAGCGGATTTATCCGCGATGCGCCGCGAGGGCGGGTCTCGATGTGCGAAACATGGCGAATCCCAAGCAGAGCAATCTGTGCCCCACACCCGTGGCGCCGAAAGAATCGATCCCGCATAATCCCGCGACTGACTATCAGACAGGGAGAGATTGGGGAAACTTTTGACCCCAATGCACACAATGACCCATACGCTCTACGGCATAAAAGCCTGTGACACCATGAAAAAAGCGCGCACCTGGCTCGAAGACCAGGCCATCGCCTACGAATTCCATGACTACAAGACTCAAGGCATCGACCGCGACAGCCTGAACCGCTGGTGCGACGAGCACGGCTGGGAAGTCATCCTGAACCGTGCCGGCACCACCTTCCGCAAGCTCGACGACGCCAGCAAGGCCGACCTCGACCAGGCCAAGGCCGTGGAACTGATGCTGGCCCAGCCGTCGATGATCAAGCGCCCGGTGCTCGACCTGGGCGAGCGCACGCTGGTCGGGTTCAAGCCCGATCTTTACGCCGCCGCGCTGGCCTGAGCCCCTACCCTATTTCGCACGAGGTAATCACATGTCCAATTCCCTGTTCAGCCTGGCCTTCGGCGTCGGCTCCCAGAACCGCCAGGGCACCTGGCTTGAAGTCTTCTACGCACAACCGCTGCTCAACCCGAGCGCCGAGCTGGTTGCCGCTGTAGCCCCGATCCTGAGTTACCAAGGTGGCAACCAGGCCATCGCCTTCAGCAATGCCCAAGCCGCCCAGCTGGCCGAAGCCCTGAAAGGCGTCGATGCCGCCCAGGCCGCCCTGCTGACCCGCCTGGCCGAAAGCCACAAGCCACTGGTCGCCACCCTGCTGGCCGAAGACGCAGCCCTGACCTCCACCCCGGAGGCCTACCTCAAGCTGCACCTGCTGTCGCACCGCCTGGTCAAGCCACACGGCCTGAGCCTGGCTGGCATCTTCCCGCTGCTGCCGAACGTGGCCTGGACCAACCAGGGCGCCGTCGACCTGAGCGAACTGGCCGAGCTGCAACTGGAAGCACGCCTGAAGGGCGAGCTGCTGGAGGTATTCTCGGTGGACAAGTTCCCGAAGATGACCGACTACGTTGTCCCGGCCGGCGTGCGTATCGCCGACACCGCCCGTGTGCGCCTGGGTGCCTACATCGGCGAAGGCACCACCATCATGCACGAAGGCTTCGTCAACTTTAACGCCGGCACCGAAGGCCCAGGCATGATCGAAGGCCGCGTCTCGGCTGGCGTATTCGTCGGCAAGGGTTCGGACCTGGGCGGCGGCTGCTCGACCATGGGCACCCTGTCCGGTGGCGGCAACATCGTCATCAAGGTCGGCGAAGGCTGCCTGATCGGCGCCAACGCCGGTATCGGCATCCCGCTGGGCGATCGCAACACCGTCGAAGCTGGCCTGTACATCACCGCCGGCACCAAAGTGAACCTGCTCGACGAGAACAACGAGCTGGTCAAGGTGGTCAAGGCCCGTGACCTGGCCGGCCAGACCGACCTGCTGTTCCGCCGCAACTCGCTCAACGGCGCCGTCGAGTGCAAGACGCACAAGTCGGCGATCGAGCTGAACGAGGCGCTGCACGCCCACAACTGAGAACTCCCTGCGGGTTCGAAGTGTTAAGATCGGGTCTGGCGCACTCACGCCAGACCCGATTTTCATTCCAGGCCCCGTGATCATGTTCCAGCCCTCCCCCTGGCGTGCCGACTTCCCCGCCATCGCCGCCCTGCAACGGCAGCACCAGACCTACCTGGACAGCGCCGCCACCACCCAGAAGCCCCAGGCCTTGCTCCATGCCCTGAGCCATTACTACGGCCATGGCGCGGCCAACGTGCACCGTGCCCAGCACTTGCCGGGTGCCCTGGCGACCCAGGCGTTCGAAACCAGCCGCGACAAGGTTGCCGCCTGGCTCAATGCGCAGCAGTCGCAGCAGATCGTTTTCACCCACGGCGCCACCTCGGCCCTGAACCTGTTGGCCTTTGGCTTGGAACACCGCTTCGAGGCGGGCGACGAAATCGCCATCAGCGCCCTGGAGCACCACGCCAACCTGCTGCCCTGGCAGCAACTGGCCCGGCGTCGCGGCTTGCGCCTGGTGGTGCTGCCGCTGGACGCCCATGGCCGTATCGACCTGGAGCAAGCGCTGCAATTGATCGGCCCACGCACTCGGCTGGTTGCGCTCAGCCAGCTGTCCAATGTGCTGGGTACCTGGCAGCCATTGCCCCCGTTGCTGGCACATGCCCGCGCCCAGGGTGCGCTGACCGTGGTCGATGGTGCCCAGGGCGTGGTACATGGCCGTCATGATGTGCAGCAACTGGGCTGCGACTTCTATGTGTTCTCCAGCCACAAGCTGTACGGGCCCGATGGTGTCGGCGTGCTGTATGGCCGCAGCCAGGCGCTGGAGCTTTTGCGTCACTGGCAGTTCGGCGGTGAGATGGTGCAACTGGCCGACTACCAGAGCGCCAGCTTCCGCCCGGCACCGCTGGGCTTCGAGGCTGGCACCCCAGCGATTGCCGGCGTGATCGGCCTGGGCGCGACTCTCGACTACCTGGCCTGCCTGGACGCCCCGGCCGTAGAGGCCCACGAAGCACACCTGCATCAAGCGCTGCTGCGCGGGCTGGCAGACCGCGAGGGTGTGCATGTGCTTGGTACACCGCAAAGCGCCCTGGCCAGTTTTGTCATCGAGGGCGTGCACAACGCGGATATCGCGCACCTGTTGACCGAACAAGGTATTGCCGTGCGTGCGGGGCATCACTGTGCCATGCCGCTGCTCAAGGGCCTGGGGCTGGAAGGGGCGATCCGCGTGTCGCTGGCGCTGTATAACGACAGCGATGACCTGCAGCGGTTCTTCGAGGCGCTCGATCAGGGCCTGGAGCTGCTGCGATGAGTTTGCCAGCAGAGGCCCTTGAAGCACTGTCTCGTTTCGAGGCAGCCCGCGGCTGGGAACAACGTGCGCGGCTGCTGATGCAGATGGGCGATACCCTGGAGCCGCTCAGCGATGCAGAAAGGTCCGAAGACAATCGCGTGCATGGCTGTGAAAGCCTGGTGTGGTTGGTAGCTGAGCAGCGCGAAGGCCAATGGCGGTTCAAGGCCAGCAGTGATGCGCGGCTGTTGCGCGGATTGCTGGCGTTGCTGTTGGTAAGAGTGCAGGGGTTGTCCAGCATTGAACTGGCTGGGCTGGATCTACAGGACTGGTTTACCCAGCTTGGGCTGGAACGCCAGCTATCACCCTCGCGAAGCAACGGGCTGCATGCCGTATTGCAGCGTATGGCCGAATTAACTCGACATCTGCAGTGACGCTCCAGCCGGTGCCCCCCCTTACCCTGTGGGAGCCGGCTTGCCGGCGATAGGGCCCTGACTGCCAGCCCGAGGCGACTGTCATGCCTGGGATCATCAGCTGCCCGCTTCTGCCTGCACTGGCCTCATCGCCGGCAAGCCCGCTCCCACCGGGATGGCCAGGCGATAGGGCTATTGAGCCTTCACCCGCTCCGACGGCCGACGAGCACCGGCAACCAGTTTCTCCACGGTCTTGCTCGCCGCGACCATGCCAAAGGTCGCGGTCACCATCATCACCGCGCCAAAGCCCCCCGCGCAGTCCAGGCGCACGCCTTCGCCAACGAAGCTCTTCTGCAGGCAAACGCTGCCATCCCCTTTGGGATAACGCAGCTGCTCACTGGAAAACACGCACGGCACACCGTAGTTACGGCTGACATTGCGCGAGAAGTTGTAGTCACGGCGCAAGGTCGAACGCACCCGCGACGCCAGTGGGTCATTGAACGTCTTGTTGAGATCGCCGATCTGAATCTGCGTCGGGTCGATCTGCCCGCCCGCACCGCCTGTGGTGACGATGGCGATCTTGCGCCGCCGGCACCAGGCGATCAGAGCCGCCTTGGCCATCACGCTGTCAATGCAGTCGATGACCGCATCGAGGTTTTCGGTAATGTATTCGGCCATGGTGTCGCGGGTAACGAAATCGGCCACCGCATGCACCGTGCACGCCGGGTTGATCGCCCGCAGGCGCTCGGCCATCACCTCGACCTTGAGTCGGCCGACCTGGCCGTCCAGCGCATGGGCCTGGCGGTTGGTGTTGCTGACGCAGACATCATCGAGGTCGAACAGGGTGATTTCACCTACCCCACTGCGCGCCAGAGCCTCGGCCGCCCACGAGCCAACCCCGCCGATACCGACGACCGCCACGTGGGCCTGGCTCAAGCGTTGCAGGCCTTCGTCGCCGTAAAGCCGGGCGACGCCGGCAAAGCGTGGATCTTCTGTGCTCATGTTGCTTCCCCGAAACTCGATACCGCCAAAAAAAGCGGCGCGCATTATAGGCCAGAGGCTGCCATCAGCTCCATCGTTAGGAAAGAGCCTACCAATACTGCTTTAATGTCCTATCACCTGGACAGAACTGGATCACAATGTCTTCACGCAAATTCGGCCTCAACCTGGTGGTTGTGCTGGCCATCGCTGCCTTGTTTACCGGGTTCTGGGCACTGGTCAACCGCCCGGTTTCCGCGCCTGCCTGGCCGGAGCAGATCTCAGGGTTCTCGTACTCGCCGTTTCGCCTGGGAGAAAGCCCGCAAAAGGGCCAGTACCCAAGCGATGACGAGATGCGCCAGGACCTGGAACAGATGAACAAGCTGACCGACAGCATCCGCATCTATACCGTCGAAGGTACACAGGCGGAAATTCCGCGTCTGGCCGAAGAGTTCGGCTTGCGTGTGACCTTGGGCATCTGGATCGGCACCGACCTGGAGCGCAACGAGCGCGAGATCGCCAAAGGCATCGAACTGGCCAATAACTCGCGCAGCGTGGTGCGCGTGGTGGTGGGCAACGAGGCCCTGTTCCGCGAGGAAGTCACCCCCGAAGCCCTGATCCAGTACCTGGACCGGGTACGAGCCGCCGTCAAGGTGCCGGTAACCACCAGCGAGCAGTGGCACATCTGGAAAGAGCATCCGGAGCTGGCCAAGCACGTCGATCTGATCGCCGCGCACATCCTGCCCTACTGGGAATTCGTACCGATGAAAGACTCGGTGGCGTTCGTGCTCGACCGGGCCCGCGAATTGAAGCAGCAGTTCCCGCGCAAGCCCTTGCTGTTGTCTGAAGTGGGCTGGCCGAGCAATGGCCGCATGCGCGGCGGTGCCGATGCCACCCAAGCCGATCAGGCCATCTATCTGCGCACCCTGGTCAACACCCTCAACCGCCGTGGCTACAACTACTTCGTCATCGAAGCCTATGACCAGCCATGGAAGGCCAGTGACGAAGGCTCGGTGGGCGCCTACTGGGGGGTGTTCAACGCCGAGCGCCAGCAGAAATTCAACTTCGACGGGCCGGTGGTCGCGATCCCACAATGGCGAGCCCTGGCGGTCGCCTCGGTGGTGCTGGCGATGATCGCCCTGACCGTGCTGCTGATCGATGGATCGGCCCTGCGCCAACGGGGGCGAACCTTCCTTACCTTCATTACCTTCCTCTGTGGATCGGTGCTGGTGTGGATCGGCTACGACTACAGCCAGCAGTACAGCACCTGGTTCAGCCTCACGGTCGGGGTGTTGCTGGCGCTGGGCGCGTTGGGCGTGTTCATCGTGCTGCTGACCGAAGCCCACGAACTGGCCGAGGCGGTGTGGATCCACAAACGCCGCCGCGAATTCCTGCCAGTGCAAGGCGACAGCGCCTACCGGCCGAAGGTCTCGGTGCATGTGCCGTGCTACAACGAGCCGCCGGAAATGGTCAAACAGACCTTGGATGCTCTGGCTGCCCTGGACTACCCGGATTATGAAGTGCTGGTGATCGACAACAACACCAAGGACCCGGCCGTGTGGGAGCCCCTCAAGGCCCACTGCGAAAAGCTCGGCGAGCGCTTCAAGTTCTTCCACGTCGCGCCCCTGGCCGGCTTCAAGGGCGGAGCGCTGAACTACCTGATCCCGCACACCGCCAAGGATGCCGAAGTGATCGCGGTGATCGACTCGGACTACTGCGTCGACCGCAACTGGCTCAAGCACATGGTGCCGCACTTCGCCGACCCGAAAATCGCCGTGGTGCAGTCACCGCAGGACTACCGCGACCAACACGAGAGTGCCTTCAAGAAGCTGTGCTACAGCGAATACAAGGGCTTCTTCCATATCGGCATGGTCACCCGCAACGACCGCGACGCGATCATCCAGCATGGCACCATGACCATGACCCGGCGCACGGTGCTCGAAGAGCTGGGCTGGGCGCAGTGGTGCATCTGCGAGGACGCCGAACTGGGCCTGCGCGTATTCGAGAAAGGGCTGTCGGCTGCCTACGCCCACAACAGCTATGGCAAGGGCCTGATGCCCGACACCTTCATCGACTTCAAGAAGCAGCGCTTCCGCTGGGCCTATGGCGCCATCCAGATCATCAAGCACCATGCCGCCGCCCTGCTGCGCGGCAAGGGCAGCGAGCTGACCCGGGGCCAGCGCTATCACTTCCTGGCCGGCTGGCTGCCCTGGATTGCCGATGGCATGAACATCTTCTTCACCGTGGGCGCCTTGTTGTGGTCGGCGGCGATGATCATCGTGCCTCACCGGGTCGATCCACCGCTGATGATTTTCGCCATTCCGCCGCTGGCGCTGTTCTTCTTCAAGGTGGGCAAGATCATCTTCCTGTACCGCCGTGCGGTGGGGGTCAACCTCAAGGACGCCTTCGCGGCAGCGCTGGCCGGGCTGGCGTTGTCGCACACGATCGCCAAGGCCGTGCTTTACGGGGTCTTCACCAGCAGCATGCCGTTCTTCCGCACACCGAAAAACGCCGACAGCCATGGGGTACTGGTGGCAATTTCCGAAGCGCGGGAAGAGCTGTTCATCATGCTGCTGCTGTGGGGCGCTGCGGCCGGGATCTACCTGGTGCAAGGGCTGCCGAGTTCGGACATGCGCTTTTGGGTGGTGATGCTGCTGGTGCAGTCGTTGCCCTACCTTGCGGCATTGGTGATGGCGCTGTTGTCGTCGCTGCCCAAGCCTGCGGCCAAGGTGGCAGAAGCGCAGGAAGCCTGAGACTGTTGGGGGCCGCTGTGCGCCCCAATCACCGGCAAGCCGGCTCCCACAGGAGGTCAGCGCAGTACATGTGGGAGCCGGTTTGCCGGCGATTGGGGCGCACAGCGGCCCCTTTGCCCGTGCCGAACCCCCTCGCTTGATATAAGATAACGCCCCTCGTTTCCTCGCCCTGCCTTGTCCCGGAGTTCCCCATGACGGCCCCAGCCGAGCTCTCGCCCACCCTTCAACTGGCCTGCGACCTGATTCGTCGCCCTTCGGTCACCCCCGTCGATGCCGACTGCCAGGCACAGATGATGAATCGCCTGGGCGCAGTGGGCTTCCAGCTCGAGCCGATGCGCATCGAAGACGTCGACAACTTCTGGGCCACCCATGGCGATCAGGACGGCCCGGTGCTGTGCTTCGCCGGCCACACCGACGTGGTGCCCACAGGCCCGGTGCAGCAGTGGCAACACGAGCCCTTCGAGGCGTTGATCGATGCTGACGGCATGCTCTGCGGCCGTGGTGCTGCCGACATGAAAGGCAGCCTGGCCTCCATGGTGGTGGCCAGCGAGCGCTTCGTGCGTGACTACCCGGGCCATCGCGGCAAGGTCGCCTTCCTGATCACCAGCGACGAAGAAGGCCCGGCACACCATGGCACCAAAGCCGTGGTCGAACGCCTCAAAGCCCGCAACGAACGCCTGGACTGGTGCATCGTCGGCGAGCCGTCGAGCACCGACCTGCTCGGTGACGTGGTCAAGAACGGCCGCCGTGGCTCGCTCGGCGCCAAGCTGACCGTGCGCGGCAAGCAGGGCCACGTGGCCTACCCGCACCTGGCGCGCAATCCGATTCACCTGGCTGCACCCGCGCTGGCGGAACTGGCTGCCGAGCATTGGGACGAAGGCAATGCTTTCTTCCCGCCGACCAGCTTCCAGATCTCCAACCTCAATTCGGGTACCGGCGCCACCAACGTGGTCCCGGGCGAGCTGACCGCGCTGTTCAACTTCCGCTTCTCCACCGAGTCGACCGTCGAAGGCTTGCAAGCGCGGGTGTCGGCAATCCTCGACAAGCATGAGCTGGACTGGTCGATCGACTGGGCCTTGTCGGGCCTGCCGTTCCTCACCGAACCCGGCGAACTGCTCGATGCGGTTTCGGTCAGCATCAAGGCCGTCACCGGCCGCAACACCCAGCCCTCCACCAGCGGCGGCACCTCCGATGGCCGCTTCATCGCCACCATGGGCACCCAGGTGGTCGAGCTCGGCCCGGTCAACGCCACCATCCACCAGGTCGACGAACGGATCCTGGCCAGCGACCTCGACTTGCTGACCGAGATCTACTACCAGACCCTGGTTCGGTTGCTCGCCTGATGCTCGCCTGCCCTCTCTGCCAGGCCGCCCTCGCGCGCCTCGACAATGGCGTGGTGTGCCCGGCCGGCCACCACTTCGACCGTGCTCGCCAGGGTTACCTGAACCTTTTGCCGGTGCAGCACAAGAACAGCCGCGACCCAGGTGACAACCAGGCCATGGTCGAAGCACGCCGTGATTTCCTCGACGCCGGCCACTATGCCCCGGTGGCCCGCCGCCTGGCAGAGCTGGCCGCCGAACGCACGCCCGGCACCTGGCTGGACATCGGCTGCGGCGAGGGTTACTACACCGCGCAGCTGGCCCAGGCCCTGCCACAGGCCGACGGCTATGCCCTGGACATCTCTCGTGAAGCGGTCAAGCGCGCCTGCCGGCGCGACCCTGCAGTCACCTGGATGGTCGCCAGCATGGCCCGCGTGCCGTTGGCCGATGCCAGCTGCCAGTTCATCGCCAGCGTGTTCAGCCCGCTGGACTGGGACGAAGCCAGGCGCCTGCTCAGCCCCGGCGGTGGCCTGATGCGGGTTGGCCCGACCAGCGGGCACCTGATGGAACTGCGCGAAGTGCTCTACGATGAAGTACGCCCCTACGCCGACGACAAGCACCTGGCCCTGGTGCCGCAAGGCATGGTCCACGCCCACAGCGAAACCCTCGAGTTCCGCCTGAGCCTGGCTGCACCCAAGGCTCGCGCCGACCTGCTGGCAATGACCCCGCACGGCTGGCGTGCCAGCGCCGAGAAGCGTGCCCAGGTGATCGACCAGCCCGAGCCGTTCGAGGTCACGGTTTCCATGCGTTATGACTATTTCGTGCGCCAAGACTGAGCACACCCGGAGCCCTTATGCGCCAACCTGATATCGAGATCTACCTGAAGGACGCCGACGTCGACCACAAGCAAATTGCCAAGTGGCTGGCCGAAGCGATCGGCCCGTGCAGCGACTGGCAGCAGAAAGGCCAGACCTTCAAATGCCAAGCCGGTAACATTCCGGTCACTTGGTTACCCAAGGCTGTAGGGAAATGGAACAGCCTCTACCTGGAAAGCGACCAGACGCCATGGGCCGATGACATCGCCTGCGCCCGCGCCGCGTTCGTCGCATTGGGCGTCGAAGTGCGCTGCGCACCGGGTGGCTGGGTCGAGGAAGATGGAGAAGAAGATGCCGACCGCTGGGTCCGCATCAGTGCCGACGGTGAGGAAGAAATCACCTGGCGTACATGAATACATAACGTCTCTATGGGAGCCGGCTTGCCGGCGATGCAGGCACCGCGGTGCATGCGGCTGATCGCCGACAAGCCAGCTCCTACTCGCTCAGAGCCCGACTACGTCCTCGGCTTGCAGGCCTTTCTGGCCCTGCACGCAGGCGTATTCCACCCGCTGCCCTTCGACCAGGGTACGATGCCCCTCACCGCGGATCGCCCGATAGTGGACGAACACATCCGCACCACCTTCGCGCTGAATGAAGCCATAGCCCTTGGCATCGTTGAACCACTTTACATTCCCAGTCTCACGAGACGACATCTGAACTACTCCGGATTTTTATTGTGAAGATCGCCTTGCAGGCACAGGGACTCCACCCCATGCCGACGCCGCTTGCTGGAATATCCTGCAAGTGGCAGGCCGAGTATATGACACAGAACAAATAAATTTCATGACTGCGGTGCGGCGTGCAGGATTTTGCTGAACTTGCGCAGATACGGCAGACTAATTGGCTGCATACGCAGCAAAATCACCACCTCAAATGATACCCAGGGCACACACCCCATGACCCGTTCCCCCCTGCGCCGCCTGATCTTCGGTGCCTTGCGTCGCCTGCTGTACCTGTGGGTGCGCTCCGAGACCATCAACCAATCGTCGATGAGCCTCAATCTCGACCGCAGCCGGCCAGTGTTCTATGCCCTGCCCTCGCCATCGCTCAGCGACCTGGCGGTACTTGACCACGAATGCACCAAGGCTGGGCTGCCGCGCCCGGTGCTGCCGGTGGCGGTGGGCCCGCTGCACGAACCCGCCGGGTTCTTCTACCTGACCCCCGAGCCGGATTGGCTGGGCCGTCAAGACAAGCGCGGCGCGCCGCCCACCCTGGAGCGCGTGGTCGCTGCGGTGACCCAGCACGCCGAAGAAGACGCGCAGATCATCCCGGTCAGCGTGTTCTGGGGGCAGACACCCGCCAGCGAGTCCAGCCCTTGGAAGCTGCTGTTCGCCGACAGTTGGGCGGTTACCGGGCGCCTGCGCCGACTGCTGACGATCCTTATTCTGGGGCGCAAGACCCGGGTGCAATTCTCCGCCCCCATCCATGTGCGCGAGCTGGTGCAGCACAACAAGGGTCATGAGCGCACTGTACGCATGGCCCAGCGCCTGATGCGCGTGCATTTTCGCAACCTCAAGACCGCAGTGATCGGCCCGGACATCTCGCACCGACGCAACCTGGTCAAGGGCCTGGTACATGCACCGCTGGTGCGCCAGGCCATTGCCGAGCAAGCGCAGCGCGAGAACATCCCCCAAGCCAAGGCAGAGGCCCAGGCGCTGCGCTATGGCAACGAGATTGCCTCGGACTACACCTACACCGCCATCCGCTTTCTCGAGGTGGTGCTGAGCTGGTTCTGGAACAAGATCTACGACGGCATCAAGGTCAACCATATCGAGCAGGTGCAAGGCATCGCCCCGGGCCACGAAGTGATCTATGTGCCCTGCCACCGTAGCCACATCGACTACCTGCTGCTGTCCTACCTGCTGTTCCGCAATGGCCTGACGCCGCCACACATCGCCGCCGGCATCAACCTCAACATGCCCGTGATCGGCGGCCTGCTGCGCCGTGGTGGCGCGTTCTTCATGCGCCGAACCTTCAAGGGCAACCCGCTGTACACCGCGGTATTCAACGAATACCTGCACACCCTGTTCACCAAAGGCTTCCCGGTGGAATACTTCGTCGAGGGCGGGCGCTCGCGCACCGGGCGCATGCTGCAGCCGCGCACCGGGATGCTGGCGATCACTCTGCGCAGCTACTTGCGCTCGTCACGCACGCCCATTGTCTTCGTCCCGGTGTACATCGGCTACGAACGGGTGCTCGAAGGCCGCACCTACCTGGGCGAACTGCGCGGGGCAAGCAAGAAGAAAGAATCGATCTTCGATATCTTCAAGGTGATCGGCGCACTGAAACAGCGTTTCGGCCAGGTCTACGTCAACTTCGGCGAACCGATCCGCCTGGGCGGCTTCCTCGACCAGCAGCAACCCGGCTGGCGAGAGCAGGAGCATGGCCCGCAGTTCCGCCCGGCCTGGCTCAACGAAGCCACCACGCGCCTGGGCGACACCGTGGCCCGGCATTTGAACGAGGCCGCGGCGGTCAACCCGGTCAACCTGGTGGCCCTGGCGCTACTGTCCACCAGCCGCCTGGCCCTGGACGAGCAGGCCCTGACCCGAGTGCTCGACGTGTACCTGGCGCTGCTGCGCAAGGTGCCCTATTCCGCGCACACCACCTTGCCGGAAGGTGACGGCAAAGCCCTGATCGAACACGTCAGGAACATGGACCTGCTGGCCGAACAGAAAGACGCGCTGGGCCGCATCCTGTATCTGGATGAAGCCAACGCGGTGCTGATGACCTATTACCGCAACAACGTCCTGCACATCTTTGCCCTGCCGGCGTTGCTGGCGAGCTTCTTCCACAGCAGTTCGCGGATGAGCCGCGAACTGCTTGGTCAGTATGTGCACGCACTGTACCCGTACCTGCAGGCCGAGTTGTTCCTACGCTGGGAACCCGAACAACTCGACGAGGTGATCGACCAGTGGCTGGTCGCATTGGTCGAACAAGGCCTGCTGCGCCACGAGGGCGACATGTACATTCGCCCGGCACCGAGTTCGCGCCAGTTCGTCCTGCTGACCCTGCTCGCCCGCACCATCACCCAGACCTTGCAGCGCTTCTACATGGCGACGTCACTGTTGCTCAACAGTGGCCAGCAGAGCCTCAGCGCCGATGAGCTGGAAGACCTGTGCGTGATGATGGCTCAGCGCCTGTCGATCCTGCAGGGTCTGAACGCCCCGGAATTCTTCGACAAGACCCTGTTCCGTCACTTCATCCAGACCTTGATCGAGCAAGAAGTGCTACGCCCTGGCCCTGACGGCAAGCTGGGTTATCACGAAAAACTCGGTGAGCTCGCCGAGGGTGTGGCCAAGCGCGTGCTGTCGGCCGAACTGCGGCTATCGATCCGCCAGGTTGCACTACACCGTGACGAGGCGGTGGAGGCCTTCACGGGGTAAGGTTTGTTGCTGCCGCAAGGCAGGCCGAAGGGATGAGGATGGGTTCGATGGACCTTCCTTACCCCTTCGGAGTACAGACATGAACGACACTTCCATCCAATCCCTGGACATCGAAATCGTGGCCTCGAGCGACGGCACCGTGCCGCCTTCGGGGCTCGTGCAGGTGAGCCTGGATGACGTTTCACTGGCAGATGCGCCAGCTATCTGCCATGCCCAACTGCGCCTTCGCTGCGCCGGCGCGATGCCGATCAACCTGCGCTTGAACTATGACAGCCAGCAAATCGTCCCGCGCCACACGTATGCACTCTCGGCGCGTATCGAGCAGGATGGCCGGCTGCTCTACATCAATACCCTCAAACATGAAGTCGAACTGGACAAAGTCACGGGCAAGGTCCGGGTAACCGTCGACAAAATCGCCTCGATGACCGATGGCTTTAACTGAGGGCAGACGGATAGATACGCCGACGGATCGCTGATTGACGGCGGAAAATCCGCTAAAGTCCCTGGGGTTGGCCAAAAGCCAACCCTAAGGACATCGGAGATTCCATGAAAAAGCTCTTTATGCTGTGTTGCGCATCCCTGCTCGCAGCCTGTTCCAGCCAAACCCCATCGAGCCAGGCCAGTCTGGACGGTGAAGTCTTCTACTTGCAGCGCATCGCCCTGCCGCCGGCCGCCACCTTGAGCGTGAGCCTGCAGGATGTTTCGCTGATGGATGCCCCTGCCGTGACCCTGGCCAGCCAGGCTGGCCCGGTCAAGGGCAACGTGCCGCTGCCCTTCCACCTCAGCTATGACCCGGCCCAGATCAAGCCCGGCCACCGCTACGCGGTCAGCGCGCGCATCGAACTGGACGGCAAGCTGCTGTTCATCAATACCGAACACCACGGCGTCAAGCTCGACGGCAGCGACCCGCAGCCCGTGCGGATCAAGGTCGATCCGGTGCGCTGACGCGCTTTTTGTATTCGTCTAGAAGGAACGCTGCATGATTCGCTCTTCCCTGCGCTTCACCACCCTGTGCGCCGGCCTGCTGTTGTCGGCCAGCGCCCTGGCCCTGTCGCTCGGCGACCTGAGCCAGAAGGACGCCACCGGTGGCCTCAAGGACGCCCTCACCCAGGGCGCCCAACTTGCCGTCAAGCAACTGAGCACCCCAGGCGGCTTCAACAACAACCCGGACGTGCGCATCGAGCTGCCGGGCAACCTCGGCAAGGCCGCCAAGGCCATGAAGATGTTCGGCAAGGGTGACCAGGTCGATGCCCTCGAAGCCAGCATGAACAAGGCCGCCGAAGCCGCCGTACCGCAAGCCCAGGCGATTCTGGTCGACGCCGTGAAAAACATGAGCGTCAGCGACGCCAAGGGCATTCTCAGCGGTGGCGACGAATCGGCTACCCAATACCTGAACAAGAGCAGCCGCGAGCAGATCCGCGCCAAGTTCCTGCCCATCGTCAAGCAGGCCACCGACAAGGTCGGCCTGGCCCAGCAGTACAACAGCTTTGCCGGCCAGGCCAAGGGCCTGGGGCTGATCAAGGATGACGCCAACATCGAGAACTACGTGACCGAGAAGGCGCTGGACGGGCTGTTCGAGATGATTGGCAAGCAGGAGCAGAACCTGCGCCAGAACCCGGCACAGGCGGCCACTAGCCTGGCCAAGAAGGTGTTCGGCACGCTTTGATCCGAAGACTATGGAGCGGCCAGCTTGAGGTGCAGTGGCCGCTTCAGATCAAGACCTTCCCTGCTCCTTCGTCACTCTCCTAGTGAGCATGCTAGTAGCTCTTATCCATGAGGAGCTTCAATCATGCCATCTACTCAACACTTCCAGATCTTCATCGATTGTAAAGACAAGGAACAAATTGCCCCCGATTCATCGGCGGGTTACGAGTTGGTGCTGAGCGAGGAGTTACAGGGTTGGGGGGCTGCCGAGGGTAAGTCAGTGATGTATCCGATAATTACCATCCAGCAGGATGGCGAATTATCCCTGCCACAAACCTTCACCTTCGTCATCGACGGCAAGTCGCTACAAATCGGCAAGTCTTATCGTGCGACGCTTCAGTACAAGGTCAATACCCAGCAGCCTCTCAACGGCAGCGCGCGCGTGCGTGGCCAGCTGGATTTCACCCTGACGGACAAATCAACGCTGGAAATGCCCCTGCAAACAGGTCATGGACCTTGCATGGGGCGAACGGCGATGTGCTTTAGCTGGTAACGCTCAACACTTGGCGCGGCAGACACTGCCGCGCCTTGCTCACTCACGTCTTCTTCACCCTGAACCACGCCGCATACAACGCCGGCAGAAACAGCAGCGTCAGCGCCGTAGCCACGATCAAGCCCCCCATGATCGCCACCGCCATCGGCCCGTAGAACACACTCCTCGACAACGGAATCATCGCCAGCACTGCCGCCAGTGCCGTCAGCACGATCGGCCTGAAGCGCCGCACCGTAGCCTCGATGATCGCGTGCCAACGGTCCAGCCCAGAGGCAATGTCCTGTTCGATCTGGTCAACCAGGATCACCGAGTTGCGCATGATCATGCCCGCCAGGGCGATGGTGCCGAGCATGGCGACGAAGCCGAACGGCTGGCGGAACACCAGCAGGAACAGGGTCACGCCGATCAGCCCCAGCGGCGCGGTGAGGAACACCATCACCGTGCGCGAGAAGCTGCGCAACTGGATCATCAGCAGGCTGAGCACCACCACGATGAACAACGGCATGCCGGCGTTGACCGATTTCTGCCCGCGCTCGGAATCCTCGACCGTGCCGCCCACTTCCAGCAGGTAACCATCGGGCAGCTTGTCCTTGATCGCCTGCAGGGTCGGGGCAATCTGCCTGACCACGCTCGCCGGCTGCTCCTTGTCGTAGATATCGGCGCGCACGGTCACCGTCGGCAGGCGGTTGCGGTGCCAGATGATGCCTTCCTCGAAACCATACTCCAGGGTCGCCACCTGCGACAGCGCCACGCTCTGGCCGTTGTCGGTGGGCAATGCCAGGCTGGCGAGGTTGCCCAGCTCGCTGCGCTCGCGCGAGGTGCCGCGCAGGAGGATCTCGATCAGTTCGTTGTCCTCCCGGTACTGGCTGACGGTGGTACCGGTGAGCGAGCTTTGCAGGAAGCTCGCCAGCCTCGATGTACTCACGCCCAAGGCGCGCGCACGGTCCTGATCGATTTCAAGGAATACAGCCTTGCTTGGTTCTTCCCAGTCCAGGTGAACGTTCACCACATGCGGGTTCTCGCGCACCTTGTCGGCCACCTCGCGCGCCAGTGCACGGGCCTTCTCGATATGCTCGCCGGTGACCCGGAACTGCACTGGGTAGCCCACGGGCGGGCCGTTTTCCAGGCGGGTAACGCGGGCGCGCAGGTCAGGGAACTGCTGGTCCATGGTATCGATCAGCCAACTGCGCAGGCGCTCGCGATCTTCCATCGACTTGGCCAGCACCACGAACTGGGCAAAACTGGCCGCCGGTAATTGCTGGTCCAGCGGCAGGTAGAAGCGCGGCGAACCGGTGCCGACATAGGCCACGTAATTGTCGATGCCGTCCTGCTGCTTGAGCAGCGCCTCCAGCTGCTTGACCCGCTCGGCGGTATTGGCCAGCGACGCGCCTTCGGCCAGTTTCAGGTCGACCATCAGCTCCGGGCGCCCGGAGGCCGGGAAGAACTGCTGGGGCACGAAACGAAACAGCAGGATGCTACCGACAAAGGCCGCGATGGTCAGCAGGATCACCGTCTTGCGCCGCCGCACGCACCACTCCACCACGCGCCGAACGCGCTGATAGAACGGTGTGCCGTAAGGGTCTGGCGCGCCGTTGCCATGGCGGGCCGCATGCAGCTTCGCCAGGTCCGGCAACAAACGTTCACCCAGGTAGGGCACGAACACCACGGCCGCCACCCACGAAGTCAGCAGCGCGATGGTCACCACCTGGAAAATCGAACGGGTGTATTCACCGGTGCTGGAGGCGGCGGTGGCAATGGGGAGGAAGCCGGCAGCAGTAATCAGCGTGCCGGTGAGCATCGGAAAGGCCGTGCTGGTCCAGGCGTAACTGGCCGCCTTGAGCCGGTCGAACCCCTGCTCCATCTTGATAGCCATCATTTCCACGGCAATGATCGCGTCATCGACCAGCAAGCCCAGGGCCAGCACCAGCGCCCCGAGCGAGATCTTGTGCAGGCCGATGCCGAAGTAGTGCATGGCGGCGAAGGTCATGGCCAGCACCAGCGGAATGGCCAGCGCCACCACCAGGCCGGTACGCAGGCCGAGCGAGAAGAAACTCACCAGCAATACAATTACCAACGCCTCGACCAGCACCTGCACAAATTCGCCCACGCCGGCCTTCACTGCGGCTGGCTGATCCGACACCTTGCGCAGTTCCATGCCGGCCGGCAGATTGCGCGCCAGGCGTTCGAACTCGCCCTCCAGGGCCTTGCCGAGCACAAGGATGTCACCGCCATCCTTCATAGACACCGCCAGGCCGATGGCGTCTTCGCCCATGAAGCGCATGCGCGGCGCAGGTGGGTCGTTGAAGCCGCGGTGTACGTCGGCGACATCACCGATGCGGAAGGTGCGATCCCCCACCCGAATGGGGAACTGGCGAATTTGCTCGACACTGTCGAAACGCCCACTGACCCGCAATTGCAGGCGTTCGCTGGGGGTCTCGAAGAAGCCGGCAGTGCTCACCGCATTCTGTTCTCGCAGCGCCTGCTGCACCGCTTCCAGCGGCACGCCGAGGGTGGCCAGCTTGAGGTTGGACAGCTCGATCCAGATCTTCTCGTCCTGCAGGCCGATCAGCTCGACCTTGCCCACGTCCTTCACCCGCTGCAGCTGGATCTGGATGCGGTCGGCGTAATCCTTGAGCACCGCGTAGTCGAAGCCGCTACCGGACAGCGCGTAGATATTGCCAAAGGTGGTACCGAACTCGTCGTTGAAGAATGGCCCCTGGATTTCCGGCGGCAAGGTGTGGCGAATGTCCGAAACCTTCTTGCGGATCTGGTACCACAGCTCGGGAATGTCCTTGGAATGCAGCGAGTCGCGGGCCATGAAGGTGACCTGCGACTCACCCGGCCGAGAGAACGAGACGATCTTCTCGTACTCGCCGGTTTCCATCAGTTTCTTTTCGATGCGCTCGGTGACCTGGCGCGACACTTCCTCGGCCGTAGCCCCCGGCCACAGGGTGCGGATGACCATGGCCTTGAAGGTGAATGGCGGGTCTTCGCTCTGGCCCAGCTTGGTGTAGGACATGGCGCCGATGACAGCCAGCAGGATCATCAGGAACAGTACGATCTGGCGATTGCGCAGCGCCCAGGCGGAAAGGTTGAAACCCATCGGGACTTACTCCTTGGCCGTCAGGTTCACCACACGATTGGTGCGATCCACAGGTCGCACCTCCTGCCCTTCGCGCAGCACATGGCCGCCGGCGGCGACCACCCAGTCGCCCGGCTCGAGGCCTTCGAGCACCGGCACGCTATCTGCCCCGTAGGCCCCGAGGCGCACCACGGCGCGCTCCAGGCGGCTGTCCTGCTTGACCCGCCAGACATAGGCCTGGCCGTTTTCTGCCGTCACCGCCGACAACGGCACCGACAACGGGATCACGCCTTCATGAGCGATGAATACCCGCGCACTCTGCCCAAGCTCGGCCGGCGCCTTGGCCGAGGTGAAGGCGATGCGCGCCGCGAAGGTGCGTGACCGCGGGTCGGCAGCGGGCGACAACTCACGTATGCGGCCTTCGAAGCGCTGGTTAGGGTGCGACCACAGCTCGACACTGACCTGCTGGCCTACGGCAAATCGGGCGAACTGCTGCTCTGGCAGGCCGATGGCAACCTCGCGCTCGCCGTCGGCGGCCAGGGTGAACACCGTTTGTCCGGCGGCAACCACCTGGCCGACCTCGACCTGGCGCTTGGCGATGACCCCAGCCTGTGGTGCGCGCAACACAGCGTATTCAGCCTGGTTGCCGGCCACATCGAATTCGGCCTTGGCCTGCTTCAGGCGGGCCAGGCCGGCGCGGTAGAGGTTCTCGGCATTGTCGTACTGGGAGTGGCTGACCATCTGCCGCTCCAGCAGTTTCTGGTAGCGGTCACGCTCGGTGCGCACCAGCGACAGGTTGGCTTCGGCGGCGGCCATCTGGGCGCGGTTGGCTTCCAGTTGCAAGCGCACGTCCTGGGGATCGAGCTCGGCCAGCGGCTGCTCGGCCTTGACCCGTTGCCCCTCCTCCACCAGCCGCTTGCTCACCTTGCCGCCAATGCGAAAGGCCAGCTCTGGCTCGAAGCGCGCGCGCACTTCACCGGGGTAGCTGTCGGCGGCGGCTTCGGCCGGCTGCGGCTGGACCACCAGGGCCGGGCGCGGCGCGGCGGGCGCCGCAGCCTCCTGGCCACAGGCTGCGAGCAGCAATACGGCGGCAGCGGGCAAAGCGAGGGACAAGGCATGACGCAACATGATGAATCCTTTCGCGACGGGCGCATCGAATATTTATACTGGCGAGTATATTAAGTCAGGGAACCGAGGCCGGGAAGCCAGCGTCGGAAAGAAAATCAACATTAACGATTGGTCGCCCCCTACAGCCGGAAGCCGCCTTAGCCGGTAAGATGTGCGCCCCTTCAAACAGATGCGGACTCCAATGCCCAACGACGCACCTATCGGCCCAGGCCGGCCCAAGGACCTCGCCAAGCGCGAGGCGATCCTCGAAGCCGCCAAGACACTGTTCCTCAGCCTTGGCTATGCCAACACCAGCATGGATGCGGTCGCTACGGCGGCAGGTGTTTCGAAACTCACCGTCTACAGCCACTTCAACGACAAGCAGACCCTGTTCGGCTCGGCGGTCATGGCGACCTGCCAGAACCAGCTGCCCGACCTGATCTTCGAGTACCCCGAAGGTGCCGCGGTTGAAGAGGTGTTGCTGAGCATTGCCCGAGGCTTCCAGGCGCTGGTCAGCAGTGACGAAGCGGTCAAGCTGAGCCGCTTGATCATGGCCCAGGGCGGCCAGGATCCGAGCTTTGGCGAGTTCTTCTACGAGGCCGGGCCCAAGCGCGTGCTGGCGGGGATGGAAGCACTGTTGCGCGGGGTCGACGAGCGCGGGCTATTGCGCATCGACAATCCGTTGAGGGCGGCCGAACACTTTTTCTGCCTGGTCAAGGGCGCGCCGGACTACCGGTTGCTGCTGGGGTGTGCGGGGCCGCTTGTGGGGGAAGAGGCCGAGGCGCATGTTCGCGAGGTGGTTGGGGTGTTCATTCGGGCATTCCAGCCTTGATTCGTGGCTGACAGTACTGGCCCTATCGCCGGCAAGCCGGCCCCCTCAGATACCCCACAGCGCCTGAGAGCGGTGGGGCTGCGTATGGGAGCCGGTTTGCCGGCGATAGGACCAGTCGATTCAGCACCGCATCCGGATCAAGCCTTCAGCGCTTTCTTGGGATAGATGTCATACCGGCTCGACTTGCCTTCCAGGCTATGGCTCGGCTTCGGCCCGTCGATGATCGGCGCCTTGCGCGGCCGCTTCACCACCACCCGGTGACTGGCCAGGGCAAGCGCGGCCTCGAGCAACGCCGGCGCATCCAGGTCATCGCCGACCAAGGGCCTGAACACGCGCATTTCTTTCTTCACCAGTGCGCTCTTGTCCCGGTGCGGGAACATCGGGTCGAGATAGATCACCTGCGGCGCCTCCCCTTCCCAGGCGCGCATGCGCTCGATGGCATTGCCGGTCAGCAGGCGCATGCGCCCGACGATAGGGCCCACTTCCTCATCCGCACGGGCCCGTGCCAGGCCATCCTCCAGCAAGGCGGCTATCAGCGGCTGACGTTCGATCAGGGTCATCTGGCAACCCAGGCTTGCCAGCACGAACGCATCCTTGCCCAACCCAGCGGTGGCATCCAGTACCTGCGGCCGCACGCCTTGGGAAATGCCCACGGCCTTGGCGATCATCTGCCCGTTGCCACCGCCAAACTGGCGCCGATGCGCTGCCTGGCCTTCGACGAAGTCCACCCGCACCGGCCCGGGTGCCTGCGGGCCCAACTGCTGGATCTGCAACCCTTCGGCGCCTACCTGCACGGCGAAGCCGGCGTCATCGTCCTGCAACGGCAGGCCCAGGCGCTCGGCCCATACCGTGGCCTGTTGCGCGTACTCAGCCGACATCGCTTCGACCCTGATACCCGTGCCTTGCTCTTCCATCGTCCACACCTAAAAAAACGAACCAAGCCCTTAATGAATCGGCCGTACCGGCCGATACAGGCAATATCCCGCTATTCTGCCAGAGCACAACGCGCGCGACTGCCATGACAGATACTCTTCCCATCGGCTTGACCTACCTGTCGCCTGTCGGCAACTACGGTCGGCAGAATACCCAGGCACTCGGGGGCGTCAGCCACCTGTGGCAGGATTTCTTTGCACGCGCCATGGCCGAGCAGCAAGGGCAGGAACCCGACAGCGTCAGCCAGGCAATGGTGCAATACGACCAGGAAAGTGGCGAACCAATCGGTGGAGCCAAAGCCCTGGCTCTGATCGACGCCCAGCGCGCCTGCTCTGTGCACGACACTATCGTCGCACCACCCGAACCGCTGTTCCTGCCCAAGGCGGAACTCGAGGCCAGCTTGCTGGAGCCGGCTCCGAAGCCTTTCAGCACCGCCGACATGATCCAGCAACAGCGCCAGCTCGACATCAGCAACACCTGGCTGCGGCCCGTGGTCATGAGCCAAGGTCAGCCGTCTCCACAGCCTGGCCCTGCACCCTCGCCACGCCCCCTGCACCTGCCGATTGCCGAGTTCGAGATGAACCTGCTCGACCCGGCGCCCGAGCCCTTCGAGCCCGCAACCCTCGCCCAGCAGCAGAACGACCTGGAGTTCGACATCCACTGGGCACGCCCGGTGGTACTGAACAACGTCCGCGTCCACGCCTGAGATCAGCGGCAGACCTGCCAATGCCCCATGTCCAGATGAAAGTGGTTGTGGTGGGCGGCATTGTAGTCCGGGCCTAGTACCGTATTGAAGCTTTCACACGCGGCCTGCCGAACCTCGCGCAGGAACCGCGCCTTGTCCCCGTCTCCCTGCCAGTCCCGCGCCAGCACGATGCGCTCACCGTTCTGCAGGCGAAAACCGCTGATATCCAGCGCATTCGCCGTGGCGTGCTGGCTCGGCCGGCCCTGCTTGCGGTGATAGACATTGCGGCAGGCGAAGCTGCCCAGGTGCTCAACCTGTGCCACAGGCTGGCCAAATATCCGTTGCGCTGCCGGCTGCAGCCCATGCACTTCGAACAACGCATAGGCCACCGCGAGTGGGCAGCTGGCGAGAAAACTGCTGCTCAGGCGCGCTTGGCCCTGCTCGATACGCCACACATCCTGCAGTGGGCAGTTGGCGCTTGCGGGGCTGTCGGCCTGCGCCTTGTAGCGCAGCTCACTGGTTTCCAGGGCCTGGCGACACAAGCCTGGGTCGTTGCGCAAGCGTGAAAGCTTGTAGGGGGTCAACAAGTTGGGCGGCTGGCGCACATCCAGCGCCGCCCAGGGGTTCCAGGCGTTCGGCAGGCGCCAGCCGAATTGCGAGGCCACGCCCGCCGCCAGCAACAGCAGGCCACACAACCAGGCCAGGACGCGCACGCCGCCTCAGCGGCGGAACAGGTCGTTGAGCTGGGCGAAGGGCAACGCCTCCTGCCCATAACCGAACGTCCCTTGGTCACGAATTTCCAGCGCCGCCCGCTGGAACGCCCCCAGCGCCGCACGGGCCAACGACGAACCCACGCTGATACGGCGCACGCCCAGGTCCTGCAACTGATTGACGCTCAGCGGCACACCCGCCAGCCCCATCAACACGTTCACCGGTTTCGGTGCCACGGCCTGCACCACCGCACGAATTTCGTCGATGCTGCGCAGGCCTGGTGCATACAACACATCGGCGCCCGCTTCGGCATAGGCTTGCAGGCGCAGAATGGTGTCATCCAGGTCCATCCGCCCGTGCAGGAGGTTTTCCGCGCGGGCACAGAGGGTAAACGGAAATGGCAGGCTGCGTGCGGCCTGCACGGCGGCACGCACTCGCTCCACGGCAAGGCCGAAGTCATAGATGGGTGCATCGCTGCGGCCGCTGGCATCTTCGATGGAGCCGCCCACCAGACCCGTTTCAGCGGCCCGCAGAATGGTCTGGGCGCAGTCATCGGGCAAGTCGCCGAAGCCGTTTTCCAGGTCGGCAGCAACTGGCAAGGCGGTGGCGTCGACGATGTGCCCGGCGTTGTCGAGCGTTTCATCCAGGCTCAAGGCGCCCTCGGCATCCGGCCGCCCAAGGCTGAAGGCAAGGCCGGCACTGGTCGTGGCCAGCGCCTCGAAGCCCAGGCTGGCCAGGAGCTTGGCGGATCCGGCATCCCAAGGGTTGGGGATGACGAAGGCGCCATCACGCTCGTGCAGCGCCTTGAACGCTTCGGCACGCAGGGTTTGTACATCCATGGTCACAACCTCCGGGTGGTCGGGGAAAGGTCAGAGTAGTCCCAGTTGTTCGACCTCGGGCGCGCGCGGCAATTCCGGCAAAGCTGGCAGGCCGGGCAGGCGCGTCATCAGCCGTTGGTGAAAACGTCGCGCAAGCGCGGCAGCGAGGCGGTTGTCGGAGGTATGCAGGAATATGTAGGGGCTGCGGCCTTCTTCGATCCAGCCAGCGACCTTTTCCACCCACGGCGTGAGGAATGACTCGTTGGCTTCGAGGTCAGGGTGGCCGATGAAACGCACCTGCGGATATTGGCTGAAGGCTGCAGGGCGCGGCGGCACCTTGGGTTTCTTGGCTTGTGCATCGAGCACCGCGGCCTCTCTCGAGGTGCAGCTGAACAGTGCACGTGGGTCGAGGCATATGCGCTCAACGCCGCGCTCACGCAGCAAGCGATTGAGCAAGCGTTCGTCCTCGCCCTTGGCGAAGAAGGCCTGGTTACGCACCTCCACGGCCACCGGGACGCCGACCTCGTCAAGGAAATGGCTCAGTTCCGCCAGGCGAGTCGGGCCGAACTGGGCCGGCAATTGTAGCCAGTAAGGCGCCACGCGCCGGCCCAGCGGTGCGAGCAATCGGCTGAAGTCGCATGCCGCATCGAGCCGATCGCGCAGGTCGCCTTCATGGCTGACGTCACGGGGAAACTTGGCGGTGAAGCGAAAGTGCTCGGGCATGGCCTGGGCCCAGCGCGCGACAGTGGCAGGCGCAGGGCGGGCATAGAAGGTGGTGTTGCCCTCGACCGCATTGAACACCTGGCTATACAGGCCAAGGTATTCGGTGGTGCGGGCGTCAGCGGGATACAGGTAATCGCGCCAGGCGCTTTCGCTCCATGACGGGCAACCGAGAAAATAAGGCAGGTGGGATGGGTTCATCCCTCAAATGTACAGGTCGAGCCCCATTACTTCCATGTCCCAGTCGGTGAAGCCGGCGGTGCTGAGGTAGCTGGCCAGCGCCGTTGCAGTACGGCGGTCGCGGGCGCGAGGGAAGACCATGTCCTGCTGGCGTGCTGGCAGGCCACCAGTGCGGCGGCGTGGTGCCGTCTCCTGAACCACTTCGCCTTCTTCGATCAGTTCGGCATCGTCGATGGCCTCATCGCGCACCGCTGCTTTGCGCGGTGCGCGCTTGACCGGGTAGGACTGCGATGAGAAACCGTCGATACGCATGAAGTGAGCACTCAGGACCAATGATGGCAATTTAGCAGCATCAGAGTTCCGTCGCTAATGCTCGAGTGATAACTGGACCACAGTTCACGCCAAAGGTTTTATCGACAACCGCGATAACCGACGAACAGCACTCAACGTGCTTTAGGCGTAGCTACATTATCGCGCAAGTACACAGGTTGCGCCTGCTCGGCGACGATGGCCTCGCCGCGGGCCCAAGCGAAGCGCGCCAGGCTCAGAATATCCAGGGCATTGGGCAGCGCTGCCGGGTTACTGGCACTGGCTTTGACCGCCAGGCGCTCGGCGTAGCCCCAGCCGGTACCGGCGCCATACCAGTCGCCGCTGCTGCCTTGCGGCAAGGCAACGCGCTCCGGTGGCAGCACGGCTTCCAGGCCTTGCAGACGCATTTCGCCGTCCACCGCCTGAAAGCAGCCCCAGTACACTTCGTCCATGCGCGCATCGATGGCCGCCGCCACCTGCTGGACGCCATGCTCGCGCAGTGCCCCCTGGGCCAACGCGGCCAGGTTGGACACTGGCAGCACCGGGCGCTGCAGCGCAAAGGCCAGGCCCTGTACCACACCGATTGCAATGCGCACGCCGGTGAAGGCGCCTGGGCCACGGCCGAAGGCAATGGCGTCGAGGGCGTTCAGGGCCACGCCGGAGTCGCCCAGCAGCTGCTTGATCATCGGCAGCAGCTTCTGCGCGTGCATGCGCGGGATCACCTCGTAATGGCTGGTTACCTTGCCATCATGCAGCAGCGCGACGGAACAGGCTTCGGTGGCGGTATCCAGGGCCAGCAGGGTGGTCATCGAACGGGTATCCAGGTGCAAGTGAAAAGAGCGGCAGTATAAACGACAACGGCCCGCAAGCGGGCCGTTGTTACGCATGGTGCTGGATCAGCTCAGGGCTGCCAGGACCTTGGCGGTGATTGCTTCGACCGAACCCACGCCTTCGATGTGGCTGTACTTCGGCTTGCCGGCGTTGGCAGCCGACAGCTTCTGGTAGAAGTCCACCAGGGGCTTGGTCTGGCTGTGGTAGACCGACAGGCGGTGACGCACGGTTTCTTCCTTGTCGTCGTCGCGCTGGATCAGGTCTTCGCCGGTGACGTCGTCCTTGCCTTCCACTTTCGGCGGGTTGTACTGAATGTGGTAGGTGCGGCCCGAGGCCAGGTGCACACGGCGGCCCGCCATGCGGCCGACGATTTCTTCGTCGTCGACGGCGATTTCGACCACGGCGTCGATATCGACACCGGCCGCGACCATGGCTTCAGCCTGCGGAATGGTCCGCGGGAAGCCGTCGAACAGGCAGCCATTGACGCAATCAGGCTGGGCGATGCGCTCCTTGACCAGGCTGATGATCAGCTCGTCGGAGACCAGCTGGCCAGCATCCATGACTTTCTTCAGTTCCAGGCCCAGTGGGGTGCCGGCCTTGACGGCGGCACGCAGCATGTCACCGGTGGAGATCTGTGGAATACCGAACTTCTCGGTGATGAACTTTGCCTGAGTACCTTTACCGGCCCCGGGAGCTCCCAGCAGAATTACGCGCATCTCGTGCTCCTCAAATTTTTTTATGAAATTCAATGGATTCGGCAACCAGGGCCAAGTCCGGAAAATCGGGTATGACCATAAATCGGTCAGAAGGCTGCTCAAGATACACAGCGCTCGGCAGCCAGACAAGCGTCCCAAAGTTGCAGGAATGCGCCATCGATAGCCTCGGCCAAGGGTGGTTGCGCCGGGCGCAACCACCCTTCCCGCCTTGCCCTGGCCCAGGCGGCGACGCCTGGTTCGGGCAGCTCCACAACGCGTCAGCCGGTGTTACGCAGGCCCGCTGCGATACCCGCCACGGTCACCAGCAAGGCCTGCTCCAACGGGCTGTCCAGAGCGGCTTCTCGGCTGCGCGAGCGCGCCAGCAGCTCGGCCTGCAGGCGGTGCAGCGGGTCCAGATAGGTGTTGCGCAGGCTGATGAATTCACGCGTCTCCGGGCTGTGCGCCAGTAGCACCGGCTGCCCGGTCAGGCCCACCACCACCTGGCAGGACTGCGACAATAGGTCGCGCAGGTGCACACCTAAAGGAAGCAAGCCCGGTTGCACCAGACGTTGGTCGTAGGCCTCGGCGATTTGTGCATCGGCCTTGGCCAGGACCATCTCCAGCATGTCGATGCGGGTGCGGAAGAATGGCCATTGTTCGCGCATCTGCGCCAGCAACTCGCCCTGCCCGCGCGCCAGAGCGTTGCTCAACGCTGTCTCCCAACCCAGCCATGCGGGCAGCATGAGGCGCGTCTGGGTCCAGCCGAATATCCATGGAATCGCCCGCAGGCTCTCGATGCCCCCGGCGCGGCGCTTGGCCGGGCGGCTGCCCAGCGGCAGGCGCCCAAGCTCCTGCTCAGGCGTGGACTGGCGGAAATACTCGACGAAATCGGGATTTTCGCGCACCACCCCGCGGTAAGCTTGCAGACCATCGGCCGCCAGTTGGTCCATCAGCTCGCGCCACGCCGGCTGTGGCGGCGGCGGTGGCAACAAGGTGGCTTCGAGTACCGCCGCCAGGTAAAGGTTGAGGTTCTGCTCGGCGATGCCCGGCAAGCCGAACTTGAAGCGGATCATCTCGCCCTGCTCGGTGGTACGGAAACGCCCGGCCACCGAACCCGGTGGCTGCGACAGGATAGCCGCATGGGCCGGGCCACCGCCGCGGCCCACGGTGCCACCCCGGCCATGGAATAGCAGCAGTTCGACCTGGTGCTCGCGGCAGATGCGCACCAGGCTCTCCTGGGCGCGGTACTGGGCCCAGGCCGCGGCAGTGGTGCCGGCGTCCTTGGCCGAGTCGGAATAGCCGATCATCACTTCCTGCGGCCCACGCAGGCCTGCACGGTAGCCCTGCAGGCCCAGCAGACGCTCCATGACCGGCCCGGCATTGTCCAGATCAGCCAGGGTTTCGAACAGTGGCACCACGCGCATGGGCCGGGTCAGCCCGGCTTCCTTGAGCAGCAGCTGCACGGCCAGCACATCGGAGGCGGCGCCAGCCATGGAAATCACATAGGAACCCAGCGACGCACCCGGCGCCGCAGCGATTTCACGGCAGGTGGCGAGCACTTCGGCGGTGTCTGCCTGGGGCTGGAAATGTGCGGGCAACAATGGCCGACGGTTCTTCAGTTCGGCCTGCAGGAAGGCGATACGCTGCTCTTCATCCCAATCGCCATAGCTGCCCAGGCCGAGGTAATCGGTGATTTCCGACAGCGCATCACGGTGCCGAGCGGCATCCTGGCGCACGTCCAGGCGCCCGAGGAACAGGCCGAAGGTCACGGCCCGGCGCAAGCTGTCGAGCAACGGGCCATCGGCGATCACGCCCATGCCGCATTCGTGCAGCGAGTGGTAGCACAGCTCCAGCGGAGCGATCAGGTCACGGTTGTCCACCAGCACATCGGCGCTGGCCGGTTGGGAGCTGGCCAAGGAGGAATGTGCCCAGGCACGGGTTGCCCGCAGGCGGTCGCGCAAATGCTTGAGCACCGCCCGGTAGGGCTCGGCGCTGTCACCAACCTGCTCGCGCAAGGCGCTGCTGGCCTGCTGCATCGAGAGCTCCGCAGCCAACGCATCGATATCACGCAAGAACAGGTCGGCCGCCATCCAGCGGGCCAGCAGCAGCACTTCACGGGTGACGGTAGCGGTGACGTTAGGGTTGCCGTCGCGGTCGCCACCCATCCAGGAGGCAAAGCGAATTGGCGCGGCTTCCAACGGCAAACGCAGGCCAGTGGCCTCGAACAGCGCCTTGTCGACCTTGCGCAGGTGGCTGGGGATGGCGTGCCACAGGGAATGCTCGATAACCGCGAAGCCCCATTTGGCTTCATCCACGGGGGTGGGCCGGGTGCGGCGGATTTCTTCGGTGTGCCAGGCCTCGGCGATCAACCTGCGCAGGCGCTCGCGCACCTGTTGGCGTTCGACGGGCGTCAGGTCGCGGTGGTCCTGCGCGGCCAACTGGCCGGCGATGGCGTCGTACTTCTGGATCAGCGTACGGCGGGCAACTTCGGTGGGGTGTGCGGTCAGCACCAACTGGATATCGAGCTTGGCCAACTGCCGGGCCAAGGCATCGTCCTTGTGCCCCGCCTGCTTCAGGCGCGCCAGCAACTCCGGCAGCACCCGCGCCTCGAAGGGCTCTCCCTGCTCGGCGTCGCGGCGGCGAATGAGTTGGTACTGCTCGGCCATGTTGGCGAGATTGAGGAACTGGTTGAACGCCCGCGCCACCGGTAGCAGGTCGTCCTCGGCAAGGTCGCCGAGGGTCGAACTCAGTTGCTCACCGGGGCCGCGGCGGTCGGCCTTGGCACTGTGGCGGATATCCTCGATCTTCTGCAGGAACGCCTCACCATGCTGCTGGCGGATGGTTTCGCCGAGCAACTCCCCCAACAGATGGACATCTTCACGCAAGCGCACATCGATATCGGTCATTGGCCCTCTCTTCGGCGCGGCTGGCCCGCGCTCTGCCCAGGAAACAGCACATGCCCAAGAGTGCCCACAGGCGAGGCGCCATGGCAAGCCGGGATCGGGCAAAGCAAACTAAAGTAAGTGGTGAACAGTCCGATGCAATGCAGCCTTTAGGCGTCCACAGAGGTCATCATGAAAATCCGCGAACTCGCCCAGCACTGGGAGCAGAATGCCGCAGGCACCCTGAGCCCCACTGGTCATAGCCTGCACCTGGACCTGGAGTCCGAGGCCCGCCTGGCTGCACTCATCGACATGTACCCCAAGCGCACCGCCGAGGAACTGCTAGGCGAACTGGTAGCCGCCGCGCTCGAAGAACTGGAAGCAAGCTTCCCGTACGTGCAGGGCCAGAAGGTCATATCCACTGACGAAGAAGGCGACCCGCTGTACGAAGACATCGGCTCTACACCCCGCTTCCTGGCGCTCTCCCGTCGTCACCTGCGCGACCTCAGCAACCCCGGCGAAGACACCGGCAACTGATACCTCCCCTACTGTTCCGGGCTTGCTCCAAGGCCCGGAATACCCCCGCCCGCCTTGAAAAGTTCCCGCAAAAACCGCTGACCGAGCAGTCAGAAATAGCTGGATTTTTTTCTGAACCATTCAAAATTGCCTTCGGTCACAGCCAATAGCCATCACGCTAAAACCCTGCACACCTGCCGTCGTGCACCGTTCAGCGAAAGTGCGGACAGAGGCCAGGGATTGAGCGATGGACTGCTACGGACATTGTCGTTATCAGGAGTGATCCAATGGAGCTGACCACCATGAAGACCCGCACCGCGAAACTCTCATCCCCCCATGTGCGCGGACTCAAGCTGGCCGCGCTGGCCCTGGGCAGTAGCCTGGTCCTGGCCGGCTGTGCAGGCAATCCGCCGACCGAGCAGTACGCCGTGACCCAGTCCGCCGTGAACTCCGCCGTCAGCGCTGGCGGCACCGAGTTTGCCGCCGTGGAAATGAAAGCGGCGCAGGACAAGTTCAAACAGGCCGAAATAGCCATGCACGACAAAAAATACGACGAAGCCAAGCGCCTGGCCGAGCAGGCCGAGTGGGACGCTCGCCTCGCCGAACGCAAAGCCCAGGCAGCCAAGGCCGAGAAGGCCGTGCAGGAGGCCCGTCAGGGCGTCCAGGACGTGCGTCAGGAAGGCATGCGCAGCGCTCAATGAGCGCGGCACCCCAACCTGAGCCTTCGCAATCGATCAAAGGATGAACACTATGCGCAATTACGTCATGATTCCCGCCCTGCTGGCCCTGAGCGTCGGTCTCGCTGCCTGCTCCCATGATCCGAACCCCAACCTGGAGTCGGCCCGCACCAACTTCTCCACGCTGCAGAGCGACCCGCAGTCGAGCAAGGTCGCGGCCCTTGAAACCAAGGACGCCCAGGACTGGCTGAACAAGGCCGACAAAGCCTTCATGGAGCGCGAGAACAACGAGAAGGTCGACCAGTTGGCCTACCTCACCAACCAGCGCGTCGAGGTGGCCAAGCAGACCATTGCCCTGCGTAGCGCCGAAAACGAGTTGAAGAACGCGTCCGCCGAGCGCGCCAAGGCCAAGCTCGACGCCCGCGACGCTCAGATCGCCAAGCTGCAGGACAGCCTGAACGCCAAGCAGACCGACCGCGGCACGCTTGTGACCTTCGGCGACGTGCTGTTCGACTTCAACAAGGCCGAGCTCAAGAGCAGTGCCTTGCCCAACGTCACCAAGCTGGCCCAGTTCCTTCAGGAAAACCCTGAGCGCAAGGTCATCGTCGAGGGCTACACCGACAGCGTAGGTTCGGCCAACTACAACCAGACGCTCTCCGAGCGCCGCGCGGCTGCCGTGCGTATGGCGCTGGTACGTGCTGGAGTCGACCCGGCGCGCATCGTCGCCCAGGGATATGGCAAGGAGTACCCGGTGGCGGACAACGCGAGCAACTCGGGCCGTGCTCAGAACCGTCGGGTGGAGGTGACCATCTCCAATGACAACCAACCGGTTGCACCGCGTTCTGTGAGCCAGCGGTAAGCGGCCAGGGTGTCTGAAACAAAAGCCCCGCGATCGATGCGGGGCTTTTTGTTGGCTAAGCAGCCCCTGTCGCCGGCAAGCCGGCTCCCACAGGTTCTCCACAAGCCTTCCGTATTGTGGGGAACCTGTGGGAGCCGGCTTGCCGGCGATAGGGTCAGTCGCATCACTGCACCTGCTGCGGGGTCTCCTCCCCCATGCAGCGCACCGCACGCTTGCGGTTGTCCACCAGCACCCCGGTCAAGCCCTTCTGCTGCGTATCGAACAGCACCAACACGCCATCCATGCATTGGGCCACCTGCGCCGCAGGCTCCAGCGAGACCTTGTAATCTTCGCCCGGCACGGTCTTGAGCATGGTGAAGTCTTGCAGCAGCAGCGCATCCTCCGGCTTGGCGAAATGCAGGTAGCCGTAATACCAGAGAGCCCCCACCGTCACGATGATGCTACCAACACCGGTCAGGATCAGTGGGATGGCGTTGCGTTCTTCACTCATTGCTTGTTCTTCTCGTCAGGGTAGTTGGGCACTTCGGCAAGCCGCCGCAGGCCGTTGAAATGGCTGGGGTCATCCAGAAAGCGGAGCATCACCTGGCGCCACACCGGGTCGGCGAAGGTCTGTACATGGCCGCCACGGGTCAGTTGCAGCACACGCGGTGGCGGTGCGTGCTGGTACAGGCGAATGCCGTTGCCCATCGGCACCAAGGTATCGTCGATGCTGTGGAAGAACAGCTTGGGCGGGCTGGCAAGTTGCTCGATCGAGCGAATCGCGCTGTCGCCGTCCGGCACCAGCCAGGACAACGGTACCTGCAGTGGCCAGGTCAGCCATGAGGTACTCAGAGCATAACGGCCGACATCACGGTAACTGGCCGGGACACCATCGAACACCAACGCACTGAAGCGCTGACGCTGTTCGGGGTGCCCTGCCAGATAGTGGATGGCCATCGCTCCGCCGAGACTCTGCCCCAGCAGCACCAGGGGTGTGCCTTTGACCTCGGGGGCCTGGTCGAGCCAGGCCATGGCGGCTGCGATATCTTCATAAACCTCCGGCAAGCCGGGTTGCCCCTGGGACAGGCCATAACCGCGGTAGTCGATCATCAGCACCTGATAGCCCTGTTCCGGCAACCAGTAGCTGCCGCCAAGGTGGCCGGGCAAGTTACCGCCGTTACCGTGCAGGTGCAGTACCGTCCCCTTGACCGCGACACCTGTCTTCACCGGCAACCACCACCCGTGCAGGCGTACTCCATCGGAAGTAGTGAGGGTGATATCACGGTATTGAAGCTTGGCCCGCTCGGGGGTGAACGCCTGGCCCGGCTCGGGGTAGAACAGCAGGCTGCTGCAACCGCCAAGCCCCAGCAGGAGCAAGCCCAGGGCCAGCAGGCGGCAGCGCTCAGAGAATGTTCGCGTAGTCGGCTTCAATGCGATCCAGGCTCAGGTGGTTGAGGAAGTTGGAGAAGCACATCCACGCCGACAGGGCGTTGAGGTCGCGGAACTGTTCAGGCAGGTACTTGGGCGGCTCGACCAGGCCCTCTTCGACCAGTTGGCGAAGGGTGCGCATGTCTTCCAGGGTGGTCTTGCCACAGAACAGCAGCGGAATCTGCTCCAGCTTGCCCTTCTTAACGGCCAACTGAATGTAGTTGTAAACCATGATGAAGCCCTTGAGATAGGACAAGTCCTTGGTAAATGGCAGGCCATCGGGCACCGAGCCACGGAACACCCGACTGGCATTGCTGTAGCTCTGCGCCATTTCGAAGCCCTGGCAGCGGAAGAACTCGAACACCTGGAGAAAGTCGGCGCCCTCCTCGACCATGTGGATGGCGCGGGTACGGTTGGTGAGCTTGCGCAGGCGGCTGGGGTAGGAAGCGAAGGCGATCACCTCCATGAGAATAGCCAGGCCTTCCTGGGTCACCGTCGACGAGGGTGGGCCCTTGGCCAGGAAGGTACAGATCGGCTGGTTCAGGCCATTGAGCGTGGTACCCACGTGCACCAGCCCTTCATGCACTTCCAGCGCGCGCACATCGCGGCTGTTGAACATGGCGTCGGCGCGAATCTTGATGTAGTCGGCACCCGCCGCCGCGTCGGCGACGATACCGTCGGACTCGAACACGCGGATGGTTTCCTCGGCCTCGCCGAACACCTTGTTCAGTCGGTGCTGGAGGATGTCCACGGCCTCCTTGGCGGTGAGGTTCTTGGGCTCGTCCTTGAGGTCGCCACGGCCATCGATATTGTTCAGGTAATCCGACAGCATCAGGCCCAGGTCGGCCAGTGTCGGGTCACCGGCGTGAAAGGCATCGGAGGCGGCGCCGTACAGTTCCTGGGAGATCAGGCCGAAGTCTTCGGTACCGCGCGCTTCGAGCATGCGCACCACCATGCGGTATTCCTTGCACATGCGCCGCATGATCTGCCCAACCGGGTTGAACTGGCCCAACTGCCGGGTGATATCGCGCTCGATGCTCTGGAACTCGGCCTTGACTGCGTTGGAGTCGAACGACAGCGGACGTGACTGGTAATAGGCACGGTCTACCGCCGGTGGCTCCTTGCCCTTGGCCTTGAGGAAGCCTTGGCGAATGTTGTCGTCCCACTTCACAGCGTCGAGCACACGGATCGGGGTCTGCGCCGCGACGATGCGATCGGACAGGGCGCGAATGGTTTGCTGGTACTCGTCCACCGGGGACTCCTTTCTAGAACAGGGCGCCTGTACCGGCCCTATCGACGCGGTTCGTCGCCACGACAAGCCGACTCACAGGGATCCCACAAACCTTGAATATTGTGAGCTCCCTGTGGGAGCCGGCGTGCCGGCGATGAGGCCCGCACGGTCATTTGCCGGAGCGTTGGAAGCGCGCCACCTCGACGAACAGGTCCGAGTTGGCCGGGTCATCCAGGTAGGCCAGCACCCGAGCGGACGGGCTGTCGATCAGCACGCCCTCGCCGTTGTCTTCCGGCACCTCGGTACTGCGTCCGGTCAGTTCTTTCTTCTCCACCGCCTGCTCTACCTGCTCGACGTCGAGGTTGTAGAGCACCAGCTCCTTGCCATCGACGATGTCGAAACCGCCGATCAGAAAATTGCCGCCCAAGCGCTTTGGCACCCCAGCCGACAGATACCAGCGGTTGCCGTGGCGCGAGACGGTAAACACATATTCTTCAGGCTTCTTGCCCTTGGCCGTGGCCACCGCCTTGTAGGCATCGGCGCCACTGCGGCTGATCACCAGTTGCAGCGGCTCGCCCCAGGCATCCTTGCTGCGCCACTTGCCCAGCAAGGCCTTGGGCGCCGCCTGGTTGCTCGGCAACGGCTCATGGAAGGTCACCAGACAACCGCCCAGCAGCAGGAATGACAACGTCAACAACACCACACGCCAGGCTTTCATCAGGTTCTCCTTGAAGGGTCGATCTCAGCTCAGGCCGATGCCAACACCAGGTGCAGGTAACGGGTAAGCATAGCGAGCATCTGCCCATCGGCCTGCGCGTCGGCATCCTTGAGCAGGCCCTGATATTCCATCTGCTCGATAATCGCCGTCAACATCTGGGCGTCCTGCTCCGGCTGGCGCGAGCCGACGACCTCCAGTAGTTGCCGCGTGCCATGCAGCAGGATCTGCTCATGGGCGCACACAAGCTCGGCCAGACGGGGGCACAAGAGTGCCTCCTGGCGGAAGGCCTGCTCGGCCATCAGAAAGTCACGGCGGTTGAGCAGTTGCCGCGAAACGTAGTCGGCCGTCATGCGCGCCACTTCGTCGGCAAGCCGCGCCCGCGATTGCGCGCTACCGTCGCCCTGGGCGAGCAGCTGGCGCAGCACCACCTCGGTATTGGCCCACAATTTGGCCATGTAGGCGGCACTGCGTTCGACGTATTGGGCGAAGGTATCGGTGAGCAGGTCTTCGATGTCCTTGAAGTAATAGGTGGTGGCAGACAACGGGACGCCCGCTTCCGCTGCCACGGCGCGGTGGCGAACACCGCGTACGCCGTCACGCACGACGATACGCATGGCGGCGTCGAGGATGAGCTGGCGGCGTTGCTCGCTGCCTTGACGGGCGGTCTTGCGCCCCTGGTATTGCACGCTCTCGGCGACGGCGCTGGCGATGCCGGCGGCGCCTTGCTGGGCCATTGCGGGTGTCACGGGGTTACCTCAATCGTTCGAGTCATCGGCTGTCTGCGGCGGCCCTATCGCCGGCAAGCCGGCTCCCACAGGGTACCGGGGCGCTCCTGTGGGAGCCGGCTTGCCGGCGATAGGGCCAGTAATCACAACATAAGCCTTCAGGCAAGAAAAAGCCGCCTCGAAAGGCGGCTTGTTCACTTCACTCAGGCCTGTGGGCGCATGTGCGGGAACAGGATCACATCGCGAATCGACGGCGAGTTGGTCAGCAGCATCACCAGGCGGTCGATACCGATGCCTTCACCTGCGGTGGGCGGCATGCCGTACTCCAGGGCGCGCACGAAGTCGGCGTCGTAGTGCATGGCTTCGTCGTCACCCGCGTCCTTCTCGGCCACCTGGGCCAGGAAACGCTCAGCCTGGTCTTCGGCATCGTTGAGCTCGGAGTAGGCGTTGGCGATCTCGCGGCCACCGATGAACAGCTCGAAGCGGTCGGTCACGGCCGGGTTGTCGTCGTTGCGACGGGCCAGTGGCGACACTTCGAACGGGTACTCGGTGATGAAGTGCGGCTGCTCCAGCTTGTGCTCGACCAGCTCTTCGAAAATCATCACCTGCAGCTTGCCCAGGCCTTCGTGGCCAAGCACCTTGGCACCGGCCTTCTTGGCGATGTCACGGGCACGGTCGACGTCCTGCAGGTCGGCGGCGGTGAGCTCAGGGTTGTACTTGAGGATCGAATCGAACACCGACAGGCGCGCGAACGGTTCGCCGAAGTGGAACACCTTGTCGCCGTACGGCACGTCAGTGCTGCCCAGTACCAACTGCGCCAGTTCGCGGAACAGTTCCTCGGTGAGGTCCATGTTGTCGCGGTAGTCGGCGTAGGCCTGGTAGAACTCGAGCATGGTGAACTCGGGGTTGTGCCGAGTCGAAACGCCTTCGTTACGGAAGTTGCGGTTGATCTCGAATACTTTTTCAAACCCGCCGACTACAAGCCGCTTGAGGTACAACTCCGGCGCAATGCGCAGGAACATGGCCATGTCCAGGGCATTGTGGTGGGTTTCGAACGGCTTGGCCGCGGCACCACCCGGGATGGTCTGCAGCATCGGCGTCTCGACTTCGAGGAAGTCGCGGTCGATGAGGAACTTGCGGATGTGCGAGATCACCTGCGAACGCACACGGAACGTGTGACGGGTTTCTTCGTTGACCATCAGGTCGACGTAACGCTGGCGGTAGCGCTGCTCGGTGTCGGTCAGGCCGTGGTGCTTGTCTGGCAGCGGGCGCAGCGACTTGGTCAGCAGGCGCACATTGGTCATCTCGACGTACAGGTCGCCCTTGCCCGAACGGGCCAGGGTGCCTTCGGCGCTGATGATGTCGCCCAGATCCCAGGTCTTGACTGCGGCCAGGGTTTCTTCCGGCAGGGTCTTGCGGTTGACGTAGACCTGAATACGACCGGTCATGTCCTGGATCACCATGAACGAGCCACGGTTGAGCATGATGCGGCCGGCAACCTTGACCGGGATCGCGGCTGCTTCCAGCTCTTCCTTGGTCTTGTCCGCGTACTGTTTCTGCAGGTCGTTGCAGTAGCTGTCGCGACGGAAGTCGTTGGGGAAGGCGTTGCCCTTGGCACGCTCGGCGGCAAGTTTTTCCTTGCGCAGGGCGATCAGGGCGTTTTCTTCCTGTTGCAGGTCTTGCGATTCGGTCTTGAGGTCGCTCATGTCGTCATTCTTTCCATCAGGTGTTCGTTGCCCTTTTCGGGCAGGGCACGCGATACCGGCGGGCGGCCTGGTATCGCGGCGGTGATGTGCGGCTTACAGCCCCTGCTTGAGGCTCGCTTCCAGGTACTGGTCGAGGTCGCCGTCCAGAACTTTCTGGCAATCGCTGCGCTCGACGCCGGTACGCAGGTCCTTGATGCGCGAGTCATCCAGCACGTAGGAGCGGATCTGGTGGCCCCAGCCGATGTCCGACTTGCTGTCTTCCAGTGCCTGGGAAGCGGCGTTGCGCTTCTGCATTTCCAGCTCGTACAACTTGGCCCGCAGCATTTTCATGGCGGTGTCCTTGTTGGCGTGCTGGGAACGTTCGTTCTGGCAGGCCACCACGGTGTTGGTCGGCACGTGGGTGATACGTACCGCCGAGTCGGTGGTGTTCACGTGCTGGCCACCGGCCCCGGAGGAGCGGTAGGTGTCGATGCGCAAGTCGGACGGGTTGATCTCGATCTCGACCTTGTCGTCGATCTCGGGCGACACGAACACTGCCGAGAACGAGGTATGGCGACGGGCACCGGAGTCGAACGGGCTCTTGCGCACCAGGCGATGCACGCCGATTTCGGTGCGCAGCCAGCCGAAGGCGTACTCGCCCTTGATGTGCACGGTGGCGCCCTTGATGCCGGCGACTTCACCTTCGGAAAGCTCGATGATGGTGGCGTCGAAACCGCGCTTGTCGGCCCAGCGCAGGTACATGCGCAGCAGGATGTTGGCCCAGTCCTGCGCTTCGGTACCGCCGGAGCCGGCCTGGATATCCAGGTAGGCGTTGTTCATGTCCATCTCGCCGCTGAACATGCGACGGAACTCGAGCTGGGCCAGGTTTTCTTCCAGGCCTTCCAGTTCGGTCACGACGTCGCCGACGGCGCTTTCGTCATTCTCCTCGACGGCCATGTCGAGCAAGTCCTTGCAGTCGGCCAGGCCATTGGCCATCTTGTCCAGGGTCTCGACGACCTGCGCCAGCATGGCACGCTCGCGGCCCAGGGCCTGGGCGTACTCGGGCTTGTTCCAGACGGCCGGGTCTTCCAGCTCGCGGTTGACTTCGATCAGGCGGTCATGCTTGTGATCGTAGTCAAAGATACCCCCGAATGGACTGGGAACGCTCGGTAAGGTCCTTGATGGTGTTCAGGATCGGTTGGATTTCCATGGGCTGGCTACTCGCGCGAATTCGGTGAAAAGCCGGGGAGTATAACCGAGTCTTGGGCCGGGCGGCAGACCCGCCGGGCAGTAGAAACCCCGGATGGCCCTATCGCCGGCAAGCCGACGCCCACAGGTTGACCGCTGCTCTGGAGACACGGGAGACCCTGTGGAAACCGGCTTGCCGGCGATAGGGCCCTTCAGGCAATCCCGACCTGGTTGCGACCGCTGTCCTTGGCCAGGTACAGGCCCTTGTCCGCCGCCAAAATCAGTTGTCGGCAGTGGCTGCCGACCGGCGGCGTCTGGGTTGCCAGACCAATACTCACAGTGAGCCGCGAATCAGTCTGGGGCGCGGTGTGCGGGATGTTCAGGCCGAGCACGGTCTGACGCAGCTTTTCCGCCACCAGCCGCGCCCCGCCTGGAGAGGTATTGGGCAGCACCAAGGCGAACTCCTCGCCACCATAGCGCGCCGGAAGATCGGTGGGCCGCGAGCACGAGCCACGGATGGCCTCCGCCACCTGGCGCAGCGCTTCGTCACCGGCCAGGTGACCGAAGCTGTCGTTGTAGACCTTGAAATAGTCGACATCGATCATCAGCAGCGACAACTGCTGCTGCTCGCGCATGGCCCGGCGCCACTCCAGCTCCAGGTACTCGTCGAAGTGGCGGCGGTTGGACAGCCCGGTCAGGCCGTCGGAATTCATCAGCCGTTGCAGCATCAGGTTGGTGTCGAGCAGCTGTTGCTGGCTGACACGCAAGGCCCGGTAGGCCTCGTCTCGCTGCAGCAGGGTCAAGTAAGAGCGCGAGTGGTAGCGGATGCGTGCCACCAGCTCGATGGTATCGGGCAGCTTGACCAGGTAATCGTTGGCCCCGGCGGCAAACGCGGCGCTCTTGACCAGCGGGTCTTCCTTGGTCGACAGGACGATGATTGGAATGTCCTGCGTGGCCGGGTTGTTGCGGTACTCGCGCACCAGGGTCAGGCCGTCCAGGCCGGGCATGATCAGGTCCTGGAGAATCACCGTGGGCTTGATGCGCATGGCCTGGGCCACGGCCTGATGCGGGTCGGCGCAGAAGTGGAAGTCGATGTTCTCTTCATGGGCCAGGCCACGACGCACGGCTTCGCCGATCATTGCCTGATCGTCGACCAGCAGCACCATCGCCGAGTTTTCGTTGGCCGTCGCGAAACCGTCGATTGGTAAATCAGTCATCCATTTTCACCTGATCACTGCAGCCGAGGCGGCGTGACTCAATACATATCGTCATTTTGCAAAGATTTCCATCAAGCGCCCGGCAATTCGCTCCAGCGGACGGATTTCCACCGCTGCATCGATTGCCGCGGCGGCTTTGGGCATACCGTAGACTGCGCTGCTGGACTGATCCTGGGCGATGGTCAGAAAGCCCTGCTCGCGCATCAGTTTGAGACCCTGGGCGCCGTCGCGGCCCATGCCGGTGAGCAGCACACCCACCGCATCGCCGCGCCAGTAGCGCGCCACACTTTCGAAAAAGACATCGATCGAGGGCCGGTAGATTTCGTTGACAGGTTCAGCAGTGTAGGCCAACTGGCCATTGTGCAGCAGTCGGATATGGTGGTTGGTGCCGGCCAGCAGCACTTGCCCCGGCTGCGGTGGCTCGCCCTCACGCGCCAGCCGCACCTCCTGCCCGCAGGCGCTGCTGAGCCATTCGGCCATGCCGGCGGCAAACACCTGGTCAACGTGCTGGACCAGCACGATGGACGCAGGAAACGCCTTGGGTAAGCCCTTGAGCAGTACTTCAAGAGCAGCCGGGCCACCTGCCGAGGAGCCGATTGCCACCAGGCCACGGCGCTGGGCGGCATCGCGCAGTGGCGCGGCCACCGGTTTGGTCGTGCTGGGCCGTTGCTGGCCGATCAACCAGCTGATGTTGAGGATCTTGCGCAACAGCGGCGCTGCGGCCTCACGCGCATCGCCCGCGCCAAGGGCCGGCGTGTCGACCACATCCAGGGCACCATGGCCCATGGCCTCGAACACCCGGTGCACGTTCTGCTTGCGGTCGACGGTGACGATGACGATGGCGCACGGCGTTTCGGCCATGATCCGCCGGGTCGCCTCTACCCCGTCCATCACCGGCATGATCAGGTCCATGAGAATCAGGTCGGGCGTGACCTCTGCGCACCGGCTCACGGCCTCGGCGCCATTGCCGGCCACCCAGACCACCTCATGCGCGGGCTCGAAGGCCAGTGCCCGGCGCAGGGCCTCCACGGCCATGGGCATGTCGTTGACGATGGCGATCTTCATCCTTGAGCACCTCCGATCAATTCGACCACGGCATCCAGCAACGCATCGTCGTGGAAGCTCGCCTTTGCCAAATAGTAGTCGGCGCCAGCGTCCAGGCCACGCCGCCTATCTTCCTCGCGGTCCTTGTACGACACCACCATCACCGGCAGTGACTGCAGGCGCTGATCGCGGCGCACCAGGGTGACCAGTTCGATGCCGTCCATGCGCGGCATGTCGATGTCGGTGATCAGCAGGTCGAAGTCTTCGCCACGCAGGGCGTTCCAGCCGTCCATGCCGTCCACCGCCACAGCCACCTCGTAGCCGCGGTTGCTCAGCAACTTGCGTTGCAGTTCGCGCACGGTCAGCGAGTCGTCCACCACCAGGATGCGCTTGCGCGCCGCGCCACGGGCCGCCTGAGCGCCACGCTCGATACGCTCGAGGCGGCCGGTGCTGAGCAGTTTTTCGACCGAGCGCAGCAAGTCTTCAACGTCGACGATCAATACTACCGAGCCGTCGTCCAGCAGGGCGCCGGCGGAAATGTCCTGGACCTTGCCCAAGCGCGGATCCAGAGGCATCACCACCAGCACCCGCTCGCCGATCAGGCGCTCCACGGCCACACCATAGAGCTGTTCCCGCTCGCGGATCACCACCACCCGCAAGCTGCCTTGCTCATTGTGCCCGCCCGGCCGGTTGAGCAACTGGCTGGCAGCCACCAGGCCGATATGCTGGCCCTCGTGCCAGAAGTGCTGGCGACCCTCGATTTGCACGATCTGCTCGGCGCTGACCTCCAGGGTGCGCTCGATATGCGCCAGCGGGAAGGCGTAGGCCTCACCGCCCACCTCCACCACCAAGCTGCGCACCACCGACAGGGTCAGCGGTACCTCCAGGTGGAAGCGGCAGCCCTGGCCGGCCACCTGGGTCAGTTCGATCGAGCCGCGCAGCTCGCGGACCATGTGCTGCACCGCGTCCAGGCCGACGCCACGGCCGGAAACCTCGGTCACCTTATCGCGCATGCTGAAGCCTGGCAGGAACAGGAAGGTCAGCAGCTCCGCCTCGCTCATCTGCGCCACCGTGTCCGCTGGCGACAGGCCGCGCTCGACGATGCTGCGGCGCAAGCGGTCGAGGTCGATGCCGGCCCCGTCGTCGCTCAATTCGAGGATCAGCAAGCCCGCCTGATGGGAAGCCCGCAAGCGGATCGCGCCCTCCTCCGGTTTGCCAGCCAACACGCGCTGCTCGGGCAGTTCGATGCCATGGTCGACGGCATTGCGCAGCAGGTGGGTCAGGGGCGCATCGAGCTTTTCCAGCACATCGCGGTCAACCTGGGTCTTCTCGCCGTCTATCTGCAGGCGTACCTGCTTCCCCAGCGAGCGCCCCAGGTCGCGGACCATGCGGCTCTGCCCGGTAAGCACGTCAGCGAACGGGCGCATCCGGCAGGCCAAGGCGGTGTCATAGAGCAGCTGCGCGCGCTGGCTGGCCTGCCAGCCGAACTCATCGAGGTCGGCAGCCTGCTGCTGCAGGATCTGCTGGGTTTCTTGCAATAGCCGCTGGGTCTGGGCCAGGGCTTCGAGCACTTCCGGGCTCTGGCCGCTGTCTTCAAGCTGGGTCTTGAGGCCGTCAAGGGCTCGCATGCCTTGGCCGTGCATGCGCTTGAGGCGTTGCAGGCTGGCCAGGTACGGCTTCAGGCGCTGGGTTTCGACCAGTGACTTGCTGGACAGGTCGAGCAGGCTGTTGAGGCGGTCGGCGGTCACCCGCAGTACCCGCTCGCCGCCCTCCCCGCGCTTGCCGGCCTTGCGCGGGGCTGGCGGCTCGTTGTCGGGGTCGGCTTCAAGTATCGACGGCTCGGCGGCTGCGGGCATCGGCTCAGGCACGTTTGCCAGTGACACAGGGGTCACCGGCGCAGGCGTAACAGGCAAGGCCCCGGGATCGATCAGGCCGGCCATCTGCACGAGAAACGCCGGCACCGCGGCCTCGCCTTGCGAATCACCGGGCGTTGCGATGTGCAACAGCAAGTCGGTGCCCCGCAGCAATGCGTCGATATGGTCCGCACGCAGCAGCAGCCGGCCTTCCTGCGCGGCCACCAGACAGTCTTCCATCACGTGGGCAACGCTGACCCCGGCATCGAGGCCGACGATGCGCGCTGCGCCCTTCAGGGAGTGCGCGGCGCGCATGCAGGCTTCCAGTTGATCGGCCTGGGTCGGGTTGCGCTCCAGTGCCATCAGCCCGGTGCTCAGCACCTGGGTCTGGGCTTCGGCTTCGAGGCTGAACAGTTCGAGCAACGATGCGTCGCGCATTTGCTCAGGGGTCATGACAAGCTCCGCTGCACGGCAGACAATAGTTGTTGTTCGTCCAGCACGCGCACGCTGCGCCCGCGCCACTGCAGCACCGCAGCGGTGAAAGGTGCGACCTCCTCGGCAGTGCCCGCCAATGCGAGGTCGAGGCGGTGAATGCCATCGATTTCATCCACGGCCATCACCACCGGGCCACCCGACGCAGCCAGGATCAACAGCCGGGGCATCGCCCTTGCGCTGCGCGGCTGCTCGGCCAGATGCTCGACACCCAGCAGGTCGCTCAGGGACAGACACGGGACCAGTGCCCCCCGCACGTTGGCCACGCCCTGCAGTACCCGAGAGCGCTGGTGCGGCAACGAGTGCACCGGCTGCACCGGGGCTATCTCGGCCAGGCAGGCGGTGGCCAGGGCCAACCATTCCTCGCCCAGGCGGAACAGCAGCAGCGAGCGCCCGGCATGGGCGTCGCTGGCCCGCGCTTCGTGCACCTGGTCGTCCTGAACCAGTGCGTAGCGGTCCAGCAGGCGCGTAGCGGCTGCCGCGTAAACATCACAATTGCGGCAGTGGATATGCCGTTCCAGCAGCGGGCACTGCTTGTTGCCATGCACGCCGATACGGTTCCAGCAATCATCGATCTGCTGGTCGTCTTCGGCGAGCAGCTCCAGGGCATGTTCGACGCTCATCGTTCAGACTCCCGCCCGGCGCGCGCCGCGCGTTCCTGCAGGCGGCGAGCCCCCGCGCTGTCACCTTGTGCCGCCAGCAGCGTGGCCAGGTGCAGAAGCGCCTCGGGGTGCTGCGGCTCCAGATACAGGGCCTTACGGTAATGGCTCAGCGCTTGCGCCGCATCGCCTTCGGTGTCACTGAGCAGCCCCAGCCAGTAATACACCTGGGCCTTGGGCGCGTACTGGCGCAGGTAACGCTGGCAGCTTGCACGCGCCTGCGCACTGTCGCCGGCATTGGCCTGGCGAGCGATGCTGGCCAGCAACTCGCTTTCGCTCTCGCGCACCTCGGCCACCGGAGCGGCGGCCGGTATCGCCCGGCGAGGCGGTGGCAAGGGCATGGGCCTGCTCGACGCAACGGGCGCTGCGATGACGGGCATGCTGCGTGGCGGCTGCGGGGGTGCAACGAGGCTATCCACAGGCTGGCGCACATAGGCAAACGACTGGGGAATGCCAAGCGGACGCATGCCCAGACGCGCCAACAGGCTCCCCTCGGCGGGCCCGATGAACAGCACGCCCAGCTCGTGCACCAGGCGCTTGAGCACCTCGAACACACGCTGCTGGGTCGGCACGTCGAAATAGATCAGCAGGTTGCGGCAGAACACGAAATCGTACTGGCCATTGCGGCTGACCAGTATCGGGTCGAGCACATTGCCCACTTCAAAGTTCACCAGTTGACGGACCCGCTCATCCAGCGCGTGGTTGTCGCCGGCTTCGTGGAAATACCGCTCACGAAAAGCCAGTTCACTGCCGCGGAAAGAGTTGCGCCCGTATACCGCGCTCACGGCCTTGGCCACCGAGTTGGGGCTGATGTCGATGGCGTCGATCTGGAAGGCAGCGGGGTTCATCCCCGAATCCAGCAGGGCCATGGCCAGCGAGTAGGGTTCCTCACCGGTGGAACAAGGCAGGCTGAGCAAACGCAGGGGCCGCTCGCCGGCCAGTTCGGCCAGGCGCTTGTGGGCCAGCCCGCCCAGTGCGGTGAACGATTCGGGGTAACGGAAGAACCAGGTTTCCGGCACGATCACCGCTTCGATCAGGGCCTGCTGTTCTGCTGTCGATTGCTGCAGGCGCAACCAGTAATCGTCAAGGTCCGCGGCGTTGAGTGCAACACAGCGCTGACGCAGCGCCCGCTCGACCATGGGTACGCCCACCGACTCGACATCCAGGCCGATGCGCTCCTGCAAAAAACGGAAAAAGCGATGCTGGCTCATGAGCCCACCTGCTGCTGGCCTGGTGGGTCCGGGAACAGCAGCTCGCGCACGGCATCGCTGAGCAGGTCATCGACTTCGATGCGCTGCAACATCCCTTGGGCATCCTGGCGTACCGGGCCCAGGTAAGGTGCTTCGCCGTTATCCAGGCCATAGGGCTGGAACTCTTCCGGGCGACAGCGCAAGGTTTCGGTGGCCTGTTCCAGGATCAACCCCAGTTGATGTGCCTTGCGGTAATGCACCAGCACCAGGCGTGTGCTGGTGCGCTCGGCGGCGGGCCGGGTGAAACTCAAGGCGCACAGGTCGATCACCGGCACCAGCACGCCACGGTGGGCGAGAATGCCGGCAACCCAGGCAGGTGCCTGGGCCACAGGCTTGAGCGTTCGGCGCGGCAGCACCTCGATCACCTCGCGCACATCCAGGGCGAAGCGCTGCTGGTCGAGTCGAAAAAGCAGGTACAGCGTGCCCTTGGCCCGGGCCACCGCTGCCGTTTGCGGATGCAGGTCGGTCATGTCGGTCAGACTTTGAAACGCGACACGCCGCCACGCAGGCCTGCGGCCACCTGGCTCAACTCATCGATGGCAAAGCTGGCCTGACGCAGCGACTCCACCGTCTGGGTACTGGCATCGCTCAGCTGGGCCAGCGCCTGGTTGATCTGTTCTGCACCGGTAGCCTGGGCCTGCATGCCTTCGTTGACCATCAGCACCCGCGGCGCCAAGGCCTGCACCTGATGGATGATCTGGCTCAGTTGCTCACCCACCTGCTGCACTTCATACATGCCGCGGCGCACTTCTTCCGAGAACTTGTCCATGCCCATGACACCCGCCGACACCGCCGACTGGATTTCCCGCACCATCTGCTCGATGTCGTAAGTGGCCACGGCCGTCTGATCAGCCAGGCGCCGTACCTCGGTGGCAACCACAGCAAAGCCTCGGCCATACTCGCCGGCCTTCTCGGCCTCGATGGCCGCGTTGAGCGACAGCAGGTTGGTCTGGTCGGCGACCTTGACGATGGTCACCACCATCTGCGTGATGTTGCTGGCCTTTTCATTGAGGATCGCCAGCTTGGCATTGACCAGGTCGGCGGCACCCATGACCTGGTGCATGGTGTCTTCCATGCGCGCCAGGCCCTGCTGGCCGGAGCCGGCAAGGCTCGAGGCCTGGTCGGCGGCGCTGGTGACTTCGGTCATGGTGCGAACCAGATCACGCGAGGTGGCGGCGATTTCACGCGAGGTGGCACCAATCTCGGTGGTGGTGGCTGCCGTTTCGGTGGCCGTGGCCTGCTGCTGCTTGGAGGTGGCGGCTATCTCGGTGACCGACGTGGTCACCTGCACCGACGAGCGCTGCGCCTGGGAGACCAGATTGGCCAGCGCCTCGGCCATTTCGTTGAAACCGCTCTCGATGGCGCCGAATTCGTCCTTGCGGTCCAGGCTCAGGCGCATGCTCAGGTCGCCCGAGCGGAGTTTGTCGAGGGCATGCACCACCCGCTGCACCGGTGCCGTGATGGCGCGCATCAGCAGCAGCCCGCAGATGCCGGCGGCAATGATCGCCAGCAACAGCGAAACCATCATGCTGCCCTTGGCGGTGCTCACGGCGCTGACGATTTCGTGGGTGGCGGCGTCGGCCGATTCGCGGTTGTGCTCGATCACCGTGTTCAGGTGCTTGCGCCCGTCGACCCAGGCCGGGGTCAGGACATCGCTGATCAGCCGCTGGGCTTCGGCGTAGTTGTGCTGGCGATACGCGTCCAGCACCTCACCAACGATCCTGACGTAGGTTTCCTCCATCTTCACGAAGTCATCGAACCGGGTCTGGTCGTCGCGATCCTGGATGGTGGCCTGGTAGCTGGCCATGTGCTGCTTGAGGCGGTCCTCGAAGCTCTTGAACAGCTCCATGTCGGACGAGGTGATTTCACGGTGGTTGGACAGCCCCACCAACTGCTGGCTGGACACGTAGCTGTCGACCCAGGCGCTGCGGATCATCGAGCTGTAGTAGACCCCAGGAATGCTGTCTGTCCCCACCGCCTCCTCGGCACTTTCGATCGCCACCAGCCGCGAGTAGGCGGCCACGATCATCAGCAACATGATGGCGATGATCACGGCGAAACTTGCCAGGATCCGTTGGCGCAAGGTCCAGTTCTTCACATTCAGCCCTCAGGAATTCACAACGAGCGGGAAAAATCGCCGAAGTATAGCCTAGGCGTCCTACGCTTTTGCGGCTGACATGCGGGGTAATCAGGCATCCTTGCCCATAAAACAAGCCTTTTGCCACTTATTGCGCCGCGGCAAGGCGCACTTGGCTCTCCAGCTCCTGGCGCAAGGCAGGGTCCAGTCGCAACTGGCGGGCCAGTTCGTCCAGGTAGGCACGCTCCATGAAGTTTTCCTGATCGACCATCATCACGCTGGCCAGGTACATCTCGGCGGCCATCTCCGGCGTTTGCGCCGCGCGGGCAACTTCAGCCGGGTCCAGCGGCTTGTTGAGCTCCGTGTGCAGCCATTGCTGCAGTTCACCGTCGCTGTCCAGGCGGGTGAATTCACCTTCGATCAGTTGGCGCTCGCGGTCATCGATATGGCCATCGGACTTGGCCGCCGCCACCAGTGCACGCAGCACTGCCTGGCTGTGCACCTCGGCCTCGGCAGGTGGCAGGCGGTCGAGGGTCTGTGGCGCGGCCTGCTGCGTACCTTGCCGGGCCTGCCAGTTGCCATAGGCCTTGTAGGCGAGTACCCCCAGGGCAGCCAGGCCACCGTAGGTCAGCACCTTGCCCCCCACCTTGCGCCCCTTCTTGCTACCCAGCAGCAAACCCATGGCCCCAGCGGCCAGGGCGCCGCCGCCCGCTCCGGACAACAGACTGCCTAGCCCACTCCCGCCCGCAGCGGGTTTACCGGCGCCAGCCTGCTTGTTCAGCAGTTCCTGACCGGATTTGAGCAATTGATCGAGCAAGCCCCGGGTGTTCATGTGCATGTCTCCACGTTGCGCAAAGTAACGGCCAGAGTAAGCCCTGCCGAATGCCTGGCCACCTGCGGATTTGCTTCCAGATGTTGCTTTAGCTGGCAAAAAGCCAACTAGACTCGATATCGCCAACATCCTGCGCAAGCGCACTACGCTTATAACGAATGCTTCACTGCTTTCTTGATGACTGCCCCGACCGAGATCTCCAAGAACAAGAGGGAACACCATGTCAGTGCACAAGACCGCATTGCTCGGCGCCGTGACCGGCGCACTGCTGGCCAGTGCCAGCCTGCAGGCCGCCGAAATGCTCAAGGCGGTAGGTAAAGGCGAAGGCCAGCTGGATATCGTCGCCTGGCCCGGCTACATCGAGCGCGGCGAGAGCGACAAGGCCTATGACTGGGTCAGCGGCTTCGAGAAGGAAACTGGCTGCAAGGTCAGCGTCAAGACCGCCGCCACCTCCGACGAAATGGTCAGCTTGATGAACAAGGGCGGTTACGACCTGGTCACGGCGTCCGGCGATGCCTCCCTGCGCCTGATCGTCGGCAAGAAGGTGCAGCCGATCAACACCGCGCTGATCCCCAACTGGAAGAACATCGACCCGCGTTTGCAGAACGGCGGCTGGTACGTGGTCGACAAGCAGGCCTACGGCACCCCGTACCAATGGGGGCCCAACGTACTGCTGTACAACACCAATACCTTCAAGCAGGCACCGACCAGCTGGGGGGTGGTGTTCGAGCCGCAGGACCTGCCCGATGGCAAGCCGAACAAGGGCCGCGTGCAGGCCTATGACGGGCCGATCTACATCGCTGATGCGGCGCTGTACCTGAAATCGGCCAAGCCTGAACTGGGCATCCAGGACCCCTACGAGTTGAACGAAGCCCAATACAAAGCGGTGCTGGAACTGCTGCGCCAGCAACAACCGCTGATTCACCGTTACTGGCACGACGCCACGGTGCAGATGAGCGATGTGAAGAACGAGGGGGTAGTTGCCTCCAGTTCCTGGGGCTACATGGTCAATGGCCTGAAGGCCGAGAACCAGCCGGTGGCCTCGACCATTCCGAAGGAAGGCGCCACGGGCTGGGCCGACACCACCATGCTGCACAGCGAAGCCAAGCACCCCAACTGCGCCTACAAGTGGATGGACTGGTCATTGCAGCCGAAGGTGCAAGGCGATGTGGCGGCCTGGTTCGGTTCGTTGCCGGCGGTGCCCGCGGCGTGTACCGGCAGCGAGCTGCTGGGGGCAGAGGGGTGCAAGACCAATGGTTTCGACAACTTCGACAAGATTGCTTTCTGGAAAACCCCGCAGGCCCAGGGGGGCAAGTTCGTGCCGTATAGCCGATGGACCCAGGACTACATTGCGATCATGGGAGGTCGCTGAGGTCGATTGAGCCTGTACTGACCTCATCGCCGGCAAGCCGGCCCCCTCAGGTACACCGCTGAACCCGATCTGTGGGAGCCGGCTTGCCGGCGCTGAGGCCAGGCAACCCAACCAACAGCCGAGTAGTGCCATGCCCCTAGCCGTCCAGTTCACCCAGGTTTCCCGCACCTTCGGCGAGGTCAAGGCTGTCGACCAGGTCAGCATCGACATCGAAGACGGCGAATTCTTCTCCATGCTCGGCCCTTCGGGCTCGGGCAAGACTACCTGCCTACGCCTGATCGCCGGCTTCGAGCAACCCGACAGCGGCTCGATCCGCATCCATGGCAGCGAGGCCGCCGGCGTGCCGCCCTATCAGCGTGACGTCAACACGGTGTTCCAGGACTACGCGCTGTTCCCCCACATGAACGTGCGCGACAACATTGCCTACGGCCTCAAGGTCAAGGGCGTGGCCAAGGCCGAACGCCATGCACGGGCCGAAGAAGCGCTGGCCATGGTCGCCCTGAGCGGCTACGGCGAACGCAAGCCGGTGCAGCTTTCTGGCGGCCAGCGCCAGCGTGTGGCCTTGGCCCGTGCCCTGGTCAATCGCCCGCGGGTGCTGTTGCTCGACGAGCCGCTGGGCGCGCTAGACCTGAAACTGCGCGAGCAGATGCAGGGCGAACTGAAGAAACTGCAACGCCAGCTGGGCATTACCTTCATCTTCGTCACCCACGACCAGACCGAAGCCCTGTCGATGTCCGACCGTGTGGCGGTGTTCAACCGCGGCCGCATCGAACAGGTGGACACCCCGCGCCAGCTCTACATGAAGCCCGCCACCACCTTCGTCGCCGAGTTCGTTGGCACCTCCAACGTGGTGCGTGGCGACCTGGCCGAGCAACTCAGCGGTGCGCGCTCACCCTTCTCCATTCGCCCAGAGCACATTCGCCTGGGTGAATCGCCCGTTACCGGCCAGGAGGTCCAGCTTGGCGGCCTGCTGCGCGACATCCAGTACCAAGGCAGCGCCACGCGCTACGAAGTGCAGCTGGACAACGGCCAACTGCTGGCGGTAAGCCACGCCAACGACCGCTGGCAAGACCAGCCGCAATCCTGGCAGGCCGGCCAGCGCGTGCAGCTGCGCTGGCCGCGCGAAGCGATGACGGCGCTGCAGGAAACCGTGCTGACCGAGGGCCGCTGACATGAGCCTGGCCCAACACCCTTCAAGCCCGTTGCGGCGTTTTTCCAACCTGCTTTACCGGCGCCCCAACCTGTACCTGTCACTGTTGCTGATTCCGCCACTGACCTGGTTCGGCGCCATCTACCTGGGGTCGTTGCTCAACCTGCTGTGGCAGGGCTTCTATACCTTCGACGACTTCACCATGGCAGTAACGCCCGTGCTGACCCTGGGCAACTTCGCCGCCCTGTTCAACCCGGCCAACTTCGACATCATCCTGCGCACCCTGACCATGGCCGTGGCAGTGTCCCTGGCCAGCGCGGTGCTGGCCTTTCCCATCGCCTACTACATGGCGCGCTACACCAGCGGCAAGACCAAGGCGTTTTTCTACATCGCGGTGATGTTGCCGATGTGGGCCAGCTACATCGTCAAGACCTACGCCTGGACCTTGCTGCTGGCCAAGGGCGGCGTGGCGCAGTGGTTCGTTCAGCAGTTGCACCTGGATGCGCTGCTGCAAGCCGTGCTGGCCGTACCCGGGGTCGGCGGTAGCACCCTGTCGACCTCGCACCTGGGGCGCTTCATGGTGTTCGTGTACATCTGGCTGCCGTTCATGATCTTGCCGATCCAGGCTTCGCTGGAACGCCTGCCGCCATCCCTGTTGCAAGCCTCGGCAGATCTGGGCGCACGGCCTAGGCAGACGTTCTGGCAAGTGATCCTGCCGCTGTCGATTCCCGGCATTGCCGCCGGCTCCATCTTCACCTTCTCACTGACCCTGGGCGACTTCATCGTGCCGCAGCTGATCGGCCCGCCCGGCTACTTCATCGGCAGCATGGTCTACGCCCAGCAAGGGGCCATCGGCAACATGCCGATGGCCGCCGCGTTCACCCTGGTACCGATCGTGCTGATTGCGGTGTACCTGTCGATCGTCAAGCGCTTGGGGGCCTTCGATGCACTCTGAAAAAGCCTCGCTCGGCCTGCGTCTGGCGGCGTGGGGCGGCTTGCTGTTCCTGCATTTCCCGATCCTGATCATCGTACTGTATGCCTTCAACACCGAAGATGCGGCCTTCAGCTTCCCGCCCCAGGGCTTCACCCTCAAGTGGTTCACCGTGGCCTTCGCCCGCCCGGACGTGCTCGAGGCCATCAAGCTGTCGCTGCAAGTGGCGTGCCTGGCGACGTTGATTGCCCTGGTGCTTGGCACACTGGCGTCGGCAGCGTTGTATCGGCGCAGTTTCTTCGGCAAGGAGGGCATTTCGCTGATGCTGATCCTGCCGATCGCCCTGCCAGGAATCATCACCGGCATCGCCCTGCTGTCGGCGTTCAAGAGCCTGGGCATAGAACCGGGGATATTCACCATCGTGGTCGGCCACGCCACTTTCTGCGTGGTGATCGTCTACAACAACGTGATCGCGAGGTTGCGGCGCACCTCGCAGAGCCTGATCGAGGCCTCGATGGACCTGGGCGCAGACGGCTGGCAGACCTTCCGCTACATCATCCTGCCCAACCTCGGCTCGGCGCTGCTGGCCGGCGGCATGCTGGCCTTCGCCCTGTCGTTCGACGAAATCATCGTCACCACCTTCACCGCCGGCCACGAGCGCACACTGCCGATCTGGCTGCTCAACCAGCTGAGTCGCCCGCGTGACGTGCCGGTGACCAACGTGGTCGCCATGCTGGTGATGCTGGTGACCATGCTGCCGATCCTCGGCGCCTACTACCTGACCCGCGGCGGTGAAAGCGTCGCGGGCAGCGGCAAATGACCTCAAAGGAGCCCCCATGCAAATCAATATGCTGATCAATGGCCGCCTGGTGCCTGGCGAGGGCGCGGCCTGGACCGTGCTCAATCCGGCCGAGGGCAGCGCCCTGGTGCAGATCAATGAGGCCACCGAGGCCCAGGTCGATACTGCCGTACGCGCCGCCGACCAGGCCTTCGACAGCTGGTCACAGACCAGCCCCAAGGAGCGTTCGCTGGCCCTGCTCGCGCTGGCCGATGCCATCGAGGCGCATGGCGATGAGCTCGCCAGGCTGGAATCGCAGAACTGCGGCAAGCCTTTTGCAGCCGCACTTAACGACGAGATACCGGCGATCGTCGATGTGTTCCGTTACTTTGCCGGCGCCACCCGCTGCTTGGGCGGCTCGGCGGCCGGTGAATACCTGCCAGGGCATACCTCGATGATCCGCCGCGACCCGCTGGGCGTGGTTGCCTCGATCGCGCCGTGGAACTACCCGCTGATGATGCTGGCCTGGAAGATCGCCCCGGCCCTGGCCGCCGGCAATACCGTGGTCATCAAACCGTCCGAGCTGACCCCGCTGACCGCCCTGCGCGTGGGCGAGCTGGCGAAGGACCTGCTGCCGGCCGGGGTGCTCAACATTCTGTTCGGCCGTGGGCAAACGGTCGGCAACCCGCTGGTCACCCACCCCAAGGTGCGCATGGTTTCGCTGACCGGCTCGATCCCCACCGGCGCGCACATCATCGGTGCCACCGCCGACAGCGTGAAGCGCATGCACATGGAGCTTGGCGGCAAGGCGCCGGTATTGGTGTTCGACGATGCCGACATCGATGCGGCCATCGAGGGTATCCGCACCTTCGGCTTCTACAACGCCGGCCAGGATTGCACGGCGGCCTGCCGACTGTATGTGCAGAGCGGTATCTACCAGCGTTTCGTCGAGCGCCTGGGCAAGGCGGTTTCGAGCCTCAAGCCCGGCGTACAGGATGCCGAGGACACCGAACTGGGCCCACTGATCAGTGCCCAGCACCGCGACAAGGTGGCAGGCCTGGTGAACCGCGCCATTGCGCAGCCGCACATCCGCCTGGTCACCGGTGGCAAGGCACTGCCCGGGGACGGTTTCTTCTTCGAGCCGACGGTACTGGCGGACGCCTTGCAGGACGACGAGATCGTGCGCAACGAAGTCTTCGGGCCTGTGGTGTCGGTGACGCGCTTCACCGACGAAGCCCAGGCGCTGGAATGGGCCAACGACTCGGAGTACGGCCTGGCGTCCTCAGTCTGGACCCGCGACACCGGCCGCGCCCACCGCATGGCGGCGCGGTTGCAGTATGGCTGCACCTGGGTCAATACCCACTTCATGCTGGTCAGCGAAATGCCCCATGGCGGGCAGAAGCATTCGGGGTATGGCAAGGACATGTCGATGTATGGGCTGGAGGATTACACCTGTGTGCGGCATGTGATGATCAAGCATTGATTTTGCGGTGACTTCACCGGCCCTATCGCCGGCAAGCCGGCTCCCACAGGTACCCCACTGAACTCGAGGACAGTGGGGTACCTGTGGGAGCCGGCTTGCCGGCGATAGGGCTGGAACAGGCGATGCCTAATCCCGCAGATCCGACTCATGAATGGGGTTCGCCCGGCTGGTTGCGCGCTGGTATTGCGCCGGCCAGGTCGCCTTGTTGCCGCCCAGGTCATCGTCGGCATGCAGCGGCCAGTACGGGTCGCGCAGCAGCTCACGGGCGAGGAAGATGACATCGGCCTGCCCGGTGCGCAGGATGTGCTCCGCCTGGGCCGGCTCGGTGATCATGCCCACCGTGCCGGTGGCGATTTCCGATTCCTTGCGCACACGCTCGGCGAAGCGGGTCTGGTAGCCGGGGCCGGTCGGGATCTCGGCGTTGACCGAGGTGCCACCCGAGGACACATCGATCAGGTCGACCCCGAGCACACGCAGGCGACGGGCCAGTTCGACGGTTTCATCCGGGTTCCAGCCATCTTCCACCCAATCGGTCGCCGACACGCGGACGAACACCGGTAACTCCTGGGGCCACGCCTTGCGCACCGCTTCAGTGACCTGCAGGGTCAGACGAATGCGGTTCTCGAAGCTGCTGCCATAGTCGTCGCGGCGCTGGTTGCTCAACGGCGAGAGGAACTGATGCAGCAGGTAACCGTGGGCGGCGTGGATCTCGACCACCTTGAACCCTGCCTGCAGCGCCCGTTCGGTCGCGGCAACGAACGCGGCGATCACGCCGTGGATTTCATCCTGGGTCAACTCACGTGGCGGGGTGTGCTGCGGGTCGAAGGCAATCTTCGACGGCCCCACCGGCTGCCAGCCACCGTCTTCGATCTTCAGGCTGCCCTGCTTGCCCAGCCATGGGCGGTGGGTGCTGGCCTTGCGCCCGGCGTGGGCGAGCTGGATGCCCGGCACGGCGCCCTGGGCGGTGATGAAACGGGTGATGCGCTGCAGCGGCGCGATTTGCGCATCGTCCCACAGGCCCAGGTCTTCGGCGGTGATCCGGCCATCGGCGGTGACCGCCACCGCTTCGGTGATGACCAGCCCGGCGCCACCCACGGCGCGGCTGCCCAGGTGAACGAGGTGCCAGTCGTTGGCCAAGCCATCGACCGCGGAATATTGGCACATTGGCGAAACCGCGATGCGGTTGGGCAGGGTTAGCTGACGCAGGGTGTAAGGCTCGAGCAGCAGGCTCATGAGGGCACCTCCCAAGGACTCCAATGGTGATCCGGCCCGGACACTCATGCACGACGCTGGTCCGGTATCGGTCATTAATCAGACTAGACCAGAATGCTTACGGCCGTAGCTCCGCCAGCTAATCAATCTTAAAAACTCCCGTTAAAAACTAATATTTTCAACGAATTATCCTCCCCCCTATTGCCTACCTGAAAATATCCTACATTCAACCTCCCAAAACCTTACATCTGCCTGGGAAATTCTTTCCAAACGGGATCCCTCACTCCCTACTTCCGAAAAAACCCAAAACACTTAAATTTCACAGGCCGTATTTGCAACCGGCCACAACCACACAACTCCAAACACAAACCAAAAAGAACCAACCCAATGAAGGCTGAAAAAATAGAAATTATTGACGAAGCGATCAGCAGTGACGAGCAAGCCCAAATCACACATGCATTATCAAACGCAACATGGAGACTTGGCTGGCCTATAAGTTCAACTCCTTTTGCACGCCCCTGCTGGCACTTCTTCATCGCTGGCAGCAAGCGCTCTTCTTTCGAGTCATGCGAAAAAGAGCTAATAAATAATAATCAATGGGCTTTTTTAGCTGCCATCTGGCAGCGCTTAAAAGATAAGAAATTAAGAAACACCACTTTATTAGGCGTCTACGCAAATGGTCAAACATTTGGACAGGACAGCCCTATCCATAGAGATAACCGGGCGAGCAAGCCAGGAAAAACCGCAGTTCTGTTCTGTAATGAGTATTGGTCAACTTCCTGGGGAGGAGAGCTAATTCTTTTTAACGAAAGCAAAAATGACATCATCCACTCAGTACCGCCCAGACCTGGTCGAATCGTCATTTTTGATGGCCAAATTCCACACCGGGCAAGATCCCCCGCTATTGATTGCAGTCAATTACGAATCACCATCGCCTTCAAAACCATTAACAAGGAATGTTAAACCATGACCTCACGCATTGAATTATTCGTAGCCGTAGTGGATGGCGTTGCAAAGCCTGTCAATCAAACGGCAGGTGCCGCAGCAATTCATGGACAGTTCAACACCGACCAAAAAGGATTTTCCCTTGTCGTTCAAACAACACAAACAGCTTCTGCGATTGCCTCCGTCTTATCAGTCTCTCAACTGACCACTGGTGCCGTACCCTTTATAAATGTCGTTACCAATACTCTAGCCGGCAGCGTCACCTTCCTGAAAATTGTTGCTGAGTACAAATCAGACGCAACATTCAATACAGGAGACTTAGTCACCCTCACTGGAAACGCTGCAGGTGTCATTGCTTCGTTTGCCATTTTGGCGGGAGCTCCTTACGCCGGGGCTGCATTCACTGCTGTAGCAGTCGCCACTGCTTTAGCCGGCATTTATGATTCAAACTTGGCAAAAGCCATCCACGACAAGATAGCGCCGATCTTCCCTTATATTTATAATTATGACTCCACAGGCGGGCAAGATACGCCCTTCATTGCACCTGACCTGACACTCGCACCCGCAAATGTAATCATGCTCAATCACCAGAGTTTGATAGCCACGGTAAACTGGAACCCTGACACTTTAGAGGTAGCATTAGGCACAAGGATCCTAACACCTTTAGATGACACCACACTCATGGGCCCCTCCGGGGGATCAAGCAGTTCTGTGCCTAGCTTTAGGCCCACTATGTCTCCAGATGGCGCCTCCATTACAATGATCATCGAAAGTCTTAATGGTGTAACCTCTCCAGACCCGGCACCATCCTTAACAACGCCTATCGACGAAAAGCAAGATAGCTATGCGTGTTGTAACGGCGCGCAGCAGGATCAATACTTTTAAGCACAACCCCAATACCTAACCGACGACAACTGACTAAGGCTAAAATGCTCACCTGGCGTTCTTGGCTGAATCTAATGCAATCACTCTCTCACCGCGACCAAGTAAAATCTCTTTTACTTAGCGGATTACTTCTCCTTGCATTGGCTGCGGGCCTTTCATTCATGTTACAAGAAAACCCCACTCCCAACGAGGGACAATTGCTGCGACTTCCCGCCTCATTAATCTCGAAAGCCGAGACTTGGGAAAATGATGAGTTGCTTTATACTTATCGAATCAGGTACAGAACGCCAGACGGCCAGACCCACACTGCGCGTAGTTATGCAGAAAGAATTTATTATGAGGCATCCTATCTAAATTCCAACTCCGTCCTTTTCATCGACATCGAGAACACGACAAATGGACCGAGCATCAAGCGCGTGATCACCACAGCAGGCATGTTTCTATACGACCCTCTACTGGAAGCACGGGTGATCAATACCATAAATAGAGAAACCATAACCGCCATAACATGCTTCTTCATTATGGGTATTTTGTCTCTCTTAGGGGCCGGAGTGGTGAAGTACCGCACTTCAAAAAGCTGATCACCACTTCAGTCAAATCAGAGAAAATCTCATTCATTGAACCGGCCCTGCTCGAACACTAAAAGCAACGTGACACGATCACCTTCAGCGCGGCTCCATGTGGGCAATCATCAGCTGCACGCTCTCATTACCCCGAAACTCGTTCACATCCAGCTTGTACGCCAACTCCACCCAACGCACGGTCGGGTTCGGCCATACCTCGCGGTCGATGCCAAAGGCGATGCCATCCAGGCGCACCGAACCGCATTCGCTCTTGAGCACCACCTTCAGGTGGCGCTCGCCGACCACGCGCTGCTCCACCAGCTGGAACACGCCATGGAACAGCGGCTCGGGGAAGTGCTGGCCCCAGGGCCCGGCATGGCGCAGGGCCTTGGCCAGGTCGAGGTGGAACTCCTCCACGGCCAGGCTGCCGTCCGACAGCAGGCGGCCGGTCAGGTCTTCTTCGCGCAACTGGCGGCGCACTTCTTCGTCGAACGCTTCGGCGAACGCAGGGAAGTTGCCTTCGGGCAAGGACAAGCCGGCAGCCATGGCATGCCCGCCGAACTTGCTGATCAGCTGCGGATGGCGCGCCGCCACTGCATCCAGCGCATCGCGGATGTGGAAGCCCGGCACCGAGCGGGCCGAGCCTTTGAGCATGCCGTCACCGGCATCGGCGAAGGCGATGGTCGGGCGGTGGTAACGTTCCTTCAGGCGCGAGGCGAGAATACCGATCACGCCCTGGTGCCAGTCGGCGTCGAACAGGCACAGGCCATAGGGCATGGACTCGATCGGCAGGTCCTTGAGCTGGGCCAGGGCCTCGCGCTGCATGCCTTGTTCGATCGACTTGCGGTCCTGGTTCAGGTCATCGAGCTGCTGGGCCATGTCCTGAGCCAGGGTGGCGTCTTCGCACAGCAGGCATTCGATGCCCAGGCTCATGTCGTCCAGGCGCCCGGCGGCGTTCAGCCGTGGGCCGAGGATGAAGCCGAGGTCGGTGGAGGTGATGCGCCGATGGTCGCGGCGCGCCACCTCGAGAATCGCTTTGAGGCCAGGCCGCGCGCGGCCGGCACGAATGCGCTCGAGGCCCTGGTGCACCAGGATGCGGTTGTTGGCATCCAGCGGCACCACGTCGGCGACGCTGCCGAGGGCGACCAGGTCGAGCAGTTCGCCGATGTTCGGCTGTGGCTGCGCCTCATAGCGCCCCAGGCTGCGCAAGCGCGCGCGCAAGGCCATGAGCACATAGAAGATCACCCCTACGCCCGCCAGCGACTTGCTGGGGAACGTGCAGCCCGGCTGGTTCGGGTTGACGATGGCGTCGGCCTCGGGCAGTTGCGCGCCCGGCAGGTGGTGGTCGGTGACCAGCACCTTGAGCCCGGCTGCCTTGGCCGCCGCGACACCCTCGACACTGGAGATGCCGTTGTCGACGGTGATCAGCAATTGCGGCTGGCGCTGCAGCGCCACCTCGACGATTTCCGGGGTCAGGCCGTAGCCGTACTCGAAGCGGTTGGGCACCAGGTAATCGACATGGGCCGCGCCCAGCAGGCGCAGGCCCAGCACGCCAACGGTACTGGCGGTGGCGCCATCGGCATCGAAGTCGCCGACGATGAGGATGCGCTGGCGCTGGTCGAGGGCCTCGACCAGCAGGTCCACAGCGGCCTCGATGCCCTTGAGCTGCTGGTACGGCAGCAGCCGCGCCAGGCTCTTGTCCAGTTCGGCTTCGGACTGCACGCCGCGGGCGGCGTACAGGCGGGTCAGCAAGGGTGGCAGGTTACCCAGAAATGGCAGGGTCGGCGGCAGCGGGCGAGGTTCGATACGCATGGGGCTTGGGCTCAACCACGCTCGCCGAGCAGCCACTCGAGCTGCACTTCATGCTGGCCACGGTCGTCGGTGACGAACACCGTGCCTTCGCTGATCATCACGTCCCATTTGATCGACCGCGGCATGTCGGTTGCCAGGGTTTCCAGCACCTCTTGGGGCACTGCGGCGATATTCAGGTTTTTCAGGCCCTTGACCGCACTCAGTACCTTGGTCTCCCACACGCGCAGGCTACCGTAGGCCAGCAGGCTGGTACGCTCGGTGCGGCGCGAACACCAGGTCAGGCGGTCGGCGTCCGGTTGGCCAACTTCGATCCAGTGCAAAACACGGTCGTCCAAGCTCTTTTCCCACAAGGCCGGTTCATCGACATCCGACAAGCCGCGACCGAACGACAGATTCTCGTTGTACCAGAGCGCATAAGCCAACAGACGAACGGCCATCCGCTCTTCGGTTTCCGAAGGGTGACGAGCAATGGTCTGCTTGACGCTCTGGTAAACGTTGCGATCAAGATCGGTCAGATTCAGTTCGAACTTGTAGGTGGTGGACGGCTGGGCCATGGTCGACGGGCTTCTTGCGCAAAGAAAAGTCACACAGTCTAACCGATCCTGATCTTCGTTGCCCCGCGGCAGTATCTGCCGTTACCGACCTATGATAAAACCACGGCTCTGCCCAGTTGCCACGGATGCCCCATGTCTACGCCCAGCAAACCCCTCGCCGGCCTGAAAGTCATCGAACTCGGCACCCTGATCGCCGGCCCGTTCGCCTCGCGCATCTGCGCCGAATTCGGCGCAGAGGTGATCAAGGTCGAATCGCCCGACGGCGGCGACCCGCTGCGCAAATGGCGCAAGCTGTACGAGGGCACGTCGTTGTGGTGGTTCGTCCAGGCGCGCAACAAGCAGTCGCTGACGCTCAACCTCAAACACCCCGACGGCCGCGAAATCCTCAAGCGCCTGCTGGCCGAAGCGGACATCCTGATCGAGAACTTCCGCCCTGGCGTGCTGGAAAAGCTCGGCCTGGGCTGGGATGTGCTGCATGCGCTGAACCCACGCTTGGTGATGGTCCGCCTGTCGGGCTTCGGCCAGACCGGGCCGATGAAAGACCAGCCGGGCTTCGGTGCGGTTGGAGAGTCCATGGGCGGCCTGCGCTACATCACCGGTTTCGACGACCGCCCGCCGGTGCGCACCGGCATCTCCATCGGCGATTCGATCGCCGCATTGTGGGGTGTGATTGGCGCACTGATGGCGCTGCGTCACCGTGAAGTCAACGGCGGCCAGGGCCAGGTGGTGGACGTGGCGCTGTACGAAGCGATCTTCGCCATGATGGAAAGCATGGTGCCGGAGTTCGACGTGTTCGGTTTCATTCGCGAACGCACCGGCAACATCATGCCGGGCATCACCCCCTCCTCCATCCATACCACGGCCGACGGTAAGCACGTGCAGATCGGCGCCAACGGCGATGCGATCTTCAAGCGCTTTATGCAGGCCATCGGCCGCAACGACCTGGCCGACGACCCGTCGCTGGCCAGCAACGATGGCCGTGACGCGCGCCGTGACGAGTTGTACGGGGTGATCGACCGCTGGGCCAACAGCCTGCCGCTTGAGCAGGTCATGCGCGCACTCAACGACGCCGAGGTACCCGCGAGCAGAATCTATTCGGCCGAAGACATGTTCAACGACCCACAGTACTTGGCGCGAGAGATGATCCTGCAGGCCCGCCTCCCAGATGGAAAGCCGTTCAAAATGCCCGGCATCGTACCCAAACTGTCGGACACCCCCGGCTCTACCGAGTGGGTTGGCCCAGCCCTGGGCGAGCATACGGAGGCGCTGCTGACCAGGCTGGGTTATGACACGGCCGCCATCGCCAGGCTGCGCACAGCGGGCACGGTCTGAGATTGCCCCTGCCCATGCGCCTCCGGTCCTTGGTCTGCGGGCTGTTGCTCGTATTGGCCACGGCGCCGGTGCAGGCCAAGGAGCGCTTGCTGTGGCTGGTCCGTGACCTGCCGCCTTTCACCATCTTCGAGGGCGCGGAAAAAGGCCAGGGCGTGGTCGACCAGATGTTGCCACTGCTGATCGAGCAGATGCCCGAATACGACCACACCATCGTGCGGGTCAACCGCGCACGTGGTATCCAGATGCTGCAAGACCCGAAGAATTTTGCCTGCGACCCGACCCTGCTGTGGACTCCGGAGCGTGCCAGGTTCGTGCACTTCTCCGTGCCGACACTGGGCGTGATGAGTGGTGGCGTGGTGGTTCGCACGCAAGGCGAAGCGTTGCTGGCACCCTTTCTCGCTGACCAGCAGGTGGACCTGAAGGGTTTGCTGAGCAGCACGCAACTGAAGCTGGGTATCGTCGCCGAACGCAGTTACAGCACCCAGATCGACGACATCCTGCGCCAGTTGCCCGACACCGTTTTCAGCCGCCATTACGGCAACGACGCCACTGCCAGCCTGCTGCAGATGCAACAACTCGGGCGCCTGCAACTGGTGCTGGGCTACTGGCCGGAGATGCGATACCTGATTCAGCAACAAGGTGGCGCGCTGGATGAGTACCACTTTCACCCGATCCAGGGCGTGAACCGCTACCAGTTCCTCCACGTGGGTTGCTCGGACTCGCCGCTGGGGCGCGCGGCCGTTGCCCACATCGACCAGCTAGTGCCTGCGATACGCCAGGCCACGCTGCCGGCGCTATATGCCCGCTGGCTGGACCCTGAATTGCGCGCTGACTACCTGGAACAGAGCAAGCGGTTTTTCGAGAACCACTAGAAAAAAAGAAACCCCGGTACGCTGGGGAAGACGCCCGGGGCCAAGCGAAAGTCCTTGCGGGCTTCCCGTGACAACCCACCTGCACCGGAGCGGTGCGCAGGTGAATTGCCCTACTGCGTCTGATAAGCCAATCAGGCAAAGGTTCCCCGAGGCTGCTGGCGCTGTTGCAATGCTGCGATCACACAGGGCTGCAAGCGCCCCTCGACGATCTGCAGGTCGCGGTGCAGGCCGTCCACCAGGTCGATCAGAAGGCTCTGTTCCTGCAACTGGCGCAAACTGACAGTGCGGCGCAACGCCGTGCTGCCGAGGCTGTCATACACGATCAATTGGCGGTTGCCGCTGGCATCGGCGGCGTCGAGGTGGGCCTGGTAAGGGGCCAGGGCGTCGTTGAGCAGTCTGCAGATTCTTTCCATCCGGATCACTCGCGCAGGTAGTGGGACATACAGCAACTGACCAACAAGCGCAGCGGAAAGTTCGCCCGGCTGCGGCTGGCTCAGTGAGCATGCGTGGGCGATGTGACAGTTTGAATATGCCGCAAGGCCTGTTGCCAGCGCTGCATAGGCAATGGCCAAGGCAGCTCGGCGAGCACCCACAGGCCGTGCTGGCGTGCTGCACTGGCCAGGTCCCTCTGGCCGGTATCTACCTGACCTACAAACAGTACAGCGCGCGGAGGCTCGCAACTGACCTGCTCGAGCACGGCTAGGCCATCGTTACCCGCATGATCGAGAATCAGCAGGTCGGCACCGCGATCACGTACCAGGCAGGCCTTGAGGTCGTTCAGGTCCTCGGTTACGCGCACGTCGAATAAACCCAGGGCATTGCAGGCCTGGTGCAGGAGGATCTGGTGGGAAGGCCGTGCCTGGTGTATCAACACGTAAGGCTGACGCATGAGCCGCTCCTTTGGGAAGGGATCAGCAACTCTATGTAACGCAAAGCCTGTTCTGAACAGGAAAATTCTGGACGGAGCGTAGGAAAACGCTACAAAAGAAGGGCCGCTGCGCGGCCCATCGCCGGCAAGCCGGCTCCCAAAAGTACAACCACTGCCTTCACAGCCTGTGGTGTACCTGTGGGAGCCGGCTTGCCGGCGATGGGCCGCACAGCGGCCCCTTCTCTAGCACTTAAAGCGGTTTGCCGCGGTTACCATGCTGGCTGACGAAGGCCTGGACAGCCTTCAGGTCATTGGCCAGAACGGTGCAACGCTCTTCACGGCTGAACAGGTCGGTCAGGTGCGCAGGCAGTTCCAGCGCCTTGCCAACACCGGCCTTCTCCACCGCTTCCGGGAACTTGACCGGGTGTGCGGTGCCCAGCACCACCATCGGCGTGTCCAGGCTGCGGCGGCACTCACGGGCGGCCTTGACGCCGATCGCAGTGTGCGGGTCGAGCACTTCGCCGGTGCTGGCAAACACTTCGGCGATGGTCTCGCAGGTTTGCTCATCGCTCACGGCCAGCGAATCGAACAGCTTGCGGGCTTCGGTCCAGCGGTCTTGCTCGACGCTGAAGCCGCCACCCTGCTTGAAGTTGGCCATCAGTTCGCCGATGGCGGCGCCGTTGCGGCCATGCAGGTCGAACAGCAGGCGCTCGAAGTTGGACGAGACCATGATGTCCATCGACGGCGACAGGGTCGCGTGCAGGGTTTCCTTGACGTACTGGTTGCCGCTCATGAAGCGGTGCAGGATGTCGTTGCGGTTGGTTGCCACCACCAGCTGGCTGATCGGCAGACCCATGTTGCGCGCCAGGTAACCGGCGAAGATGTCGCCGAAGTTGCCGGTCGGCACCGAGAACGCCACCGAACGGGCCGGGCCGCCCAGCTGCAGGGCAGCATGGAAGTAGTAGACGATCTGGGCCATGATCCGCGCCCAGTTGATCGAGTTGACCGCCACCAGGCGCGTGCCCTTGAGGAACGACTGGTCGGCGAAGCTGGCCTTGACCATTTCCTGGCAGTCGTCGAAGTTGCCTTCGATGGCGATGTTGTGGATGTTGTCACCGAAGATGGTGGTCATCTGCCGACGCTGCACTTCCGACACGCGCTGGTGCGGGTGCAGGATGAAGATGTCGACGTTGTCGCAACGGCGGCAGCCTTCGATGGCGGCGGAACCGGTGTCACCACTGGTGGCGCCGATGATCACCACGCGCTCGCCGCGCTTGGCCAGCACGTGGTCGAGCAGGCGGCCGAGCAGTTGCAGGGCGAAGTCCTTGAAGGCCAGGGTCGGGCCGTGGAACAGCTCCATGACCCACTCGTTGCTGTTCAGCTGACGCAGCGGTGCGACCGCGGCGTGGGCGAACTCGCCGTAGGTTTCCTCGAGGATCTTCTTGAAGTCGGCATCGGCAATGCTGCCGGTGACGAACGGGCGCATCACCCGGAAGGCCAGCTCGTGGTACGGCAGGCCGGCCCACGAGGCGATCTCTTCCTGGGTGAAGCGGGGCAGGTTCTCGGGTACGTACAGGCCGCCATCGCTGGCAAGGCCGGCCAAGAGGACGTCTTCGAAATTCAGGGCCGGTGCCTGGCCGCGGGTGCTGATATAACGCATGGCTACAAACCTTCGATACTGGGCCCGGGCCGCCGTCGCGGCCCGTGGGGGAATTTAGTTGAGCTGTTCGACGCGGATGCGAACAACCTTGCCGACCACGTCTTGCAAGGCTTCCAGTGCGACGATGGCGTCGTTGATGCGCTGCTCGACCACACCGTGGGTCAGCAGGATCATCGGCACCAGGCCGTCCTGTTCTTCTGCTTCCTTCTGCATGATCGACTCGATGTTGATGCCACGCTCCGACAGGATGCTCGCCACCTGGGCCAGTACGCCCGGATGGTCCTTGGCCTGGATGCGCAGGTAGTAGGCGCTTTCGCAGGCTTCGATCGGCAGGATCGGGTGAGCCGACAGCGAGTCCGGCTGGAAGGCCAGGTGCGGCACGCGGTTTTCCGGGTCGGAAGTCATGGCGCGGACCACGTCTACCAAGTCGGCGACCACCGAGGAAGCGGTCGGCTCCATGCCGGCGCCGGCGCCGTAGTACAGGGTGGAGCCGGCCGCGTCACCGTTGACCATCACCGCGTTCATCACGCCATTGACGTTGGCGATCAGGCGGTCGGCCGGGATCAGCGTCGGGTGCACGCGCAGTTCGATACCGGCATCGGTGCTGCGGGCCACGCCCAGGTGCTTGATGCGGTAGCCCAGGGCTTCGGCGTAGTTCACGTCAGCGGTGGTCAGCTGGGTGATGCCCTCGGTGTAGGCCTTGTCGAACTGCAACGGGATGCCGAAGGCAATGGAGGCGAGGATGGTCAGCTTGTGCGCGGCATCGATGCCTTCGACGTCGAAGGTCGGGTCGGCTTCGGCATAACCCAGGGCCTGGGCTTCGGCCAGTACGTCGGGGAAGGCACGGCCTTTTTCGCGCATTTCGGTGAGGATGAAGTTGCCGGTGCCATTGATGATGCCGGCCAGCCAGTTGATGCGGTTGGCCGACAGGCCTTCGCGAATCGCCTTGATCACCGGAATGCCACCGGCCACCGCGGCCTCGAAGGCGACGATGACGCCCTTCTCGCGGGCCTTGGCGAAGATTTCGTTGCCGTGCACGGCGATCAGCGCCTTGTTGGCGGTAACCACGTGCTTGCCGTTCTCGATGGCTTTGAGCACCAGGTCACGGGCCACGGTATAGCCACCGATCAGCTCGATGACGATGTCGATCTCCGGGTTGCTCGCAACGTCGAACACATCAGCGGTAATGGGGGTACCGGTAATCTGGCAGTTCGGGTTGGGCGAGCGCATGGCGATCTGTGCCACTTCAATACCGCGCCCGGCACGGCGGGCAATCTCCTCGGCGTTGCGCTGAAGTACATTGAAGGTACCGCCACCGACGGTCCCCAACCCACAGATGCCTACTTTGACCGGTTTCACTGTGAACTCCCCATTGAACGGCCGGCACCTGCGCCGACCGTGAAACATGCCGTCACCCCATGACGACGGCGTACTGAATGATTACTTGGCGGCCTGCTGCTGGCCGGCCAGGGCCAGTTTGGCTACCTGTGGCGCCGGCTGGTAACCCGGGATCACCTGGCCGTTCTCCAGCACGATCGCCGGGGTGCCATTGACCCCGATCGACTGGCCGAGCTGGAACTGCTTGCCCACCGGGTTGGCACACTTGGCGGCCTTGATTTCCTTGCCGTCGATCATCTTGTCCAGCGCCGCGCGGCGGTCGCTGGAGCACCACACGGCCTGCAATTGCTCATCGCCCGGCGAACCCAGGCCCTGGCGCGGGAAGGCGACATAGCGCACTTCGATACCGCGACGGTTGAGCTCCGGCACTTCGGCGTGCAGCTTGTGACAGTACGGGCAAGTGGTGTCGGTAAAGACGGTGATGTGCGACTTGGTCTCGCCCTTGGCAGGATAAACCACCATCTCGGCGGCTGGAATGCCGTTGATGAGCTTGGCGATGCCCAGGCGTTCGGTCTTCTCGGTCAGGTTCACCGGCTTGCCGTCCTGGATCTGGAACAAGTAACCCTGCATGACGAACTGGCCGTCGCCGCTGGCGTACAGCACACGGCCGCCCTGCAGTTTGACTTCGTAAAGGCCGCTGACCGGGCTGCTGGCCACGCTTTCGACGGGCACTTCCAGCTCGAGGTTCTGCAGCGACTTGCGGATGGCCTGCTCGGCAACGGCATTGCTCTCGGTCGCCGCGGCAACGGCGAAAGTACTGGCCAGCGCCAACGCGGCGGCGGCGAAGATCTGGGTCACGCGCATGGGGAACTCCTGAAGGCGGACAGGGGCCGGAGGGCGTCACCTGCGCAAAAAACGCGGCGACCGTGCGGCCCTTGGTGCAAACCGCCCAAGCCTACCACATCGCACCGCCAATGAAGGGGTCTGCAGGTACCGGCGGGCGGAACATGAAAATCATTCATCCACGCGGGTGATGCTGGGCGTGCAATTGCTGCAAGCGGGCCTTGGCCACATGGGTGTAGATCTGGGTGGTCGACAGGTCACTGTGGCCCAACAGCATCTGCACCACCCGCAGGTCGGCGCCATGGTTGAGCAGATGGGTGGCGAAAGCGTGACGCAGGGTATGCGGCGACAGAGGTTTGTCGATGCCGGCGACACGGGCGTGATGCTTGATGCGGTGCCAGAAGGTCTGGCGGGTCATCTGCTCGCCGCGCAAGCTGGGGAACAGCACATCGCTTGGCCGCCCGTTGAGCAACTCTGCGCGGCCATCGCGCAGGTAGCGCTCCAGCCACAGCACTGCTTCCTCGCCCATGGGCACCAGCCGTTCCTTGCTGCCCTTGCCCATCACTCTGAGCACGCCCTGGCGCAGGTTGACCTGGTCGAGGGTCAGGCTGACCAGTTCGGTCACCCGTAAGCCGCAGGCGTAGAGCACTTCGAGCATGGCTCGGTCGCGCTGGCCGATCGCTTCGCCAAGGTCCGGCGCCTGCAGCAACGCTTCGACGTCGGCTTCCGACAATGACTTCGGCAAAGGCCGGCCCAATTGCGGCATTTCCACCTGCAAGGTCGGGTCGACGGCTACCAGCTTTTCCCGCAGCAAGTAACGAAAGAAGCCACGCAGGCCGGAGAGAAAGCGCGCCGTGGACCGCGGCTTGTAACCCTGGTCGAGGCGCCAGGCCAGGTGATCGAGGATCAACTCGCGCCCCGCATCAGGCAGGCTGACGGCATGCTCCTGCAACCAGCCGTTGAACAGCGCCAGATCGCTGCGATAGGAAACGCGGGTATTGTCGGACAGGCCTTTTTCCAGCCACAGGGCATCGAGGAACTGGTCGATCAGGGGGTGGTCGAGGGCAGGCATGAAAACTCGGTGGCAAACGACGAAATGGCGCTTAGTCTTTCATAACCACGCCGGCATAGGGAGCCCGCATGAACGAACAGCAGATCCTTCTCAGCGTCGGCGGTATCGGCGCTGCCGCCCTGGCCTGCCAATGGCTGGCCTGGCGCTTGAAATTACCCGCCATTCTGTTTCTCCTGCTGGCCGGCATCCTCGCCGGCCCGATCCTTGGCTGGCTCGACCCGCAAGCGCTGTTCGGCCCATTGCTGATGCCGCTGGTGTCGCTGGCAGTGGCGCTGATCCTGTTCGAGGGCAGCCTGACCCTGCACCTGTCGCAGTGGCGCGACATCGGCAGCGTGGTGCACCGGCTGGTTACCGTGGGCGCGCTGTCGACCTGGCTGGTGATCGCGCTGGCCACCCACTGGCTGCTGGGCTTCGACTGGCCCTTGGCGATCCTGTTCGGCACCCTGACCCTGGTCACCGGCCCCACCGTGATCGTGCCGATGCTGCGGGTGGTACGGCCCAAGGCAGCCATCGCCAATATCCTGCGCTGGGAAGGCATCATGATCGACCCGATCGGAGCCCTGCTGGCCGTGGTGGTGTACAGCTTCATCATCGCCAGTGGCGCGGGCGACGGCCTGACCCAGAGCCTGGTGACCTTCGCCGGGGTGATCTTCTGCGGCAGCGCCCTGGGTGCGGCAGGCGGCTGGCTGCTCGGGCAGATCATGCGCGAACAGTGGCTGCCGGAATACCTGCACAACCTGGCCTCGCTGGCCGCGGTACTGGGCATTTTCATCGCCGCCAACCAGATCGTCCACGAGTCCGGGCTGCTGGCCGTCACGGTGATGGGCATGTGGCTGGCCAACATGCGCGGGGTCGATGTGCGGCAGATCCTGCACTTCAAGGAAAACCTCAGCGTATTGCTGATTTCCGGCCTGTTCATCCTGCTCGCCGCGCGCCTCGACCTGCACGCCATGATCGGCCTGGGGCCGGCTGTGCTGGCACTGCTGCTGGTGATCCAGTTGCTGGCGCGGCCGCTCAATGTGGCGCTGTCGACCTTGGGCTCATCGCTGAACTGGCGCGAACGCGCCCTGCTCGCCTGGGTCGCGCCACGCGGCATCGTCGCCGCGGCGGTGTCGGCGATCTTCGCCATCCGCCTGCATGAAGCCGGCCACCAGGGCGCCCTGCTGCTGGTGCCGCTGACCTTCGCCGTGATCATCGGCACCGTGGTCATACAAAGCGCCACGGCACGCCCCCTGGCACGCCTGCTCAAGGTTGCAGAGCCGGCGCCCAGCGGCTTTCTCATCGTCGGCGCCAACGAGCCGGCCCGGGCCATTGCCAAGGCCTTGCAGCAATTGGGCTGTCGCGTGCTGCTGACCGATTCGAGCTGGGAAAACATTCGCGCAGCGCGCATGGACGGGCTGCCCACCTATTTTGGCAACCCGGCCTCGCAGCATGCCGATGCGCACCTGGACCTGGTCGGCCTGGGCCATCTGCTGGGGTTGTCGCCTGCGGGCGAGATCAATGCCCTGGCCTGCGCCCGCTTTCGCCATGATTTTGGCCATGACCGCCTGTTCGTGCTGGCCAGCGGCCTGGAGAAGCAGCGCAGCGACAAGCACCGGGCCGCCGAAGAGCACCGCGGGCATCTGCTCGGCGCAAGCCCGATGACCTATCTGCAACTGGCAAACCGCCTGCACGAAGGCGCGGAGTTCTACAGCACCACGCTTACCGAAGGCTTCGACTGGGAGGATTACCGAGCCCTGCATGGCGAACGGGCGCACCTGCTGTTTGCCCGTGACGAACACGGTTGGGTGCATGTCGCCAGCCCTGACGAACCGCTGCAACCTCAAGCTGGCTGGACGCTGGTGGCGTTGGTGGAACCTGCAGTAGCGGAGTTGAATCAGGCCTGAGGCAGCACGGGTACCGGGCGCTTGTCCTCGTCGATGGCAACGAAGCTGAACACGCCATGGATGGCCCGCTCGCGGCCGTCCAGGTACATGTTCTCGACGAACACGTCGACCTGCACCTGCAGGCTGGTGTTGCCGACCTTGATCACCGTACCGACCAGTTCGACGATGGAACCCGCTGGAATAGGGTGCTTGAAGTCGATACGGTCGGTGGATACGGTCACCAGTGGCAGGCGGCAGAAACGCGTGGCGGCGATGAACGACACTTCGTCCATCCACGCCAGCGCGGTGCCGCCGAACAGGGTGTTGTGGTGGTTGGTGGTATTGGGGAAAACGGCTTTGGTCACGCGGGTCACCGACAGTTCGGTGCGGCGCTGGATTTCCTGGTCTCTGGCAGTCATGTCTGGTACATCGCAGGGGATTCAAAAAGCAAAAAAGCAGCCCGAAGGCTGCTTTTTTCTCGCTAGGCGGCCTGAGCCACCGGGCAAACTGTACTCAGGACAGTTTTTCCTTGATGCGAGCGGCTTTGCCGGACAGGTCGCGCAGGTAGTACAGCTTGGCTTTACGCACGTCACCACGACGTTTCACGGCCAGGCTGTCGATCTGCGGGCTGTAGGTCTGGAAGGTACGCTCTACGCCAACGCCGCTGGAGATCTTGCGCACGGTGAAGGCGCTGTTCAGACCGCGGTTACGCTTGGCGATGACGACGCCTTCGAACGCCTGCAGACGGGAACGCTCACCTTCCTTCACTTTAACCTGGACGACAACGGTGTCGCCTGGTGCGAAGGTCGGGATTTCCTTGCTCATCTGCTCGGCTTCGAGCTGCTGGATGATCTTGTTGGTCATGCTGTGCTCCTAAGATGGATACGTGATCCACCATCGATACGTTTAACTATCGTCCCGCTCGCGGAGGTATTCCTCGAGCAGCTTCTTCTCTTCTCCAGAAAGCGAGCGACTTTCCAGAAGATCGGCGCGTCGTTCGAAGGTCCTACCAAGGGACTGCTTCATCCTCCAACGCCGGATGTGTGCATGGTTGCCACTTAGCAACACGTCGGGAACGCGCTGATCCGCATACACCTCGGGTCGGGTGTAGTGCGGGCAATCGAGCAGACCGTCGGTGAAGGAATCTTCTTCCGCCGAGTCCACATGCCCTAAAGCTCCGGGCAGCAGCCGCGTAACCGCATCGATCAGTACCATGGCCGGCAGCTCGCCACCGGAAAGCACATAGTCGCCAATCGACCACTCCTCATCGACATGAGCCTCGATAAAGCGCTCGTCGATGCCTTCATAACGACCGGCGATCAGGATCAACGATTCCTGCTCTGCCAGGCCTTTGACCGCCTGCTGAGTCAGCTTGCGGCCTTGCGGCGAAAGGTAGATCACCTTTGCCGATGCTCCGGTCGCTTGCCTGGCGCTAACCAGGGCGTCTTCCAGAGGCTTGATTTTCATCACCATGCCCGGACCACCGCCAAACGGCCGATCATCCACCGTATGGTGACGATCTGTGGTGTAGTCCCGCGGGTTCCAGCAAGTCACCTGAAGCAACCCCTGTTTCACCGCGCGGCTGGTAATGCCGTACTCAGTGATGGCCGAGAACATCTCGGGGAACAACGTGATGACGTCTACGCGAAGGTTACCCATCGTTTAGAAGTCCGCGTCCCATTCAACCCGCATTACGCCTGCTTCCAGGTCGACGTTGAGCACGCATTGCGCCGTATAGGGCAACAGACGCTCGCGATCATCCAGGCTGCCTGCACACGGCTTGACCACCATTACATCGTTCGCACCGGTCTCCAACAGGTGATCGACCTTGCCGAACAGTAGTTCGTCCTGGTTGATGACCTTCAGGCCCTGCAGCTGGTACCAGTAGTACTCGTCTGCGGCCAGGTTGGGCAAAAGGCTCCGCGCAATGCAGATTTCGAAGCCGCTCAGAAGACGCGCTTCATCACGATCATCGAGGCCTTTCAGTTTCACGACCAGGCCCTTCTGGGAGCCACGACCGCTGACCAGCTCGACCTGCTTTACCTTGCCTTCGTGCCGAAGCGTCCAGCGCGGATAATCCAACAGGTTTTCAATCGGATCGGTAAAGGAATACACCTTCACCTCGCCGCGAACGCCGTGAACCGAAAAAATCTTGCCAACGACGATCAGGTCGTCAGCCTTTTCTGGCGTCGCGTTCATACTGCTCAGGCAGCAGCCTTGGCAGCGTCCTTCAGCAGCTGAGCAACGCGCTCAGACGGCTGTGCACCCTGGCTCAGCCAGTAGTTGACGCGCTCTTGGTTGACCGACAGCTTGACTTCGGCGCCAGCAGCGATCGGGTTGAAGAAACCTACGCGCTCAACGAAACGGCCGTCACGGGCGTTACGCGAGTTGGTCACGGTCAGGTGGTAGAATGGGCGCTTTTTCGAGCCGCCACGGGCCAGACGAATGGTTACCATGTGAACATCGTTCCTATAGTCGGTGCTGCAGTTGGTACTGCAAATCTGAATGCCAAATAGGCACACGGGTGCCCAAAAGGCCGCATATTCTCGGGGAATACACGGACATTTGCAAATGACTTTTTCGGCAAGGCCACGCCCTGCCGTCCAGATTTGCCGGTTGCGCCGCGAATTCGCGGCCGTTGCCCCGCTCAAGCGGGGGTTCTGAGGGGGCGCACGATGACGAACGGCCCCTCGGAATAGGGTTACAGCTTCGGCATGCCGCCGCCCGGCAGCATCCCGCCCAGGCCGCGCATCATCTTGGCCATGCCGCCCTTGGCAGAGAATTTCTTCATCATCTTCTGCATCTGCTTGTGCTGCTTGATCAGCCGGCCGATATCCTGCACCTGGGTACCGGAGCCTAGGGCGATACGGCGCTTGCGCGAACCGCTGATCAGGTCAGGGTCACGGCGCTCGGCCGGGGTCATCGAGTTGATGATCGCTTCCATCTGCTTGAACTGCTTCTCGGCCGCGCCCTGGGCGTTGCCCATCTGCGACAGGTTGACGCCGCCGATGCTCGGCAGCTTGTCCATCAGCCCGCCCAGGCCGCCCATGTTCTTCATCTGCTGCAGTTGGTCGCGGAAGTCTTCGAGATCGAAGCCCTTGCCCTTCTTCAGCTTTTTGGCCAGCTTGTCGGCCTTGGCCTTGTCGATGGTCTGCTCGGCCTGCTCGATCAGGCTGAGCACATCGCCCATGCCGAGGATGCGCGAAGCGACACGGTCCGGGTGGAAGGGCTCGAGGGCCTCGGTCTTCTCACCCATACCGATGAACTTGATCGGCTTGCCGGTGATGGCACGTACCGACAGCGCGGCACCGCCACGGGCGTCACCGTCGACCTTGGTCAGCACCACGCCGGTCAGCGGCAGGGCTTCGCCAAAGGCCTTGGCGGTATTGGCGGCGTCCTGGCCGGTCATGGCGTCGACCACGAACAAGGTCTCGATCGGCTTGACCGCGGCATGCAGCGCCTTGATCTCATCCATCATGTCGGCGTCGATATGCAGACGGCCGGCGGTGTCGACGATGACCACGTCGATGAACTTGAGCTTGGCCTCGCGGATCGCCGCTTCGGCGATGGCCACCGGCTTCTGGCTGATGTCGGACGGGAAGAAGGTAACGCCGATGTCGTTGGCCAGGGTTTCCAACTGCTTGATCGCCGCCGGGCGGTAAACGTCGGCCGAGACCACCATCACGCTCTTTTTCTTGCGCTCCTTGAGGAAGCGCGCAAGCTTGCCGGCGGTGGTGGTCTTACCAGCGCCCTGCAGGCCGGCCATCAGTACCACGGCAGGTGGTGCAGCATTGAGTGCGAGGTCTTCGTTGGCCGCGCCCATCAGGCTTTCCAGTTCGGCCTGGACGATCTTCACGAAGGCCTGGCCTGGGGTCAGGCTGCGCGACACTTCGGTGCCGACTGCACGTTCCTTGACGCTGTTGACGAAATCCTTGACCACCGGCAGGGCAACGTCGGCCTCGAGCAGGGCCATGCGCACTTCGCGCAACGTGTCCTTGATATTGTCTTCGGTCAGCTTGGCCTTGCCGGTGACATGGCGCAGCGTCTGTGACAGGCGGTCGGTCAGGTTTTCGAACATGGTGATCCTTTCAGGCCCAGTAAAAGCCGAGGTTTGTCAGGTGCCCAGGTGAAAATGCACACGCGCCGGGCACAGCAAGGCGGCGATTATAGCGAAGAGCGGCGGCGGCGCACACCTACGCGCTGATCGGCCTGGATGACTGGTGCCCCCTATTCGTCGGCAAGCCGGCTCCAACAGGCCTTTCGCCGCACTTGAGCGCTGCGCTGTACCTGCGGGAGCCAGCTTGCCGGCGATAGGGCCCTGCCAGACTTCCTTGGCACTGACGATCTATGCCAAACTCCGTCTCTTTAAGGCTCGCCAACCAGGACTTATGGTCTCCTCACCCAGCCTCATCCCCAACCTGATCGCCGCCGGCCTTTATATAGCAGCGACCGTCTATCAAGGCTCGCGCCTGGCCCACTCGAACAAGGCCGACAAGCGGCTGCTTGGCGTACTCGGCGCCCTCGCCGTGCTCGCTCAGGCCGGCGCCCTGTTCTTCCAGCTGATCACGCCACTTGGCCTGAGCCTCGATTTCTTCAGTGCCGCCAGCCTGATCGCCGTGGCGGTCATCGCCCTGACCCTGCTGGCCTGCCTGCGCATCCCGGTGGAGAACCTGCTGGTGCTGCTGTTCCCGCTCGGTGCGGTCACCGCACTGCTGGCCCAGTTCGCGCCACCCGGCACCGTGCCGCTGATCAACGAAGAACCCGGCATCCTTGCGCATATCCTGCTGTCGATCCTGGCCTACGGGCTGTTCACCATCGCCGTGTTCCAGTCGCTGCTGCTGCTGTTGCAGGATCGCCAGCTGAAGAACAAGCACCCGTCCGGCCTGATCCGCAACTTCCCGCCCCTGCAAACCATGGAAAGCCTGCTGTTCGGCTTCTTGTGGGCAGGTTGGTGCCTGTTGTCGCTGTCGCTGATTTCCGGCTGGCTGTTCCTCGACAACCTGTTCGCCCAGCACCTGGTGCACAAAACCCTGCTGGCCTGTGTGGCCTGGGTGGTATTCAGCGTGCTGCTGTGGGGGCGTACCCGCCTGGGCTGGCGAGGCCACAAGGCCATCCGCTGGACCCTGGCCGGTTTCTGCCTGCTGATGCTGGCCTACTTCGGCAGCAAGCTGGTTCGCGAATTCATCCTGCATATCTGACGGTCGCCCATGGACACCCTGCCGTACGCTCCGCTACTCGGCACTCTGGCACTGGCGCTGCTGTGGTCGGCGCTGTTCACCGCAGTGGATGCTGCCCGTTTGCAACTCAACGGTTCGCTGCGCAATGGCGAAGACGGCCAACCACCGCTGCCGGCCCAGGCCCTGGTGCTCTGCGCCAGCCTGGGCAAGTTGCTGGTGCTCGGCCTGGCCTGCTTGATCGGCCAGCGCTACAACGGCGAGCATGGCTTCTGGCTGGCGGGCGTTGGGGCGACCCTGGGCTTGCTGGTCTTCGCCGAATACCTCCCTCGGCGCCTTGCACGGCGCAATCCGCAAGCGTTCATCAGCCTCGGCATCAGCCTGCTCAAGCCGCCCCTTACCCTGCTGCAGCCCCTGGCCTGCCTGCTCGATGGTTGCGCCAAGCTGTTGCTGCGCCCATTTCGCGTGCAACCCACGGCCGTCGCCCTGCACCCTCAGGAGGATGACGAATTCGACGAGGACGACGCGTTCGAGCCACCGCGCCACGGCTTGCTGGATGGCTTGCAGTCTCTGGACAAGATCACCGTCAATGACATTCTGGTGCCGCGCAACGAGGTCGACGGCATCAACCTGGACGAGCCGATCGAGCGCATCATCGAACAGCTCATCGTCAGCCGCCACACCCGCCTGCCGATCTATCACAATGACATCAACCAGGTCGAAGCGATCCTCAATACCAAACTCATCAGCCACCTGCTGCCCAAGGCCGAGCTGACCCTGGAGGCGCTGCACAGCGCCTGCTACGAACCCTACTTCGTCCCGGAAAGCACGCCCCTGCAGCTGCAGCTGCTGAACTTCCACAAGCAGCAAAGGCGCCTGGGCGTGGTGGTCGACGAGTATGGCGAGGTGCAAGGCATCGTCACCTTGGAAGACATCCTCGAGGAAATCGTCGGCGAGTTCGAGGACGAGCAGAGCCTGGACAACCCCCACGTACACCCTCAGGCCGACGGCACCTTCGTCATCGAAGGCACCGCCTCGCTACGGGAAATCAACCGCACGCTCGGCTGGCACCTGCCCTGCGACGGCGGCCCGAAAACCCTCAACGGGCTGGTCACCGAAGCACTGGAAAGTATCCCGGAAAGCGCTGTTTGCCTGAAGATCGGCCGTTATCGCCTGGAAATCCTCGAAACAGAGGACAATTGCGCCAGCAAGGTACTGGTGTGGACCGTGACCCGCTAGCTATACTCGGGTCACGCTTACCCAGCCCCGCCGTCCCGCCTGCTACCCGCACCCGGCGCTACACGGCCAGTCCGCTCCACTGACGCGCCTCGCGGCCCTGCTTCATCACCCCGAACAGTGCCCGCACCCCGCCCCTACCCGCCCTGGGCTATCGTCAGTCACGCGACCACAACAATACGCTCCGGCGTCCGCGACACCGTGCCTGCCTGGGTACGCGCGGGCAAAGCCCATGGAGCACGAACAGACTGTTAGGGACCTACTTAAATGACCACCAGCAGCACCTACGCCCAAGCGCCCGCCGCGCCGGTCAATTCGCCTGCGCGGGTAGCCACCGCCAGCTTCATCGGCACGGCCATCGAGTTCTACGACTTCTACGTCTATGCCACCGCTGCCGCCCTGGTGATCGGCCCGGTGTTCTTCCCGTCCGGGTCGGGCACCGCGCAAATGCTGGCGGCCTTCCTCACCTTCGGCATCGCCTTCCTCGCCCGCCCGCTGGGCTCGGCCCTGTTCGGGCACTTTGGCGACCGTATCGGGCGCAAGTCGACCCTGGTCGCCTCGCTGCTGCTGATGGGGGTCTCGACCACCCTGATCGGCGTACTGCCAGGTTATGACAGCATTGGCGTGTGGGCGCCGATCCTGCTCTGCCTGCTGCGCTTCGGCCAAGGCCTGGGCCTGGGTGGTGAATGGGGTGGCGCGGCATTGCTGGCCACCGAGAACGCACCGGAGGGCAAGCGCGCCTGGTTCGGCATGTTCCCGCAGCTTGGCCCTTCGATCGGCTTTCTGGCGGCCAACGGCCTGTTCCTGACCCTGGCCCTGGTGCTCAGCGACGAGCAGTTCCGTGAGTGGGGCTGGCGTATTCCCTTCCTGCTCAGCGCCGCGCTGGTGCTGGTCGGCCTCTATGTGCGCCTCAAGCTGGAAGAAAGCCCGGTGTTCGCCAAGGCGGTCGCCCGACATGAGCGGGTGAAGATGCCGGTGGTGGACCTGTTCGCCAAGTACTGGATGCCGACCCTGCTGGGCGCGGCGGCGATGGTGGTGTGCTATGCGCTGTTCTACATTTCCACGGTGTTCTCGCTGAGCTATGGCGTGACAACCCTGGGTTACAGCCGCGAAACCTTCCTCGGCCTGCTGTGCTTTGCCGTGGTCTTCATGGCCCTGGCCACGCCGCTGTCGGCCTGGCTCAGCGACCGCTACGGGCGCAAGCCGGTGCTGATCGTCGGTGGCCTGCTGGCGGTGGCATCGGGCTTTACCATGGAACCGCTGCTGACCTCGGGCTCGACCACGGGCGTGGCACTGTTCCTGGCCATCGAGCTGTTCCTGATGGGGGTGACCTTTGCTCCGATGGGCGCCTTGCTGCCGGAGCTGTTCCCGACGCACGTGCGTTATACCGGTGCTTCGGCGGCCTATAACCTGGGCGGCATCGTCGGGGCCTCGGCGGCGCCGTTCTTTGCGCAGAAGCTGGTGAGCATGGGCGGGTTGAGCTGGGTGGGGGGATATGTGTCGGTGGCGGCGGTGATCAGCCTGATCGCTGTGCTGTGCCTGAAAGAGACCCGCAATAACGAGCTGTGAGTGACAGGGGCTGCTTTGCAGCCCAATCGCCGGCAAGCCGGCTCCTACAGAGTGCCTGGTGGTGCCTCGTACCCTGTGGGAGCCGGCTTGCCGGCGATTGGGCCGCAAAGCGGCCCCTGCGATTTCAGATCAGAACTCGACCTTGACCGCCTGCGAAGCCCGGGTCGCCTTGGCCCGCGCCGCTTCGACCGACTCGTCACGCGCCAGGCACACGCCCATGCGGCGGGTACCGTTGATTTCCGGCTTGCCGAACAGGCGAATGGCGGTATCCGGCTCGCTCAACGCCGCCCCCAGGTTGGCGAAGCTGGTCTGCTGCGACTGCCCCTCCGGCAGGATCACCGCAGAAGCCGAAGGCCCGAACTGGCGTACCACCGGAATCGGCAGGCCGAGGATTGCACGGGCATGCAGGGCGAACTGCGACAGGTCCTGGGAAATCAGGGTGACCAGACCAGTGTCATGCGGACGTGGCGAGACCTCGCTGAACCACACCTGGTCGCCCTTGACGAACAACTCCACCCCGAACAGCCCGCGCCCACCCAGTGCATCGGTGACCGCCTTGGCCACCCGCTGCGATTCGGCCAAGGCTTTCGCGCTCATGGCCTGGGGCTGCCAGGACTCTTGGTAGTCGCCCTTCTCCTGACGATGGCCGACCGGCTCCAGGAAGGTAGTGCCGCCCACGTGGCGCACGGTCAGCAGGGTGATTTCGTAGTCGAAATCGATGAAACCTTCGATGATCACCCGGCCCTTGCCGGCACGCCCGCCTTCCTGGGCGTAGTCCCACGACTTCTGCAGGTCGGCATCGCTGCGCAGCAAACTCTGGCCCTTGCCCGACGAGCTCATCACCGGCTTGACCACACACGGGTAGCCGACGTCGGCCACGGCCTTGGCGTAGTCTTCATAGGTGTCGGCAAAGTGGTACGGCGAGGTGGGCAGGTCGAGCTCTTCGGCCGCCAGGCGGCGAATGCCTTCGCGGTTCATGGTGAGCTGGGTAGCACGGGCAGTCGGCACCACATTGAAGCCTTCGTTCTCCAGCTCCACCAAGGTCGCGGTGGCGATGGCTTCGATCTCGGGGACGATGTAATGGGGCTTTTCAGCTTCGATCACCGCCCGCAGGGCAACACCATCGAGCATGTTGATCACGTGGCTGCGGTGCGCGACCTGCATCGCCGGGGCATTGGCGTAGCGGTCCACGGCAATCACTTCGACGCCCAGGCGCTGCAGCTCGATCACCACTTCCTTGCCCAGCTCGCCGCAGCCGCAGAGCAGTATTCGGGTCGCGGTGGGCGACAATGGGGTTCCGATACGGGTCATTTCAGGTCCTCGAAGGCGTCCGGGGCCGCACCAGGCTTGGCGCAGCCCGCTGAAAAAGGACCGGTATTCTACACCATCAGCCGGCTACGGCAGCCCGCCGCGCGCGAAATGCCATGGCCAGCCACACCGCCGTCACGCCGGCGAACTTGGAAGCCATGGCGGTGCCGATCACGGCCGGGGTCAGGGCGCCGATCATGCCGAAGAAGATGAAAGTGTCGACCGGAATGCTCAACGCCGAGCTCAGCCACAGGCGGTCACGCAGGGGCCTACGGGTGATGCTGAACACCAGCCAGTCGATCAGTTCGGAGACGAAGAAAGCGGTGGCACTGGCCAGGGCGATGGCCGGTTCCGAAGTGACGTAGGACAGCACCAGCGCCATCAGCATGGCGATCAGCGCGCCGTGGCCGTAGCGGGTCTGCACCATGTCGCGCAGGATGAACACCAGGCCGCCCCAGGCAGACCAGATCACATCCAGGTGCGGGGCGCTGGAGAAGGCGTAGTTGATCAGCACTACGCTGCTGATGTAGGCAATGAGATAGAACATGGGCGCATGGGACCGTCGGGCAAGCCGCACAGATTACTTGATTTTCGAGTCAATGGCAGCCAGGTGCACGACCTTGTGTTGTTGCGACTGGCCTCATCGCCGGCAAGCCGGCTCCCACAAGGTAATGAGTGGTGACCCCTGTGGGAGCCGGCTTGCCGGCGATAAGGCCGACACCGCACTCACTGCCCCATGATCAACCCGGCCGCCACCGCCCGCTCATGACATAGCTTGAGCACCGCCCGGCGCTCGGTATTGTCCATCCGCCCCCAACGGCCGATCTCCGCCACCGTGCGCTGGCACCCGGTGCAGACATCCTGCTCATCCAGCGCACAGATGCTTACGCAAGGCGAAGCCACCGGCCGCTCGACCACGACCCCTTCACTCATCGTCAACCACCAGCTCTCGCGCATAGCGCTGGGCATTGTGCACGTAGTGCGCGGCGCTGGCCTCGAGCAGGCGCTTCTGCTGCTCGTTCAGCTCGCGCACCACCTTGCCCGGCGAGCCCATCACCAGCGAACCATCGGGAATTTCCTTGCCCTCCGGGATCAGCGCGTTGGCGCCGATGATGCAGTGCTTGCCGATGCGCGCGCCATTGAGGATCACTGCATTGATGCCGATCAGGCTGTAATCGCCCACGCTGCAGCCATGCAGCATGGCGTTGTGGCCAATGGTCACGCCCTTGCCCAGGGTCAGCGGCGAGCCCATGTCGGTGTGCATCACCGTACCGTCCTGCACGTTGCTGTCTTCACCGATGTCGATCAGCTCGTTGTCGCCGCGCAGCACTGCGCCGAACCACACGCTGGCGCGGGCTTGCAGGCGCACGCGGCCGATCAGCGTGGCATTGGGTGCGGCCCAGCTGGTGGGATGGCATTCGACCCGCAGGTCGCCCAGGCGGTATTTCATGTTCGCTCCTCAGGGTAGCAACGGCGGCGGGGTGAGCCCCACTCAGATTTCTATGTAGCGCTCGGGGGGCTGGTGCAGGCTGATGCCGGCGTCGAACAGCAGGTTGACCAGCTCGACGATCATGATCGCCGACAACCCCCAGATCTTGTATTCGCCATAGCGATAGCTGGGCACGTACCAGCTGCGGCCCTGGTAATCGATACGGTGGGTGTGGTCACGCGGGTCCTGACGAAAGAATTCCAGCGGCACGGTGAATACTGCCGCGATCTCCGCATCATTGGCGTGGTACTCGACGAAATCGGGGATTATCCCGACGAATGGCGTCACTTTCAGGCCATGCAGGGAAATCAACGGACTGAGCGGGCCGATAACCTCCACCAAGCCTGGCGGCAGGCCGATTTCTTCTTCGGCTTCGCGCAGGGCGGTGAATACCAAGTCTGGGTCTTCCGGATCGCGTCGGCCTCCGGGGAAGGCGACTTCGCCGCCGTGGGTGGACAAGCCCTTGGCACGCAGGGTCAAGACCAGTTCGGGCGCTTCGCTGCGAGTAATGGGCAGAAGGACCGCCGCTTCGGGGAACCGTCGGTCGGTTTCCAGCGAAGCCGGTTGGTGGTTGCTCATTCGGCGAAGTAGCTCGTCCAGCATTGCGCACTCTCGTTTCCAAGGCCTGCCCTGCATGATGCACCAAAAGCCACGCGTCACCCAAGCCCCGCACGCTTGCGGCGCCACTGCCTGACGCGCCAAGATAGCCGTAACGAAAGGGAGACAGCATGAAATTCTGCAGCGCGTGCGGCCAGCCGGTCATTCAGCGGATCCCCGAAGGCGACAGCCGCCTGCGGTACGTCTGCGATAATTGTCAGACCATCCACTACCAGAACCCCAACATCGTTGCCGGGGTGCTGCCTGCATGGGGCAGCCAAGTGCTGCTCTGCCGCCGTGCGATCGAACCGCGCCGCGGCTTCTGGACCCTGCCCGCCGGCTTCATGGAAAACGGCGAAACCCTGGACCAGGCCGCCCGTCGCGAAACCGTCGAGGAAGCCTGTGCCCGGGTAGGCTCGATGGCCCTCTACCAGTTGTTCGACTTACCGCACATCAACCAGGTGCACGTGTTCTTCCGCGCCGAGCTGGCTGACCTGAACTTCGCTGCCGGCGTCGAAAGCCTGGAGGTGAGGTTGTTCGAGCAGCACGAGATCCCGTGGGACCACCTGGCTTTCCGGACCGTCACACGCACACTAGAATGCTATTATCGCGACCGCATCGGGCAGCACTACCCCGTGGGCCATGAATACCTGCCACCGATGACCGTTTCGCCCATTACTTAATGCCTTCAGGGATACCGTTTCATGCGTTGGTTGCTCGCCTTTTTCTGCCTTTGCGTTACCTCGGTGTCCCAGGCGGCCTTCACCGAGACCATCATTCGCAAGCCGCAACCGCCCGTGCCGCAACAGTCACAATCGCAGGCGGCCATGCAACCGCTGATCGACAAGGTACTGGTGATCAAGTCCGAGCGGCGCCTGCAACTGATCAGCCGTGGCGAACCGCTCAAGACCTACCGCATTTCCCTGGGCAAGCAACCCAAGGGCGCCAAGGAACGCGAAGGCGACAAGAAGACGCCCGAGGGCCTGTACTGGCTCGACTGGCGCAAGGAAAGCGACCGCTTCAACCTGGCCATGCACATCACCTACCCGAACATCACCGACGCCGCCCGTGCCACTCGCGAAGGCGTGAGCGCCGGCAGCATGATCATGATTCACGGCACACCGATCAACGACAACTACCCTGAGTGGTACTTCCACACGCTCGACTGGACCGACGGCTGCATCGCCATGCGCAACCGCGACATGCAGGAAGTTTGGGATCTGGTGCGGGATGGGACGTTGATCGAAATTCGGCCATGACAATCCGTCGCTACAACTGAAGCTGTAGGAGCTTTCGCACCGCAGTTCCACTCCCGTCCTACGCCAGTGTAGGCACGGGACTGCATCCAATCGGATGGGCAAATTCTTAGCATCCACGCAAACAAGTACGTGAGCCGTACGCCATTTGCGGGGTGCTTCCATGCCGTTCCCATCGCTTCACATCGCCGCCTGCTGCATTGCGGCATGCCTGGCCGCGCTACCGGCACTGGCCGACGACCCTGCCAGCCAGCAGTTACGCGATCAGCAGCAGACGCAGCGCCAGCTGGAACAGCGACAACGGTTGCAGCGCTGGCAACGAGCGCCTTCGCCCAGCGCCGACGAAAGCCCCGCCCCCACCGCCCCTGAACACGATCGCTGCCTGGCAATCAGCGGTGTAAGGCTGGCCGGCAACCAGCGCGTGCTCCCACAAGAGCTGGAACCCACCGTGGCCAACCAGCTGCGACCCTGCATGGGCGTGGACGATATCAACCGCCTATTGAAGGCCATCACGCAACATTACGTAGAGGCCGGTTACCCCGCCAGCCGCCCCTACCTGCGCCACCTTCCCCAAGCGAACACCCCGCTCGACATCGTCATTCTCGAAGGCTTCGTGGAGTCGATCGAGCTGGCGGATGACCTGCCCCTCTCGCTCGAAGGCGCATTCCCCGACCTGCTAGGGCAGCCGCTGTACCTGCCACAACTCGAACAAGGGCTGGACCAGCTCAACCGCCTGCGCGCCTTTGAGCTGAGCGCCAACCTGCTGCCTGGCGAGCTGCAGGGCGGTACCCGCATCGTGCTGCAGGGGCGCCAGGTGGCATCACGCTGGCACCTCGACAGCCACTTCGACAACCGTGGCAGCGAGCTGACCGGTCGCTACCGTATGAACCTCGGCCTTGGCATAGACAGCCCGTTCGGCCACAACGGCGACCTCCGCCTGTCGTTGGCCAAGACGGTCTTCGACGCCCCCGGCCACAGCCAAGGTGTAACGCTCTACTACAGCATCCCCTACGGCCCCTGGACCTTCAGCCTCAACGCCAGCCAGATGCGTTACGCCGCGCCCATCGCGCAAGGCCGCTACCTGAGCAGCGGCGACAGCAGCTACCAGGGCATGAGTGTCGAGCGCCTGCTGTGGCGCAACCAGCACGGCATGCTCAGTGCCAGCGCCCGGCTCGACCACAAGCAGCTCACCAACCGCACCAACGGCGCTGTGATGGCCATTCAGAGCCCGACCTTGAGCAGTGTGGAAGCCGGCCTCAACCTGCTCTGGCTGGATGCCGGGCTGTGGAATGGCTACCTCGGCGTCGCCCAGGGCACTGACTGGCTCGGTGCCGACCGCCCGATTGCGCGTGCAGGTGCGCCACGGCCGGACTTTCGCAAGTACCGCGCCAGCCTGCTGCATCTGCGCCAGGGCCCGCCACAGTGGCCATGGCGCTGGCAGAGCGAGCTGGCCCTGCAATACAGCGCCGACGACCTGCCCGCCGTCGAACAACTGCTGCTCAGCGACGACTCGGGCGTGCGCGGCTTTCGTCAGCACACCTACACAGGCGCCAGCGCTGCCGTCTGGCGCAACACGTTCAGCCACTCACTGCCGCTGCCCTGGACCCACCCCGTGCAAATCCGCCCGTACCTGGGCCTGGACCGTGGCTGGCTGCGCCAGGACCGCAGCCAAGCCTCGCAGCACCTGACCGGCATGGCGGCTGGTATCGAACTGACCCTGCCCTACAACCGCCTGCGCCTCGACTACCAGCGCGCCCTGCAGGCCAGCAACCGCACCCGTCAGCCCCTGGAGCCCGGTTTCTGGGTGCTGGAGTGGACCCTGTCCATCTGATTCACCCACAACAAAGAGAACGAGACCATGCATACACTCTCGCAAATACCGTCTATCCGCCCCGACACCTTGCGTTGGGCCATCTTCCTCGCCCTGCTCGGTTCCACTACCGCGTTGGCACAGGGCGGCCTGCAACCGGCCAAAGGCCCTGGGGGGACGCCCGTGATCAACGATGCGCACGGGGTGCCGGTCATCGACATCGTCGCGCCCAACGGCAGCGGCCTGTCACACAACCAGTTTCTCGACTACAACGTCGGCACCCCTGGCGTAGTGCTCAACAACGCTACCCAGGCCGGGCAATCGCAACTGGCCGGCGCACTGTCCGCCAACCCGCAATTTCAGGGTCAGGCCGCATCGACCATCCTCAACGAGGTGGTAAGCCGCAATAGCTCGCTGATCCAGGGCCCACAGGAAATCTTCGGTCGCCCGGCCGACTACATCCTGGCCAACCCCAACGGCATCACACTCAACGGTGGCAGCTTCATCAACACCACCCGTGCCGGGTTCGTGGTCGGCACGCCGCAATTGCAGGAGGAGCGGCTGAAAAGCCTCAATACCCTCAACGCCAATGGCACCCTGCACGTGCTCGCAGGCGGCCAGACCAATACCCAGGGCGCGCTGGACCTGATCGCGCCAAAGCTGGACAGCAAAGGGCTGCTCATGGCCAAGCACGACCTCGGCATTACCGTTGGCCGTAACCGCATCGGCTATGCCGATGGGCAGGTCATCGAGCACCTGCCGAGTACCCCAGGCAGCATCGACGCCAACCTGTTCGGCGCCATGCGCGCCGGCCGCATTCGGGTGGTCAGCACCGCCGAAGGTGCCGGGGTGCGCGTGGGGGCAACGCCGATCAACGCCGATCAAGGCATCACCCTGCAATCAGCCGGCGCACTGCAGGTCAATGGCAACGCCGAACGGCCCGCCGAACTGATCACCGAGCGCGGCACATTGCTCCTCACCGCCGCCGATGACCTCACGCTGAAGGCCGTCGACGGCAAGGCCGAACGCATCGAGATCAAGGCAGGCAAGCAGCTCACCCTCGATGCCGACAGCCGCGAACGCATCACCCGCGAACGTGACGAATGGAACAAGAAGTTCCTGTTCGTCACCCGCGAGACCTACAAGCGCGAGCGCACTACCACCGACCAGGACTTGCGCGGTACCCGCTTGCAAGGCAGTGGCGACATTGTGCTGCAGTCCGGCGCAGACATGCGCCTGGTAGCCGCCGACGTGAAAGCCGCAGGCGAGCTGAAACTCGACAGCGGCGCCAACCTGGACATTGCCGCTGGCAAGAGAAGCCAGCGTATCGAAGAGCAGATACGCCACCGCAAAGACTTGTGGCGTGGAGACACGGATATCAGCCAGTACAAAGAATCGGCCCACGGCAGCACGCTGGAGGCCGAGCGCATGACGGTCAAGGCCAACGACAAGCTCACCGTTCAAGGCAGCAAACTGCACAGCCGCAGCGACCTGGGCATTAATGCGAAGCAGGCCACCATCGGCACCACCGTCTTGCAGGAACACGGCACGCGCCGTAACTACCGGGGCGACCTGGTCTCCGGCACCTTCTTCGCTGACCGCAAGGGGGACGACACCCAAGGCCAGAGCGTTGTGGGCAGCAGCGTCACGGCGGGTGGCAAACTGAACATGGCCGCTGACCAGGTGAGCATCAAGGGCAGTACCGTTCATGGCGAGAAAGACTCGGTGCTCTACAGCGAAAAAGGCATGCTGGCGATTGAAGCGGACCACGGCAACACCACGTCCACCGAGCGCGACAGCACCAGCAAACTGTTCGGCCTGATCGGCAACGACCGCGAACGCTCAGAGCGCAAGCAGCAGGTCCTGATCAGCGACGTCAGCTCTTCCAGCAACTTGCGCCTGGCCAGTGCCGAGGAGATGCGTATCCGCGGGTCCAAGGTCGAGGCCGGCGGGCATCTGCAGGTCGAGGCCAAAGGCGATGTACTGATCGACAGCGCCCAGTCGGTCGATGAGAGCGAGACCCGCAGCCAGCAGCGCGGTTTCACTGCCAGCGCCAGCCAGACCCAGAAGGGCGAGGACGGCAAACCCGAATCCCGCCAGTACACCGCCGGTGTGGCATACGACGTGACTACCAGCACCGGCAAACAACGCCAGACATCGCAGGTGGCCAGCGAGCTGAAGGGCGCGACGGTGGGTCTGGACAGCGGCGCCCATCTGCAGGTGAACGGCTCCAAGGTACAGGCCAGTACTGGCGACCTGAGCATGCAGGGCAGGCAGATAACCCTCGGCGCTACACGCAATGAGCAGTCCTCGTCCACCACGACCAGCCGCAGCGGTGGCGGCCTGACGGTGACGGGCGGCATCGATCGGCTTGGCAGCCTGTTCGAAGGCCATCACAAGGTCGAGGAGGTGTCCGACAGAGAAAGCATGGTGCAGCGTACTGACTTGCAGGCCGGTGGCGGCCTGAAGCTCAACGCCGAAGAACTGGTCACCGAGGCCGCCCGGGTGGCCGCAGGCAAGACCCTCAAGGTGACCGCCGAACGCATCGAGAACCGTGCCTTGCAGGATACGTACGAACGTGACGAGCGCCGTAACGAATGGTCCGGCAGCCTCGGTGCCAGCCTGGAGTACCGCGACCTGACCCGCCCGATCGAACGGCTGGTCCTGGGCGAAGAAGCAGCGCGCTTCCAACAAGCCTCACCCGAAGATGCCATGGTGGCGCCCAGCGCCGGCGCCGACATGACCGTCGACCACCTCAAGCGCCTGGAAAACCAGCGCCGAGGCTTTGCCCAGGTCAGCGAGCTGTCTGGGGCCAACGTCGAAGTCAAGGCCCAGACCGTCGACGATCACGGCACTGCCTGGCGCGCCAACGCCGGCACGCTGCAGATCGACGCCCAGCAACACCACCAGCGCGCCGCCGAGAACACCCAGCAAAACACAGTACAGCGCCTGGCCTATGGCGGTGATCTGCGGGTGGATACCAGCACCGGCAACGATGTGAACGGGCGCGCATCCGGCAAGGGCGGTTCGCTGGAAAAGCAGGAATCCACCAGCACCGCGGTGCCGGGCAGCCTCTACGGGCAACAGGGTATCCAGGTGCAATTGGGTAGCGACGGGCGCTACGAAGGCACACGCATCGACGGCGGTGAAGGCAACGTGGTCATCCAGAGCGCTGGCACCCTGGCGCTTATCCAGGCCACCGACCACGCTCAGCAAACCCTTCGTCAACTCGACGGCAATGCCTGGGCCAAGCTCGGCAACCGCCCAGGCAGCACGGGTATCGACATGCGTGGCTACCTCGACCACAGCCAGCGAGAGAGCACACAGACCAAAGCCCAGGTGGGGCACATCGATGCCAAAGGCGACGTGCGCCTGACCAGCGCAGGCGACATGCTGCTGGAAGGCACTCGCATCGGCAGCCGCGAGGCCAAGGTTGGCGATGTGCAGGTGCAGAGCGGCGGCCGCTTGCACGTCAAGGCTGCCAGCGATACCCAGCAGGCTAGCGGCGGCAGCCTGGGCGGCGGCATGGAGTTGGCCGCGAAGACCGGCAGCAGCCAAGGCGGTGCCATCGGCGGCCACTTCAACCACAGCAAGCAGACCGAAGACGCCCGCCAGGCCATCGACGCACAAGCCCACAGCACGGGCAAGCTGACCCTCGGCAGTCGTGCTCGCGAGGACATCGCCGTGCACCTGGAAGGCCTGCAGGCGACCGCGCAGGAGATCGACATCGACGCCGCCAACGGCGGCGTGCTGATCGAGGCCTCGTCCAACGCCGAGCGCCGCGACAACCTTGGCATTACCGCCGGCGCCGGCTTCAACCTGGCCAAAGGCAGCACCGACACCCGCGGCCTGCATGGCCGGGTTCAGGTCGACCTGGACAAGCGCGACAACCTCACCTGGAACGCCGGCAACCTGCGCGCCGAACGCATCGACCTGAAAAGCCGCGGTGATACCCGTATCGAGGGCGCAACTCTGGAAGCCGGGCGCATTCAAGGGGAAATCGACGGTAACCTGCGCATTGCCAGTCGCAAGGACCGTGTCGATACCCTGAGCGTTAAGGCTGACGCCCGCCTGAGCCAGGAAAAGAACCCGCAGGGCTACGTCAATGCCGCCACTGCCATGGCCGGGCCACTGGGAGGCAAGGTCAGTGAAAAGGCAGGCGCCGCCTTGAGCAAGGCAGACCCAGGTTTCTCGCCGACCTTGCGCCTGGATGTATCGCATGTGCAGCGCGACAGCGTGGCCCGGCAAACCGTGCTCAATGGCAGTGAAGGCATCGACCTGAAAGTGGGGGGTGATGCCCATCTGTTGGGAGCGAAGCTGCAATCGGCGAAGGGTGAGGTTGCGCTCGATGCCAATGCCGTGACCCAGGAAGCCTTGACCGGCAACGACTACCGTCGGGATGTGTCGATCGATGCGTCCAATTCACCGGTGGACCTGGGGACCGCTATTGCAGAGATGGCCAAAGGCAAAGGTGCGGCGGATGGGGAGAACGCACTGGATCTCGGGCTGCTGCGTACCAGTGGGCATAGCCGGAGCGAGCAGTGGGCTTCGAGCATGCAGGGCAAGAGAGACTGAGACACGCCCTTGCAGTGCAGCGGCCTGCGTGCAGGCCGTTGCACATGTGCGTGAAAAGCCCGTCAACATTTCTGTAAAGAAATCATCATGTTTGCGCACTAAAGTCGCGGATTCCTCCAACTCAGCCAACCTAAGGACGTCTTGATGAGTCGAGAAACCGGCGACAACCAGGACCGCAACCACAGCGACAACATGCCGATGGCCAGCATCATGGACGTCTACCTGAGCCGCCGCAGCATGATGCGTGGCAGCCTCGGCGCAGCCATTGCCATGATCGCGGGTGCTGGCCTGACAGGCTGTTTCGACAGCGCTGGCGGTTCCGACAACGGTCATGCGGCAACCCCGCCACCGGCAGCCGGACCCGGACCAAAACTGGCGCTGGGCTTCCAGTCCATTGCCGGTTCGCGCACCGATGGCTGTGCCGTCGCCGCCGGCTACAGCGCCTATGTCCTGGCGCCGTGGGGCACCCCGCTCAACCGCCACGGCAACCCCTGGAAAGCGGACGGTAGCAATACTGCCGCCGACCAGGCCAATGCCATGGGCATGCACCATGACGGCATGCACTTCTTCCCGATCGATGGCAGCACCGAGGATGGCCTGCTGGCGATCAACTTCGAATACATCGACACCGCTGCCCTGCACCCCAACGGCCCGACCACCGACACGCAGGGCAAGCGCCCTGCCGAAGAAGTGCGCAAGGAAATCAACGCCCACGGTGCCGGTGTGGTTCGCCTGAAAAAGATCGACGGGCGCTGGCAGGTGGTCGACAACGACCCGCTCAACCGCCGCTTCACCACCGCCTCGCGCATGCAGATCAGCGGCCCGCTGCGTGGCACCGAGCATGTCAGGACCAAGTACTCGCCGGCCGGCACCCACAGCCGCGGCACCAACAACAACTGCGGCAATGGCTATACCCCGTGGGGCACCTATCTTACGTGCGAAGAAAATTGGCCGGGCATATTCGTCAACAAAGGCACCCTGGCGCAAGACCAGCGCCGAATTGGCGTCGGCACCTCCAGCGGCCTGTACCAGTGGGAGAGCGCAGCGGGTGACAGCAGCGAAGTGGACGACGAATTCGCCCGCTTCGACGTGACCCCCAGGGGCGCCAGCGCCACCGACGATTACCGCAATGAAGCCAGCACGTACGGCTACATCGTCGAGATCGACCCTTACGACAGCAGCACCCTGGCGACCAAGCGCACCGCCCTTGGTCGCTTGCGCCACGAAGGCTGCTGCCCGGGCCTGCCGGTAGCTGGCAAGCCTCTGGTCTGGTACATGGGCGACGACTCCAACAATGAATATCTCTACAAGTTCGTCTCGAATGCGTTGTGGGACGCCGCCGACGCGAACCCTGCCGACCGCATGGCCACAGGTGCCAAGTACATGGACCAGGGCAAGCTCTACGTGGCCCGCTTCAATGCCGATGGTACGGGCGCCTGGCTGTTGCTGGACGTTGCCACGCCAACCAAGGATGGCCGCACCCTCGGGGCCTTGTACGGCGACTTGCCGGGCATCATCCTCAATACCCGCGGCGCAGGCGATGCCGTTGGGGCGACCCCAATGGACCGCCCGGAATGGACGGCGGTCAATCCGCTCAATGGCGATGCCTACCTGACCCTGACCAACAATAGCGTCCGCACCCCTGCACAGGTCGACGCGGCCAACCCACGCGGCCCGAACCGTCACGGCCATATCATCCGCTGGCACGACAGCGACGATCATTCGAGCTTCACTTGGGACATCTTCGTATTCGGCGCCAACGCTGCCGGCACTGCCGATATCAACCGCTCGGGTCTGACCGAGCTCAACCAGTTCGCAAGCCCCGACGGCATGAGTTTCGATAGCCGTGGCGTTCTTTGGTTCGAGACCGACAACAGCGAAACCACCCTGACCGACTACACCAACGATCAGTTGCTGGCGGTGATCCCCACGCAGCTGGTTGACGCCACCGGCAAGCAGTTACCGGTCAACGCCAGGAATCAGGGAGATTTGCGCCGTTTCTTCGTCGGGCCGAACGGCTGCGAGGTGACGGGGATCACCCTCACTCCGGACAACAAGACCTTGTTCATCAACATCCAGCACCCGGAAAACTGGCCGTATTCCGACAAGGCAACCGACGTCACCCCAGCGGGGACCAAAGTGCGGCCGCGAGCTTCAACGGTGGTGATCCAGCGGGATGATGGCGGTGAGATTGGGACCGCCTGACACACTCCCCTGCGATGACACAGCTCTGCAAAGCGGGCAAGCCTGCCTTGCCCGCATCTAACGCTGTCTGCAGGTGGGCAGATTTCCCGCACTGGCAATACTGCTCGGTTCATCCAGGCAAGGTGAATAATCAAGCTCGGCGTCCAACTTTCCGAGGGAATATGCCATGCATACCGACACAGACGCCAACAGCCCAATTTTTGAAAGCACCTATGCGCTGAACCAACTAGTAGCCTTTGCCCAGCACACCGATAAGAATCTTTTTGCAGCGCTGCTCATGTCCGTTTTTGGCACAGACTTGAATGTGGAGGCCTATACAAAACTGCATGCAGCCTTGCTTGAGGGCAGCATGGCCAACCCGCTGTATCAGGTTGAGTCACAAAGCAGCGCCGCCACCCATTATGACGCTACGGTCCGCACGATTTTCGTGGCCGAGACTGAGATCGCGCAGGCACGATCCCAAGATTTTGAAAGCCTAAACCTGCTCAATGCCATGACCCGGGCATTTGGCGAATACCTCGATAGCGTGATCAGGCAAGACGTTGGCGAACTCACTCCGATCACTTCACGTCGGTCACCTGTGAAGCACGAGGTTGGCACCGATTATGCGGCAATGATCTTTTTCTGCGGGCCCAGAACGGCGGACGGTGTCGTGTTCGCCACCTGCGCCGGAGACGATTTGCACCTGACATTACCCAACCAGGAACGTCTCCCCAAAGCGGCAAGATTTTCTGCAGGCGATGGGGATGAAAAACCTGGCTCGTTTGGTCACGAGTCCCTCGAAAATGGCTTGGCAGCCGTAGGTTTCACCAATGAGGAACGCCGGAGTATCTATTTTGGCAACTGGCTGCGTGATTACTCGCAACTGCTGGATCCGAAGATCGTGCGCAAGCATGACGAGCCCAAGAACTTTCCTTCAAAACTGTCTCGGATAGCGTTGACGCAACTGGTCGACCTCTTGGCACTCAAGGCGTTTCACGATCTTCAGGTGACGCCGGAAGAACGCCAGGCCTATACCGTGGTGCCTCACATGCTAGGGGTCTATCGCCCATCAGAGCATATTGACAACCCACTGAACCCGGCCACTGACGCACTCGACCCGCAACACATCGATACGGATTTCGAACCCCTGGTAACGCAGGGGCATTCCTTACTGGAGGTCGACCAGCAAAGCTCGATGTCTGCCTACGTCACACGTGCTGCACGCTACATGTATGACAAGCTCATCGATGCCATGCAAGCAGGTAACACCATCGAGGGCAGGCGCTATTTTGGTGAAGCGCTGCATGTACTGGAAGATTACTTTTCCCATTCAAACTTCGTCGAACTGTGCCTGCGTAAACGGGGGTATGACGTACTCCCCTGGACCACTGAAACGAACTGCAAGCATGGGTTTCCCATAGTTACCGGCATGTTCGGCGGCCTGGACGTCATCGCCAGCATCGCCGAGCCGTTGGGCAAGATTTTCTTCGAGGTGCAGAATCTCGACTTCAAACGCACAAAGCCGGGCGATCGCAGTGATGCAGAACAGGTGTTGCTCATATTGCTCGCAGAACACGAGAGCGATATACCACTGGCGTGGCTGAACCAGTTCCTCGCGTGGCGAGACCAGGCAGCGGCAGATCCACTGTTTGGTCTATACGAAGTCAGCACCTGGATAGCCAAGGTTCCACTGATGCTGTTGCAGAATGCAATCAACACCACTATTCAGGGGATACTCCACTGGCTGGGCGACAACATCGACGACTACCAGACACTGTCCGGCCACAATCCCAATGAGATAGCCGGCTTGCATCCGACTCACTCTCAACTTGCCAAAGATCACGATACTCACCCATTCCATGACTTGGCAGCCTACCTGGCCACCTATGCAGTGCAGGAAGTGGGCCGTTCGATGTATCAGTACTGGCAGGGCGACACTGAGCGAGACCCCGCTACCGTGGCCATGAGCTTCATCCAGCACCCCAATGATGATTTCTGGCATGACGACATCGTCGCGGCGTGGGAAGCAATGGACCGTGAGCGAGCGCGAAAGATGATCCGCCTGGGTGGCAACCTCGGTGACCTTGCAGAACTGCAGGCGCAACTTGCAAAGGAAGAAGAGGAACGAGTGAGAGTGTTGGGTGAAAGCTTTAGAAACGCCCCCAATAGCGTTTCAGACATCATCAGCAACGCGTTCCCGTTCGGTTGAGTTTCAAAAGGCCTCGAGCCGCCAGACCTCATAGGCTGGCGTCTCGTACGGATGGCTCTGCTTGAGTGCAGCGACGACCTGGGCAATCAGGTCGTCAGCCACCACCAGCTCCACCTTCCACTCCTCGACCAACTCGACCTGGCCAGCTTGCCCGAGGAACGGCTGGCTGCCGTCCAACGGGCGGAACTGGCCCTGGCCCAGCGTCTGCCAGGCGCAGTGGTCGTAGTCGCCGATACGCCCGCCACCGGCGGCGAATACAGCGGCCTTGACCACCTCCACATGGCTGGCCGGGACGAAGAAGGCGAGCTTGTACACGCCTCAGTTCACCCACACCCGCGCATTGCGGAACATGCGCATCAGCGCGGCGTCTTCCTGCCACTCGTCCGGGCGCCAGGAGTTCTGCACGGCGCGGAACACACGCTCCGGGTGCGGCATCATGATGGTCACGCGCCCGTCGCGGCTGGTCAGGCCGGTGATACCACGCGGCGAGCCGTTCGGGTTGGCCGGGTAGGCTTCAGTGACCTTGCCGTGGTTGTCGACGTAGCGCAGGGCCACGCAACCGGACAGGTCGGCTTCCAGCAATGCCTCTTCGTTGGCGAACTCGGCGTGGCCTTCACCGTGGGCGATGGCGATCGGCATGCGCGAACCGGCCATGCCCTGCAGGAAGATCGAGTTGGACTTCTGCACCTCGACCATGGCCACGCGTGCCTCGAACTGCTCCGAGCGGTTGCGCACGAAGTGCGGCCAGTACTCGGTGCCTGGGATCAGCTCGTGCAGGTTGGACATCATCTGGCAACCGTTGCACACGCCCAGGGCGAAGCTGTCGGTACGCTCGAAGAAGGCCTGGAAAGCATCGCGGGCACGGGTGTTGAACAGTGCCGACTTGGCCCAGCCTTCACCGGCACCCAGCACGTCACCGTAGGAGAAGCCACCGCAGGCGACCAGGCCCTTGAAGGCTTCGAAGTCGACACGACCAGCGAGGATGTCGCTCATGTGCACGTCAATGGCGGCGAAGCCGGCGCGGTCGAAGGCAGCAGCCATCTCGACCTGGCCGTTGACGCCCTGCTCACGCAGGATCGCCACTTGCGGGCGCACGCCTTTCTTGATGTACGGCGCAGCGATGTCTTCGTTGACGTCGTAGCCAACCTTGACCGACAGGCCTGGGTTGTCTTCTTCGAGCAGCGCGTCGAATTCCTGATCGGCGCAGTCGGCGTTGTCACGCAGGCGCTGGACCTGGTAGCTGGTCTCGGCCCACTGACGCTGCAGCATGCGACGGTCGTCGTCGAACAGCACTTCACCGTTCAGGCTGATGGACACTTCGGCGTTGTTGACCGGCTTGCCGATCACTGCCACGCAACCTTCACCCAGGCCCGCGGCGCTGAACTGCGCCAGCACGTCCGGGGTAGCATCCTGACGCACCTGGATGACCGCACCCAGTTCCTCGTTGAAGAGGATGGCCGGCACGTCATTGCGGTTGTCGGTCAGTGGGTCGAGCTGCAGGTCGAGGCCGCAGTGGCCGGCAAAGGCCATTTCCACCACGGTGGTCAGCAAGCCGCCGTCGGAACGGTCGTGGTAGGCCAACAGGTGGCCGTCGGCGTTCAGGCCCTGAATCACGGCGAAGAAGGCCTTGAGGTCTTCGGCGTCGTCGACGTCAGGTGCCTGGGCAGCGATCTTGCCGTGGGTCTGCGCCAGGATCGACGCGCCCATGCGGTTCTTGCCACGGCCCAGGTCGATCAGGATCAGGTCGGTTTCGCCCTTGTCCATGCGCAGTTGCGGTGTCAGGGTCTTGCGGATGTCGGAGACCGGGGCGAAGCCGGTGATGATCAGCGACATCGGCGAGGTGACGCTCTTTTCGACGCCGTCTTCGCTCCACTTGGTCTTCATCGACATCGAGTCCTTGCCGACCGGGATGGTAATTCCCAGCTCGGGGCACAGCTCCATGCCGACGGCCTTGACGGTGTCATACAGGCGGGCATCTTCACCCGGATGGCCGGCGGCGGACATCCAGTTGGCCGACAGCTTGATGTCGGACAGTTTTTCAATTCGTGCAGCCGCCAGGTTGGTCAGGGTTTCGCCGATCGCCATGCGGCCGGAAGCCGGGGCGTCGAGCAGGGCCAACGGGGTACGCTCGCCCATGGCCATGGCTTCACCGGTGTAGACGTCGAAGCTGGTGGCGGTGACGGCGCAGTCGGCCACCGGTACCTGCCACGGGCCGACCATCTGGTCGCGGGCGACCAGGCCGGTGATGGTGCGGTCGCCGATGGTGATCAGGAAGCTCTTGCTGGCCACGGCCGGGTGGTTCAGGACACGCTGCACGGCGTTGTCCAGGTCCACCTTGCTCGGGTCGAAATCATCGCCCAGCTCGGCTTCGCGGGTGACCGAACGGTGCATGCGCGGCGGTTTGCCCAGCAGCACGTCTAGCGGCATGTCCACCGGCGTGTTGTCGAAGTGGCTATCGGTCACGGTCAGGTGCGGCTCTTCGGTGGCCTCGCCGACAACCGCGAACGGGCAGCGCTCGCGTTCGCAGATGGCCTGGAAGCGCTCGAAGTCGACGGCGCTGACGGCCAGCACGTAGCGCTCCTGCGATTCGTTGCTCCAGATCTCGTGCGGGGCCATGCCCGGCTCGTCATTGGGCACGTTGCGCAGTTCGAAGCGGCCACCGCGGCCGCCATCGTTGACCAGTTCGGGGAAGGCGTTGGAGATACCACCAGCGCCGACGTCGTGGATGAAGGCGATCGGGTTGGCGTCGCCCAGCTGCCAGCAGCGGTCGATGACTTCCTGGCAACGGCGCTCCATTTCCGGGTTTTCGCGCTGCACCGAGGCGAAGTCCAGGTCGGCGGAGCTTGCGCCGGTAGCGACCGACGATGCCGCACCGCCACCCAGGCCGATCAGCATGGCCGGGCCGCCGAGCACGATCAGCTTGGCGCCAACGGTGATCTCGCCCTTCTGCACGTGGTCTTCACGAATGTTGCCCATGCCGCCTGCGAGCATGATCGGCTTGTGGTAGCCGCGCACTTCTTCACCGTGCGGGGTGTTGATGGCCTGCTCGAAGGTCCGGAAGTAGCCGGTCAGGGCCGGGCGACCGAATTCGTTGTTGAACGCGGCGCCACCCAGCGGGCCTTCGATCATGATGTCAAGGGCGTCGACAATACGCTCGGGCTTGCCGTAGGCCTGCTCCCACGGCTGTTCGAAGCCCGGGATGCGCAGGTTGGACACGGTGAAGCCGGTGAGGCCGGCCTTGGGCTTGGCGCCACGGCCGGTGGCACCTTCGTCGCGGATCTCGCCGCCGGAACCGGTGGAGGCACCGCAGAACGGGGCGATGGCGGTCGGGTGGTTGTGCGTCTCGACCTTCATCAGGATGTGCACCGGCTCCTGCACCGCGCCGTACTGGCGGGTTTCAGGGTTCGGGAAGAAGCGCCCGGCGACGTTGCCGACGATGACCGAAGCGTTGTCCTTGTAGGCCGACAGAACACCTTCGTTGTGCATCTGGTAGGTGTTCTTGATCATGCCGAACAGGCTCTTTTCCTGAGCCTGGCCGTCGATGTCCCAACTGGCGTTGAAGATTTTGTGGCGGCAATGCTCGGAGTTGGCCTGAGCGAACATCATCAGTTCGATGTCGTTCGGGTTGCGCGCAAGCCCCTGGAAGGCGTTGACCAGGTAGTCGATCTCGTCTTCGGCCAGGGCCAGGCCCAGGTCGATGTTGGCCTGGGCCAGGGCGGCGCGGCCACCGGCGAGGATGTCGACCGAGGTCATCGGCTTTGGCTGGGCGTGGCTGAACAGATCGGATGCCTGCTCCAGCTGGGCCAGCACGCGCTGGGTCATGCGGTCGTGCAGTTCGGCGGCAACCAGTGCGGCGTCGGCCTCGCTCAGCTCACCCGCGACGTAGTAGGCGATGCCGCGCTCCAGGCGCTGGATCGACTGCAGGCCGCAGTTGTGGGCAATGTCGCTGGCCTTGCTGGCCCAAGGCGAGATGGTGCCCAGGCGCGGCACCACCAGGAACAGGCGGCCGGTCGGCTCCTGTACCGGCACGCTCGGGCCGTACTTGAGCAGACGGCCCAGCACCTGCTGCTGGTCGGCGGTCAGCTCGCCGTCAACGTCGGCGAAGTGGGCAAATTCGGCATACAAACCAGTAACAGCGGGGACTTTCTGGCTCAGTTGCTCGAGTAATTTACCGTGGCGAAAGGCAGAAAGGGCAGGAGCGCCGCGCAGGATCAACATCGTCGGGACAGCCTCAGGAAGGGGTGTGCTTAGAGGCCGTGCATTCTAGCCTAATTCCGCGCTTTTCGGCACCCGCTCTAAGCCAAGGCTGCCGGGCGGCGGAACCGGACTTGCGGGTCAAAAAATTTTGCCGTGTCTTGCCTGTTCAGGCCCTGTCGCCGGCAAGCCGGCTCCCACAGGATTCACGCCGCTTGCCGGCGATAGGGCCCGTGCAGCACAGAACGCGCTAGCAGACAAGCTATCAGTTGTCGAGATATGGCAGTGCCAGTCCTTTGCGTATACTGCAACCTATGTTCGCCCACACTGCTTTGCGCCAGCGATGCGCCAAATGGCTCTTCGCAACCGGACTCTTTCTGATGCTCGGTGCCTGCGTTGAAAAACCCAGCACCCTCGAGCGCGTGAAGGAGGATGGCGTGCTGCGCGTCATCACCCGCAACAGCCCGGCCACCTACTTCCAGGACCGCAACGGCGAAACCGGCTTCGAGTATGAACTGGTCAAGCATTTCGCCGACGATCTCGGCGTCAAGCTGGAGATCGAGACGGCCGACAATCTAGATGAATTGTTCGACGACCTCGGCAAGCCCTCCGGCCCGGTGCTGGCAGCGGCCGGTCTGGTCAGCAGCGAGCGGCGCAAAGCGCAGGCCAAGTTCTCCCATCCCTACCTCGAAGTGACCCCACAGGTCATCTACCGCAACGGCCGCCCTCGCCCCACCGATGCCAAAGGGCTGGTCGGCAAGAAGATCATGGTGCTCAAGGGCAGCACCCATGCTGACCAGTTGGCCGAGCTGAAAAAGCAGTACCCGGGCCTGCAATACGAAGAATCCGACGCGGTCGAGGTGGTCGACCTGCTGCGCATGGTCGATGAGGGCCAGATCGACCTGACCCTGGTCGACTCCAACGAACTGGCGATGAACCAGGTGTACTTCCCCAACGTGCGGGTCGCCTTCGACCTGGGTGACGCCCGCGACCAGCGCTGGGCGGTAGCGGCAGGCGAAGACAACAGCCTGCTCAACGAGGTAAACGAATACCTCGACAAAGCGCAGAAGAACGGCACCCTGCAGCGCCTGAAAGACCGCTACTACGGCCATGTCGATGTACTGGGCTATGTAGGCGCCTATACCTTCGCCCAGCACCTGCAGCAGCGCCTGCCCAAGTACGAGAAGCACTTCAAGAGCTACGCCAAGGTCGAACAGGTCGATTGGCGCCTGCTGGCCGCGATTGGCTACCAGGAATCGATGTGGCAACCGGAAGTCACCTCCAAGACCGGCGTACGCGGCCTGATGATGCTGACCCAGCGCACCGCCCAGGCCATGGGCGTGTCCAACCGCCTGGACCCCAAGCAGAGCATCCAGGGCGGCGCCAAGTACTTCATGAAGATCAAGGCCGAGCTCGACGACAGCATCCAGGAACCGGACCGCACCTGGTTCGCCCTGGCGGCCTATAACGTCGGCAGCGGCCACCTGGAAGACGCCCGCACCCTGGCCAAGCGCGAGAAGCTCAACCCGAACAAGTGGCTGGATGTGAAGAAGATGCTGCCGCGCCTGTCGCAGAAGCAATGGTACCGGCAGACCAAGTACGGCTATGCCCGCGGGGGTGAACCGGTGCATTTCGTCGCCAACATCCGGCGTTACTACGACATTCTCACCTGGGTGACCCAACCACAGCTCGAGGGCCAGGTGGCCGAAGGCGGCCTGCATGTGCCGGGGGTCAACAAGGACAAGCCGGCGGAGCAGTCGCCGCCAATGTAAGGTTTCAGGGCCCTATCGCCGGCAAGCCGGCTCCTACAGGGTGGACAGTGGCGTACCTGTGGGGAGCCGGCTTGCCGGCGACAGGGCCAGAACAGATCAGCCCTTGGCCCGACGAGCTTTGAAGAACTCGCTCAATATCTGCCCGCACGCCTCGGCCAGTACCCCACCCTCGAACATCACCCGGTGGTTCAGGAACCCCTGGCTGAAAAACTGCCCCTGGCTCTGCACGACCCCTGCCTTGGGCTCCAGCGCCCCGTACACCACCCGCGCCACCCGCGAATGCACGATCAACCCCGCGCACATGCTGCAAGGCTCCAGCGTCACGTACAGGGTGCTGCCCGGCAGGCGGTAATTGCTGGCCGACCTGGCTGCCGCGCGAATCGCCACCATCTCGGCATGGGCACTGGGGTCGCTGTCGATGATTGGCCGATTGAAGCCCTGCCCGATCACCTGGCCATGCTGCACCAGCACCGCGCCCACCGGCACCTCGCCCAGTGCGGCGCCTTGTGCCGCCAGGTCCAGGGCCAGGCGCATGAATTCCTGATCGCGGCTGCGATCGATGATCTGCGGGCGCATCACACGACCGCGATCGCGGCCATCAGGCCGGTTTCCATGTGGTCGATGACGTGGCAGTGGAACATCCAGGTGCCTGGGTTATCTGCCACCAGTGCCACCTGGGCACGTTCGTTCTTGCCCAGCAGGTAGGTGTCGGTGAACCACGGCTCGACGATGTCGCGGCGGTTCGAGGCGATCACCTTGAAGCTCATGCCATGCAGGTGGATCGGGTGCTGGTACTGGGTCATGTTCTTCAGCTCGAAGATGTAGCTCTTGCCCTTCTGCAGCGTGGCGATCGGGCGGTCGGCGCAGGTCTTGTCGGTGATGTCCCATGCCTGGCCGTTGATCTGCCACAGGCTCGGCGGCCTGCCATTCTCGGTGTTCACCGAAACCTTGCCAACCCATTCGAAATTGAAGTTGAGCTTTTCGGCATTCTCCAGGTCTGGTTCGGCTACCGGGTTGGGCGGCAGTGCTGGCGGCCAATCGCTCGGCGCGTCGTTGCCAGCCACCGAGCGCAAGGTGCCCAGGCGCACGAAACCGTCACGCAGGGAAATTTCCTCGCCCGCCTCGGGGATGCGAATGGCCAGGCAAATGCGCATGCCAGGACCAAGCCAGTACTCGTCGTCCATGGGCCGCGGGGTCACCGGGTTGCCGTCGAGGGCGTAGATCCTGGCTTCGCAGTTGCCCTTGAGATTGAGGCGGTAGGTCCAAGTGTTGTCCAGGTTCAGCAGCCGCAGGCGCACCACCTGGCCGGCCGGTAGCTCGGTCACCGAGCCGGCCTGGCCGTTGATGGTGATCAGCCGCCCGGCGGTGCCATTGCGTGCCGCCTCGCGGGGGATGCTGAACGGCAGCCAGGCGCCCTGCTCGTCCACGTGCCAGTTCTTCAGGCTCAGCGTGCGCTCGTGAAGAAACCCCGTGGGCTCGCGCTCCTCGACGATCAGCGGCCCGACCAGGCCGCGGCCGAGCTCTTCCGAGCTGCTGACGTGGGGGTGATACCAATAGCTGCCGGCGTCAGGCACGCGGAACTTGTAGTCGAAGTACTCGCCCGGCTTGACCGGCAGTTGCGAGACATATGGCACGCCATCCATTTCCAGCGGCAGGCGTATACCGTGCCAGTGGATGGTGGTCTCGACTGGCAGATGGTTGATGAATCGCACCCGCAGCCAAGTGCCCTGGCGTACCCGCAGCTCGGTGCCCGGCGCCGACGGGCCGAAGGCCCAGGCTTCGGTTTTGAAGCCAGGCACCAACTCGACGTCCAGCGGGGCTGCGATCAGCTCATAGTCGTGCCCGGCGTTCTCGTCCTCCACCTTGCCCAGCCAGTAGCGCGCTGCGCCTCCAGCGCCCAGGCCTACCACAACAAGGCCAGTCAGGCCCTTGAGCATTTGTCGACGGGTGAAGGACATCGGTGCGGGTACCTCGTTAGTGCGCAATCAGTCTGCCAGTAGGGCTGGCGATGAAGGGCCCATACGATACACCTGCGATTGAGAAATATTAAGTGAAGGATTGTCACGGGCGTCAGCGCCAGCCATATGTACCGCTCGCCACTTCGACGCTCCCTGCAGCCTGAGCGCTTTTGTAGACGAGGTGGCCTCATGACGCTCAACCCGCAGCAACAGAAAGCCCTTGATCAGCTCCAGCAACTGGCACCCGTCATGGTCGCCAGCTGCCCCGACATGCGTCAGATGGCCCGGGAAGTAGCGTGCGACATGCTTCGTGCACGCGGCTTCGCAAGCCTGGACCCGGACCAGGTGTTCCTCAACCGCTTCGCCATGGCCAGCACCTGCCCCCACACCTTCAGCGGCTGGGAGCACTACGAAACACCTCTGCAATCGTTCACCCTGCCACAACTGGTAATGCACCGTTTCGACGCCCAGGACCAGGACAATGCCGATTTGCTGAGCTACCTCGCGGGTTTTTATCGCGACGGCGCAGACCACAACCAATTCGATGAACGCAATGAAATCCCCATCGCTCCACGTGACGTCCTGGCCGATTTCTGGAAAATCGACTTCTGCACCCGGTTTCAGCAACGCCTGACGCAGTTCTGGAACACACACGCCGATGACTTTCGGACCCTGGCCAAGGTCAGCTTCCTGAGCAAGGTGAATGAAGCCCAGCACGCAGACGCCACTAGCGAGCTGGCCAAGCGCGCCCGCCTGGTTGCCCAGGCATTGGTCGGCACCTGCGACTGGCCGCCCACACTCGAACAACTGCAGCAAGAAGTGCCCCCTGCCAGCGGCTACCGCCTGCGCACCTTCGATATCGGCGGCTACCCGGCGAGTGACATCCTGCGCGTGGAAATGGACGACGGCTACCAGCTGTTGTACATCCCCGGCGAGGACGAACCGCTGCAACTGTTCGCCAACCAGAAGGACTTGTACTGGTGGGTGTTGAACACGACCAACGCAGTCGATAACCGCACCCGCTTCATGGGCCATTTCGCCCTGTCGAGCTACGCCCAAGGCAATACCACTGTGGGCCTCAACCACCTCATCGACCTGTTGTTCTTCAACTGGGGGGGCGACGACCACCCTGGCTTGAATACGCTCGATGGGCTTATCCACGGCGATGCCTTCAGCCACCTGCGCGACAACGCCCGCCAGCGCATGAACGATGACGCCCACTTCGCCCTGCGCTCCAATGCAGACCTGCGCAAGCAGATGTGGATCGGCTACCTGCAAGCCTTCGGCCAGGTATTCGGGCCCATGTCCGCCGTCGGCTGGCCAGTGGCGCTGGCGGTGGTGGGCGCTGGCGTGGCCGAGGTCGGCCTGAATATCGACCAGGCAATCCATGGCCACACCACCGCAGAGCGCCAAGCCGGAACCGTCGGCGCCATCCTGGCGGCGATCAACACACTATTCAACGCGCCCTTCCTTTTCAGCTCGCCGGCAGGCGAACTGAACGAGATCGAGATTCCGTCAGGCCAGTTACCCGAGCCCGTGCCTGACGACGCCTCGACGCTGGCCACCCAAGCGCAATGGCAAGACTGGGTGCCACCGAGCCAGCCAATCGGCGAAGGCGATGAGGCACTGCGCCCATTGCGCGCCAATGTTACCTTGACGGGAGAGCCAGGTAGCGGAGCCATGGAAGGTATCTACGAGCAAGACGGTAACCATTACGTCATGATTCACGCTCAGCCCTATCAGGTCCGGCAGGTTGCCGAGCTGCATACCTGGGTGGTCGTCGACCCCGTCAACCCATTCTCGTTTCAGCGCAATGTGCCCATCCGCCGGATGGTCGGCCAGTGGCGGCCGTTCGAGCGGCCCAACCTGCGAGGCGGCGGCTTTCGCCTCAGTATGCTGCGACTATGGGGTCGCCCACCCAGCGCACCCACGTTGCCAGAACTATCGGTGACGCCCTATGAGGTACCCGTCGAGCAGCGCCCCGCGATGAAGCGCCCTGCCCTCAAAGGCGACCTAAATGTGCTGAGCGGTGTTACCTCATCTGCCGATACCGCCGAGAGCGACAGGCTTGCCAGCATGTTCAGAGGGCTGCGTGACAGGCTGCTGGCGGATGCCGATACATTCCTGCAATCGACCCAGCTCCCCTACAGGCCGGAAGCGCCAGAACTGCCTCGCCAAGCCAGCCCGAAACAGATCATTCGCAGTGTATTCGAGCGCTGCAACGGGCTGGTCATCGGTGAAGGCCACTCGGAACTGGGTAGCAAACGCTTTCTCATCGACAACATGGCGCAACTGAAGAAAGCGCAGGTCAAGGTGCTTTACATGGAGCACTTCATGACCGAGTTCCACCAGGCCGAACTGGACCAGTTCAACCGTACCGGGCAGATGTCGCCCGAGCTGCGCAAGTATGTGCAGGGTCAAGATACCGGCCACTTCACCGACCGCGCGGGGCGCTATACCTTCGAGCAGGTGATGATCAGCGCCCAGAAGCAAGGTATCCGCATTCAGCCTATCGACTGCGTGGCCAGTTATCGCCAGGCTTGGGAGGATCTGCCGCCAGCACTGGCCAGGCAGAAGATGATGAACTACTTCGCCCACCTGATCATCGAGGCAGACCAGTCGGTACGCGGGCCGGGCAAATGGGTGGCACTGGTTGGCAACTCTCACGCCAACACCTTCGAAGGCGTGCCAGGCATCAGCGAACTGGAGGGCGTGATTGGCCTGCGCATCGAGGACATTGCAGCTAGCAAGGTGGGCGGTATCGGCCCCGACCCTGGCATGGCGGTCCCTCGTCACGATCTGTCGGTCCGCACAGTCAAGGGCGATCTGCGCCTGCAGGTCGCGATCAGGCCCGCCCGGCCCGCCCAGCTTGAGCTGCAAGGCAAGCTGGGCAACCCCGGTGATTTCACCTTCAGCACGCTTGACGGCCAGTTGCAACTGATCCATCGCAGCCGCGACGGCCTATTCAAATACACACCCGTACAGCAGCATGGCCGCTACTTCCAGGTCGACACGCCCGATTGGCCGTGGATCAGCGGCAGGCACCTGGCCGGTCTGCAGGAAATGCGCAGCCTGCTGGAACGCTGGGGCTTGCGCTACCGCGAGTAGCGCCGTCAGGCAGATACGACAAGGGCGCCTTGCGGCGCCCTTGTGGCTCAACTCATTCCCACTCGATGGTGGCTGGCGGCTTGCTCGACACGTCGTAGGTGACGCGGGAAATACCGTCGATTTCGTTGATGATGCGGCCGCTGACGGTTTCCAGCAGCTCGTACGGCAGGTGCGCCCAGCGCGCGGTCATGAAGTCCACGGTCTCGACGGCACGCAGTGCCACGACCCAGGCGTAGCGACGACCGTCGCCAACGACACCGACCGATTTGACCGGCTGGAACACCACGAAGGCCTGGCTGGTCTTGTGGTACCAGTCAGCCTTGCGCAGCTCTTCGATGAAGATGTGGTCGGCACGACGCAGGATGTCGGCGTATTCCTTCTTCACTTCACCCAGGATGCGCACGCCCAAGCCCGGGCCTGGGAACGGGTGACGGTAGACCATGTCGTACGGCAGGCCCAGCTCCAGGCCGATCTTGCGTACTTCGTCCTTGAACAGTTCACGCAGTGGCTCGACCAGCTTGAGGTTCATTTCCTCCGGCAGGCCACCGACGTTGTGGTGCGACTTGATCACGTGGGCCTTGCCGCTCTTGGCGCCCGCCGACTCGATCACGTCCGGGTAGATGGTGCCCTGGGCGAGGAACTGGATGTTGTCCAGCTTGCTGGCTTCGGCATCGAACACGTCGATGAAGGTGCGGCCGATGATCTTGCGCTTCTTCTCCGGGTCGGCTTCGCCTTCCAGGTTGTCGAGGAACTGCTTCTCGGCATCGGCACGGATCACCTTGACGCCCATGTTCTCCTTGAACATGGCCATCACCTGGTCGCCTTCGTGCAGGCGCAGCAGGCCGTTGTCGACGAACACGCAAGTCAGCTGGTCGCCGATGGCGCGGTGCAGCAGCGCGGCAACCACGGAGCTGTCGACGCCGCCGGACAGGCCCAGCAGGACATTGGCCGAACCGACTTGCTCACGCACCTGGGCGATGGCGTCTTCGACGATGTTGGACGGGGTCCACAGGGCTTCACAGCCGCAGATGTCCTGCACGAAGCGGGACAGGATGCGACCGCCCTGCTTGGTGTGGGTCACTTCCGGGTGGAACTGCACGCCGTAGTAGCCACGGCTATCGTCGAACATGCCGGCAATCGGGCAGCTCGGGGTGCTGGCCAGCACGTGGAAGTTGCCCGGCATCTGGGTGACCTTGTCGCCGTGGCTCATCCACACGTCCAGGCCCAGTACGCCGTCGTCGTCGACGTGGTCTTCGATGCCGTCGAGCAGGCGGCTCTTGCCGACCACGTCGACGCGGGCGTAACCGAACTCACGCAGGTCGGAACCTTCGACCTTGCCGCCCATCTGCTCGGCCATGGTCTGCATGCCGTAGCAAATGCCCAGCACCGGTACGTTCAGGTCGAACACGGCCTGCGGGGCACGCGGGCTGTTGGCTTCGTGGACAGACTCGGGGCCGCCGGCGAGGATGATGCCGCGCGGGTTGAATTCGCGGATCGCTTCATCGTCCATGTCGAACGGGTGCAGTTCGCAGTACACGCCGATCTCGCGCACGCGGCGGGCGATCAGCTGGGTGTACTGGGAACCGAAATCGAGGATGAGGATGCGGTGAGCGTGAATGTCGAGGGCCATGACTCAATCTCGTCAGTGGAAATCGGAAACGACGCGGGGCTGTCGTGACAGCCCCGCTTCTGTAGTAGCTGGAAGCCTCAGCCTACGCGGTAGTTAGGGGCTTCTTTGGTGATCTGCACGTCATGCACGTGGGACTCGGCCATGCCGGCACCGGTGATGCGCACGAATTCCGGCTTGGTACGCATCTCTTCGATGGTCGCGCTGCCGGTGTAGCCCATGGACGAACGCAGGCCGCCCATCAGCTGGTGGATGATCGCGGCCAGGGCACCTTTGTAAGGTACGCGGCCTTCGATGCCTTCCGGTACCAGCTTCTCGGCGCCGGCCGAGGAGTCCTGGAAGTAGCGGTCGGAGGAGCCTTGTGCCTGTGCCATGGCACCCAGCGAGCCCATGCCGCGGTACGCCTTGTAGGAGCGGCCCTGGAACAGCTCGACTTCACCCGGTGCTTCTTCGGTACCGGCGAACATCGAACCCATCATCACGCAGGAAGCACCGGCGACGATGGCCTTGGACAGGTCACCCGAGAAGCGGATGCCGCCATCGGCGATCAGCGGCACGCCAGTGCCTTCCAGTGCGGCAGCGACGTTGGCGATGGCGCTGATCTGCGGTACACCGACACCGGCGACGATGCGGGTGGTGCAGATCGAGCCTGGGCCGATACCAACCTTGACGGCGTCGGCGCCGGCTTCAGCCAGGGCCTTGGCCGCAGCGCCGGTGGCGATGTTGCCGCCGATCACCTGCACTTGCGGGTAGGTTTCCTTGACCCAACGAACGCGGTCGATCACGCCTTTGGAGTGGCCGTGGGCGGTGTCGACGACAACCACGTCAACGCCGGCAGCCACCAGGGCGGCAACGCGCTCGCCGGTGTCCTTGCCGGTGCCGACTGCAGCACCAACGCGCAGACGACCCTGGTCGTCCTTGCTGGCCAGCGGGTAGGCCTTGGCCTTTTCGATGTCCTTGACGGTCATCATGCCCTTGAGGCTGAACTTGTCGTCGACGATCAGGACCTTTTCCAGGCGGTGCTTGTGCAGCAGCTCGCGCACTTCGTTCTTGTCGGCGCCTTCGCGGACGGTGACCAGACGCTCTTTGGGCGTCATCACGTCGCGCACCTTGGCATCCAGGCGGGTTTCGAAGCGCACGTCACGGGAGGTGACGATACCGACCAGGTCGCCGTTCTCCAGCACCGGAACACCCGAGATGTTGTTCAGGCGGGTCAGGTCGAACAGGTCACGCACGGTGGCGTCGGCGTCGATGGTGATCGGGTCTTTGACCACGCCAGCCTCGAACTTCTTGACCTTGCGCACTTCGCCGGCCTGCTGTTCGATGGTCATGTTCTTGTGGATGATGCCGATACCGCCTTCCTGGGCCATGGCAATGGCCAGGCGCGCTTCGGTCACGGTGTCCATGGCGGCGGAGACCAGCGGAATGTTCAGCTCGATGCCACGGGTCAAACGGGTCTTGAGACTGACTTCATTGGGCAGTACCTCGGAATAGCCAGGTACAAGGAGGATATCGTCGAAGGTCAGGGCTTCTTGGCTGATACGCAGCATCGCGGGGGCTCCCGGGCGGGAAAAATGGAAGCGCGCCATTATACTCATCCACGGCGCGCCGCTCAATGCAAAATAAGGGCCTTCGGTCAGCGTTCTGGCAGTTTTACCTGCACCACCGCCACCGGCTGGTCGAGCCAGTCGGCGAAGCTGTCGAGAAAGGCCTGAGTGAACCCGGCCTCGCCCCAGTTGTTGAAGATGAACCCGAGGTTGGAAAAGGCACATGGCTGCAGGTAAATGAAGCCATTGATGTCGTCCTCGAAGCCGCACAGCGGGCAGGTGAAGTTGTCGCTCACTCCCGGCATCCACTCTTCCAGGCTCTCGAACAACGGCTCACCCACCTCGCGTCGGCACTCCGGGCAGCCGGCTTCTTCCAGGAAGCCGTCGCTGGGTGTATAGATGCAGCGCTTGAGTACCACTTCGAGGCCGTTGAGCTGTTCGCCGAGTGGCAACTTTTCAGGGTGCAGGGCCACTTTGCGTGCGCCTGCGGCTAAGGCATGGCCCATGCGGTTGCCGGTGCGACCGCAGGTGGTCAGTTGCTCTTCGACGATCTTCTCGCGCACCAGCCAGCGCAGGATGGCCCTGGCGCGGGCCTCGTGCACCGGCACGGTAGAGAGTTTGGGAACGATGATGCTCTGGGTGTTCATTGGCGAAACAGGCCTGGGGATTGCGGTGATGGCGCAATTCTACCGCTCACGCTCCCAGGTAGCGACCGATCAGCGCCAGGCCGCTGGCCAGCACCAGCCAGGTGACCAGTCGCACGAAGGCTTCGCGGGACAGTTTCAGCGTCAACCGACGGCCCGCCCAGAGGCCGATGAGCATGACCGGCAGCAGGCAGGCGGCGAGCAACAGCAGGCTGGTATCGGCATACACGCCGGCGATCAGGAACAGCGACAGGCGGACCACGGTGCTGCAACTGATCAGCGCGCTTTGCGTGGCGCGCACCTGCTCTTTTAGCTCCAGCCGCGCGCTCAGGTAGAGGGCATAGAGGAAACCGCCACTGCCGAACAGCGCACCGAACAGCCCGCCCAGCGTGCCCATCGGCACTCCCCAGAAACCGGACAGCCTGGCCGGTCGTACTTTCACCGCCAGCATGTAAAGCGCATAGGCCGTCACGAAAAGCCCCATCAGCAACAGCAACAGATCGGAGTTGAGGTGCAGCAGGAACACCACGCCCACGGTGCAGCCGATGGCCATGCACGGCAGCAGGCGCAGCAGTTCGCTGCGCACCACATCCCGGCGCGACGGCAGCAGGTTGCCGAAGGCGGCGACGAAATCCAGCAGCACCAGCAGCGGGATGATGCGTGACAGCGGCATGAAATGGATCAGTATCGGGCCGGCCACCAGCGCAGTGCCGAAGCCGGCGATGCCGAAAACGATGTAGGCCACACCGACACCGAGCAGGATGGGCAGCCAGTCGAGGCCGGAAATAGACAGTTGAGCGAACATGGCGTCACTTCCTTGGGAGACACGCGGAAGGTTAACCACCCACGCGCGATCTGGCACCCACCTCGGTACGTTTCATCCCTGTGCAGGAGACGTGCAACAGCACCGTGGCCCTGGCCTGCCAACAAGGCGCCGTGGGCCTGCTGAGGCAGTTCGTCAACGTGATGCGCACGCCTCAGGCGTTATAGCGCTCCACCAAGGCGTACAGAATCGCGACCGTCTCGGCATCCGCCATACCCCGGTGGTCGGCGGGACGAAAATGCAGTTGAAACGCCCTGAGCAACGACCGCACATACCTCGCATCCGGCTGATCAGGAACGTGGTAGCCATAGGCGCGCAGCTTTTCGACAAGCACGGCGGGTTCCGGCATGTTGCCTGCCAACTGTTCCAGGTAGCGTGCCTTGGTTGCCTCTTCATACCAGGCCCCGATACCCGCCTGATGCAGGCTGTGCCAGGGAAACGCGGCGCCGGGGTCGCTCTTGCGCCCGATGGAGATGTCGCTGTGGCCCAGCACATGCGTCGGGGTGATATCCGGATAGCGCCGAAGGATGTCCTGGCTCAGTTGCACCAACGCTGCCAATTGCTCCGGATGGTAGGGCACGAAGTTGAACTGACCGTCACTCATCGAAGCCTCGTTGACCAGTTCGATGCCAATCGCCGTATCGTTCAGGTTATTGCGCCCGCCCCATGCGCTGACGCCGGCATGCCACGCCCGTTCGTGCTCATCGACAAGATTGAAGATGCGAACCTTGTCGAACCCCGCACGCCGGTAGCTCGGGTCCGTTGGCGTCGGCAACAGGTAATGGGCACTGACTTCGCTACCTTTGGCCAGGGCGTTGACCGAACCGTTGAAATTCAGTGCGGTGTAATGGAATACGAGAAAACGCACCCGTCTGCTGTAAGCCTGGGAGCGATACGTCGTGGCGTCGATGTCGTACACGGCAGTTGCTCATTTGGAAGGAGCGCAAAAGATAGATTCACGCCCCGCGGCCAGGTAAGTCCGCATCGTCGACCAGGGCAGTAGTCCCCATCCCCCCACCGCAGAAGGTGCAACGTGCTACACGGTGCATCGGCCCGCCATGTCCTTTATGATGCCCACCATGATCAAAGACCCCTTCGAACGACTTGGCCTGGACCGCGAGGTCCTCACCGTCAGCCAGCTCAACGGCCGCGCTCGCGTGCTGCTGGAAGACGTGTTCCGCAGCGTCTGGGTGGAAGGCGAAATCTCCAACCTCGCCCGCCCGGCCTCCGGCCACCTGTACTTCACCCTCAAGGACAGTGGCGCCCAGGTGCGCTGCGCGCTGTTCCGGCAGAACGCAACGCGGGTGCGCCAGGCCCTGCGCGACGGCCTGGCGGTGCGGGTACGCGGCAAGGTTTCGCTGTTCGAAGGGCGGGGCGACTACCAGCTGATTCTCGATACGGTCGAGCCGGCCGGTGACGGCGCGCTGCGCCTGGCCTTCGAGGCGCTGAAAGAAAAACTCGGCGCCGAGGGGCTGTTCAGTGCCGAACGCAAGAAGCCGCTGCCGGCCCACCCACAGCGCATCGGCATCATCACCTCGCCCACCGGCGCAGTGATCCGCGACATCATCAGCGTGTTCGGCCGCCGCGCGCCCCAGGTCGAGCTGAACCTGATTCCCACCGCCGTTCAGGGCCGCGAGGCGATCAACCAGATCGTCCGTGCCTTGCAGCAGGCCGACCGGCTTGGCTTCGATGCCCTGATCCTGGCCCGTGGCGGCGGTTCGCTGGAAGACCTCTGGTGCTTCAACGAAGAAGCCGTGGCGCGTGCGGTGGCCGCCTGCGTGACGCCGATCGTCAGCGCCGTGGGCCATGAAACCGATGTATCGATCAGCGACTTCGTCGCCGACGTACGCGCCCCCACGCCGTCTGCCGCCGCCGAGTTGCTGGCCCCCGACAACAGTGGCTTGCAGCAACGCCTGGACGGCCTGCAACGGCGCCTGCTGCTGCGCATGCAGAACCGCCTGACCCACGACCGCCTGCGCCTGGACTCGCTGACCCGGCGCCTGCGCCACCCCGGCGAGCGCCTGCGCCAACAGGCCCAGCGCCTGGATGACCTGGACATGCGCCTGCGCCGCGCGTTCATGCTCAACCTCAACCAGCGCCGCGAGCGCCTGGCACGCCTGGACACACGCCTGGCCGCACAGCATCCGGGCCGCACCCTGAAGCTGCTCGGGCAGCGCCTGGACAGCCTCGCCGAACGCCTGCCACGGGCCATGCGCGACGTGCTCAAGGACCGCCGCCAGCGTTTCCAGGCGCAGTTGCAGACGCTGCAGGTGGTCAGCCCGCTGGCCACCCTGGCGCGTGGCTACAGCATCCTCCTCGACGAGCGGGGGCAAGCCATCCGCAGCGCCGAGCAGACCCACAACGGCCAGCGCCTGACTGCCCGCCTGAACGAAGGTGAGCTGCAGGTGCGGGTCGAGGACAATCACCTGACCCCGGTCACCCTTTCCCTACTGGACTGACACATGCCCCGCCTGTTCGCGCCCCTGCTCGCTCTCTCCCTCCTGTTGCTGGCCAGTGGCGCCCAGGCCAGCTACATCACCCGCACCTTGAACAAGCCCGTCCCCGGAGGCGTGGCGGTGGTCGACCTCGGCCCGGCGGCCACGGCACCGGGCGCACGCTTCGACGGCAAGCCGGTGCTGGTGGTCAAGGAGCAGGACAACTGGCTGGCCATCGTCGGCATACCGCTGACTCAGAAGCCCGGCACCGCGGTACTCACCCAGGGCGGTCGCAGCCTGCCTTTCACCGTAGGCAGCAAGAAGTACCCCGAGCAACACATCACCTTGAAGAACACCCGCCAGGTCAACCCGAACCCCGACGACCTCAAGCGTATCGACCGTGAACTGGCCGAACAGATCAAGGCCTACCGCAGCTTCAGCCCCTCCCTGCCGAGCAACCTGGTGCTCGACAAGCCGGTGAGCGGGCCGCTGTCGAGCAAGTTCGGCGTGCGCCGCTTCTTCAATGGGGAGGAGCGCAACCCGCATGCGGGTTTGGATTTTGCGGTGCCGGCGGGTACGCCGATCAAGACACCTGCCAATGGCAAGGTGATTCTGGTGGGCGACTATTTCTTCAACGGACGCACGGTATTTGTCGACCATGGACAGGGGTTCATCAGCATGTTCTGCCATATGTCGAAGATCGATGTGGCGGTCGGCCAGCAGTTGCGCCGGGGCGAGGTGGTTGGCCGGGTCGGCTCGACCGGGCGGGCCACCGGGCCACATATGCACTGGAATGTCAGCCTGAACGATGCACGGGTGGATCCGGCAATCTTCATTGGCGCGTTCCAGCCCTGAGACCGTAGCGCCCGCATCGCCGGCAAGCCGGCTCCCACAAGGATCGCCGCTGTCCTGGTGGGAGGCGGCTTGCCGGCGATGGGGCCAGCACCCTCGGCATCACTTCCCCCGTCTTGCGCGATCAAAAAATACAGCGCAACACGCTAAAAGCTTGAAAAGAATTCAAGCTATAAAATCTCGTCATTAAGCTTTTTTTAAGCATTCCTCTCAATTTTCCGCCAGCACTTGCCATCCCCCACCCCACTGGTTAGGGTTGAAGGCATGAAAACCTTCAGCACCCTCATCCTGCTCCGACAACATCGCAGCCTCTGCCTGGTCAGCGCCCGACTACCAGGTTGAATCGCGTCGCCTCGCCTCTTCATCTCGTTATCGCTCGGCAGGCCCGATCTCGGCCGCACACAAAAGGATTGCTTCCATGACCATGCTCAAAGACCCATCGAAGAAGTACCGCGCTTTCCCGACCATCGACCTGCCGGACCGTACCTGGCCGTCGAAGACCATCACCGAGGCGCCGATCTGGTGCAGCTCCGACCTGCGTGATGGCAACCAGTCGCTGATCGAGCCGATGGACTCGGAGAAGAAGCTGCGTTTCTGGAAGACTTTGGTGCAGGTTGGCGTGAAGGAAATCGAAGCCTCGTTCCCATCCGCGTCGCAGACCGACTTCGACTTCGTGCGCACCCTGATCGAAGATGGCCACATCCCGGACGACACCACCATCCAGGTGCTCACCCAGGCCCGTGAGGACCTGATCGCCCGCACCTTCGAGTCGCTGCGCGGTGCCAAGAAGGCCATCGTCCACCTGTACAACGCCACCAGCCCGTCGTTCCGCCGCATCGTCTTCAACCAGGACAAGCAAGGCGTGAAGGACATCGCGGTGAACGCAGCCAAGCTGTTCGTCAAATATGCCGCCCAGCAGCCGGAAACCCACTGGACCTTCCAGTACTCACCCGAGACCTTCAGCGCCACCGAACTGGAGTTCGCCAAGGAAGTCTGCGACGCGGTCATCGAGGTGTGGAACCCGACCCCTGAGCACAAGGTCATCCTCAACCTGCCGGCCACTGTGGAAGTCGCCACGCCGAACATCTACGCCGACCAGATCGAGTGGTTCTGCCGCAACGTCAGCCGCCGTGACAGCGTGATCATCAGCCTGCACTGCCACAACGACCGTGGCACCGGCATCGCCGCCACCGAGCTGGGCCTGATGGCCGGCGCCGACCGCGCCGAGGGCTGCCTGTTCGGCAACGGCGAGCGTACCGGCAACGTCGACCTGGTAACCCTGGCGCTGAACCTCTACACCCAGGGTATCGACCCGCAACTGGACTTCTCCGACATCGACGGCGTGCGCAAGGTGGTCGAAGAATGCAACCAACTGCCGGTTCACCCACGTCACCCGTATGTCGGCGACCTGGTGCACACCGCGTTCTCCGGCTCGCACCAGGACGCCATCCGCAAGGGCTTCGCCAAGCAGCAGGAAGGCGAACTGTGGGAAGTGCCGTACCTGCCGATCGACCCGGCCGACATCGGCCGCAGCTACGAGGCGGTCATCCGCGTCAACAGCCAGTCTGGCAAGGGTGGTATCACCTACCTGCTCGAACAGGAATATGGCATCAGCCTGCCGCGCCGCATGCAGATCGAATTCAGCCAGGTAGTGCAGGGTGAAACCGACCGCCTGGGCCTGGAAATGACCGCCCAGCAGATCTACAGCCTGCTGCACAAGGAATATCTCCAGGCCAACAGCCCGTACGCCTTGGTCAGCCATCGCCTGCAGGAAGAAAACGGCCACAGCGCCGTGGAAGTGGAAGTCGCCGGTGAAGGCGAAACCACCCTGCACTGGCGCGGCAAGGGCAATGGCGCCCTGGAAGCCCTGGTTGCCGGCCTGCCAATCGCCGTGGAAATCATGGACTACAACGAGCACGCCATTGGCGCCGGTACCAACGCCAAGGCAGCGGCCTACATCGAGCTGCGCGTGGCCGGTGGTCGCCCGGTGCACGGCGTGGGTATCGACGAAAACATCACCACCGCAAGCTTCAAGGCACTGTTCAGTGCACTGAACCGCTCACTGAGCCAGCAAGAGGCCAAGGCGGCGTAAGCAGCTTCGCAAAGACCAAGGCCTGCATCCTGGATGCGGGCCTTTTTTTTGCCTGTACTGGCCTTATCGCCGGCAAGCCGGCTCCCACAGGTACTCCACCGTTGTTGAGATCTGTGGCGACCTTGTGGGAGCCGGCTTGCCGCCGAGAGGGCCTGACGCTGCCGCACAAAACCTGCAGGCAAAAAAAGGGGCGCCGACCAAGCGCCCCATAAGCCGTAAAGCACACAACAAATTCAATTTCAGTCCAGCAAGGCCATGGCCTCGGCGCTGCACGCCTCGATCCGTGCCCAGTCGCCGTTCTTGATCCAGCCGCTGTCGAGCATCCAGGTTCCACCCACGCACATCACGTTGGGCAAAGCCATGTAATTGCGCACATTGGCCGGGTTTACCCCACCGGTCGGGCAGAAGCGGATATCACCAAACGGCCCGGCAAAGGCCTTGATCGCTGCTACGCCACCACTGATTTCCGCCGGAAACAGCTTGAAGCGGCGGTAACCCAGGGCGTAGCCCATCATGATTTCCGATGGCGTGCTGATGCCTGGGAGCAGCGGAATCTCGCTGTCCACACCGGCTTCGAGAATGTCCTGGGTGATGCCCGGCGTCACGACAAATTGGGCACCCGCCGCTTCAACGGCAGCGAACATGCTGCGATCGAGCACCGTGCCGGCGCCAACGCACAACTCCGGGCGCTGCTCGCGCAACACCTGGATCGCCTTCAGGCCATGCTGCGAGCGCAGGGTCACTTCCAGGGTACGGATGCCGCCGGCAGCCAGGGCATCGGCCAGGGGCAGGATGTCTTCTTCGCGGGCGATGGTGATTACCGGCAAGATACGCGCCGCGCCACAGATCGCGTCGATCCGGGCGGCTTTCTCGGCCATCGAGAGCTTGGGCTGTGGGCGTTCGAGGGTGGTCATGACAGTGGATCCTTGGCTCATGGGCACCAGTAGATGTCCAGGGGGTCGTGAAGAAAGGCGCGAATCGGCATTTCGGATGGGTCGTTGCCCGCCAGCGCGGCGCGCAGGGTAGCGAGTTTGCCCGGGCCTTGCACGGACAGTGCGATGAAAGCGGCGCTGGCCAGCAGCGAGCGGGTCATCGACAGGCGCTGATGCGGTACGCTCGGCGCCAGCATCGCCAGGCAACGTCGCTGGCTGTCGCGGTCCAGGCCTGAGGCCAGGTTGGGGCTGCCAGGGAACAGCGACGCGGTATGGCCGTCGTCACCCATGCCGAGCACCAGCACATCGATGGCTGGCAGTTCGGCCAGGGCCTGGTCGGCACTTTGAGCTGCAGCCTCAAGGCTCTCGGCCTGCCGATACAAACTAATGAAACGCGCCTTGCCCGCAGCGCCCTGGAACAGATGGCGAGCCAGCAGGCCTGCGTTGCTGTCGGCATGCTCGACCGGCACCCAGCGCTCGTCAGCCAGGCTGACGGTGACCTTCGACCAGTCCAGCGTCTCGGTTGCCAACTGCTCAAGAAACGGCACCGGGCTACGGCCGCCGGAAAGCACCAGGCAGGCCTGGCCCTTGCCGCTGATCGCGGCACGCAGACGCTCGGCCACGTCAGCGGCCAGGGTTGTCGAAAGCGTCCCGGCGTCGGCCAGCGCATGCGCCCTAACGGTTGCCGGCAATTTCAGGTCAGATATCCCCATACCACGCCCTCCCATCACGAGTGATCAGTGCAATCGAGCTCATTGGCCCCCAGGAACCGGCCGCGTAAGGTTTGGGGGTATCGCCTGCGTTGCGCCAGCCCGCTATGAGCTGGTCGCACCACTTCCAGGCGTACTCGATCTCGTCCTTGCGCACGAACAGGTTCTGGTTGCCGCGCATCACTTCGAGCAGCAAGCGCTCGTAGGCATCCGGAATCCGTGCAGTGCGCCAGGTGTCGGAAAAATTCAGTTGCAGCGGGCCGCTACGCAGTTGCATGCCCTTGTCCAGCCCCTGTTCCTTGGTCATCACCCGCAGAGAGATACCTTCGTCCGGCTGCAGGCGGATGATCAGTTTATTACCGATCTGCAAACGCTGTTCCGGGGCAAAGATGTAGTGCGGCGTTTCCTTGAAGTGGATGACGATCTGCGACAGCTTCTGCGGCATGCGCTTGCCGGTACGCAGGTAGAACGGCACGCCAGACCAACGCCAGTTGCGGATGTCGGCACGCAGGGCGACAAACGTCTCGGTGTCACTCTGCGCGTTGGCGTTGTCTTCTTCCAGGTAGCCGGGCACCGCCTTGCCGTCGCTGTAGCCGGCAATGTACTGGCCACGCACCACGCGAGTGCTCAGCCCATCGCCCGTGATCGGCGCCAGCGCCTTGAGCACCTTGACCTTCTCGTCACGGATGCTGTCGGCCGACAGGTCGCTGGGCGGGTCCATGGCGATCAGGCACAACAACTGCAACAGGTGATTCTGGATCATGTCGCGCAACTGCCCGGCCTTGTCGAAATAGCCCCAGCGGCCTTCGATGCCGACCTTCTCGGCCACGGTGATCTCCACATGGGAGATCGAGTTCTGGTTCCACTGGGTTTCGAACAGACTGTTGGCAAAGCGCAGGGCGATCAGGTTCTGCACCGTCTCCTTGCCCAGATAGTGGTCGATGCGGTACACCCGGCTTTCCGGGAAAAAGCGCGCCACGGCATCGTTGACCCGGCGCGACGACTCCAGGTCGTGGCCAATGGGCTTTTCCAGCACGACCCGGGTGCGCGTAGCCAGGCCGGCCCTGTCGAGGTTTTCGCAGATGGCGCCATACACGGCGGCGGCCGTCGCGAAGTAGGCGATCAACGGCAACTCGCCGGGCGCCTGCTCAGCCAGGGCCTGGTAGCCCTCAGGCTGCAGGAAGTCCAGATGCTGGTAGCTCAGGCGGCCAAGGAAACGCCCCAGCGCCGCGGGCTCCAGGTCACCTTCCGAGACGTGCCGGCGCAAGTGGGCTTCGATGGTATTCAAATGCTCCTGCGCGCTACCAGCCTCGCGGGCCAACGCCAGCAGCCGAGTATCGGCATGCAGCAGATTGGCACGGTCGAGCTGATAGAGCGCGGGAAACAACTTGCGCAATGCCAGGTCGCCCAAGGCGCCAAACAGGGCAAAGGTGCAAGGTTCGACACTGATCGCAGCCATGATGTTGGTTCTTTCCTAAAGTTGGTCTAGGAATACCGCTTTCACATACGGTTTTCAAGGAATAATGTAGTAAAAACCACAACATTACACACTAAGATTACAGACAAGTGGTGCGCCACCCGCACCAACAGTACGATACAGGACCCTGCAAGAAGCCTGCTGCTCCGTCAGCCGGCTGTCTTTCCGACCCAAGGACACCCCCATGGACCGCGTGCGAAACCTCCTGGAGCAGATCCAGGGACGCCTCGACGAGCTGAACAAGGCCGAACGCAAAGTCGCCGAAGTCATTCTGCTCAACCCGCAACAAGCCACCCGCTTCAGCATTGCCGCGCTGGCTCAGGCGGCAAAGGTCAGCGAGCCGACCGTCAACCGTTTCTGCCGCTCATTCGGCGTCAGCGGCTACCCGGAGCTCAAGCTGCAACTGGCGCAGAGCCTGGCCAGCGGCGCAGCCTACGTCAGCCGTGCGGTGGAGGCCGACGATGACCCGGCGGCCTACACGCAGAAAATCTTCGGCAGCGCCATCGCTTCGCTCGACGCCGCCTGCCAGCAACTCGACCCGCAGCAGGTCAGCCGCGCCGTGGACATGATGATCCAGGCCCGGCAGATCCACTTCTTCGGCCTCGGCGCCTCGGCCCCGGTGGCCCTCGACGCCCAGCACAAGTTCTTCCGCTTCAACCTGGCGGTGTCGGCTCATGCCGACGTACTGATGCAACGCATGCTGGCCTCGGTGGCTCACACCGGCGACCTGTTCGTGATCATCTCCTACACCGGGCGCACCCGCGAGCTGGTCGAGGTGGCACGCCTGGCGCGGGAAAACGGCGCCTCGGTGCTCGGCCTGACCGCCGCCGGCTCGCCACTGGCCCAGGCTTGCAGCCTGAGCCTGCACATTCCGCTGCCGGAAGACACCGACATCTACATGCCGATGACCTCGCGGATCATCCAGCTCACCGTGCTCGACGTGCTGGCCACCGGTATGACCCTGCGCCGCGGCGTGGACTTCCAGCCACACCTGCGCAAGATCAAGGAAAGCCTCAACGCCAGCCGCTACCCGATCGAGGACGACGAACTCAACTGAGCCGGTGCGCCTGCAAGCGCAGATGGGCGCGCTGGCCTGGCGCCAAGCTCAGGCCTTCGCCGCTGCCGCTGGCGGCCTCGACGCAGACGAAACCCTGGCTCTCCCGCCCACTCACGCCCATCAACGGGCGGTTGCCAGGGTGCCAGACCACGGTGTCATCGCTATCGCCGGTGTCGATGCACAGCTCACGCTGCCACGCCGGGTCCTGCAACTGCACCCGCGGCGTGCCGGGGTAGACCTTCTGGCATCCGCCCTTGACCTTCAAGGCACCGTCTTCCCGGCAGGCCTGACGGTTAAGGCGGTCGTAGCCTTCGATATCCTCGAGCCCAGACAGCGCTATCTCGGAAACGTCACTGATACGCCAGTAGGCCAGCAGAGCATGGCTCAACTGGCAAGGTTCACTGTCCTGGTGCTCGGTGCTCAGGCTCAACTCCATGCGGCTGCCCAGCCTTGCCTGCAAGTCCACCTGCCAGTCGCACACGTCGAGCCGCCACTTGAGCGTCACGCCCTCCTCGTCTTCGCGGCTGTCCACCAGCTTCCAGTCCAGCAAGCGTGCCCAACCATGGGCCGGCCACAGGTCTTCACTGGGGTGGCGGCCATACCAGGGCCAGCACACCGGCACACCACCGCGAATTGCCCCCACCTGCGGCCACTGCTCGGCGCACCATAGCCAGGGCCGTTCACCGGCGGGCTGGAAGTGCAGCAGTTGCGCGCCCTGGCGGCTGAAGGCCGCCTGGCAGCGAGGGTGATCGATGATCAGCACATCGCGCTGCTGGTAACGCTCCCACTCGAATGTCGGCCTGGGCCGTTGCGAGGTAAAGAAGCGATGTAGCGGATGTTCGGGCATGGTTCCAAGCTCTTGTTGTTTGAGATAGCGCTGTCTCGGCCTGTTCCCGACAACCACTGCAAGCCAGTGGATGCCGGGAGCCGAATTGGATTGGCGTAAATTTACAACAAATCTGCTCAGAATGACGACTGAATCTTCAGGCCGGCGACCAGCGCGTTGTCCACCTCGTCAACGCCACCCGGGCTCTTGATGTACTGCAGGTTGGGCCGCACGGTGAGCCAGTTGGTGACGTGGAAGCCGTAATAGAGTTCGGCGTTGTACTCGGTACGCTGCAGCGGCACGAAACCTGGGTTGTCGTAGTCGTCGATGCCACTTTGGGCATTGAGCAGCTCGGCACGTTTCTTCACATCGTCGTTGACGTGAATGCGCGCCACGCCGAAGCCGATATCGTCCTTGGGACGGGCATCGAAGGCACCCTTGTAGACCAGGCCGACCTGCTGGTAGTTGTCGACCACGTTGGTGGCCTTGTCGTGAACGGTGAAGTTGGCGAACAGGCTCAGACCGCGGTTGACGTCGCCGGCATGGGCCGTGACCTGCTGCTGCGCCACCACCCACCAGCCGTGCTTGCTCGAATGTGACTTGAAGTCTGCACCGGTCAGCGCCTGCGGGTTGCCGTTGACGTCATCGAACACGTCGTCGGCCTTGGCCGTGCTGTAGTAGTAGCCCAGACGGTATTCACCCGGCAGGCCGTTGACCTTGGGCGACCAGACCATTTCCACCGGCAGGATCGCACCCTTGGTACCGCTGCCGCTGAGTTTGAAGCCGTTGCCGGTTTCCAGGTTCGAGGGGTTCTGCTCGAAGGCGCCGACCTGGACGAAGAAGTCGGGGGTGATGTTGTACTTGACCCGCAGCGCCCACTGGCTGACCGGCCAGTTGTACCAGATGCCGCCCACCCAGTTACCCACCTGCGAACCGCAGAAGGCCAGGTTCTGGAAGTCGCAGGGGAAGCTGTTGAAGTCCTCGCCCTCGCCGAAGCGGCCGAATTTCACATCCAGAGCGCCGTCGAAGTACTTCTGCTTGACCCACATCTGCGTCAGACGCCAGGTCTGGCCTCGCCCCCACACCTCCTGCACCGAGCTGAACTGCCCGGCACGCGGGTCGCTGATGCGGTCGTTGGACAGGTTGCGGCCGCTGCGCTCGGTGATCGCCAGTTTGAATTCGGCATCATGCCAACCAAGGATCTTCTGCAGGTCGAGGTGGGCACCAAGGGCGAACTGATCGCTGTAGCGGGCGGTCTTGTCGTCGTTGTAGCCGCCGTTGAGGTTGCCGGCCACTTCACCGACGTAATCGAGGGTGAAGTCGTAGCCTTTCTCCAGCAGTTCGGTGCGGGTGCCGCCCCAGTCGCCGGTCATCCATTTCGACTCGCTGGAAAAGGCCTCGGCGGCCTGCACGCCACTGCTGCCGACCGCAGCGAGCAAGGCCAGCGAGCCCAAGGTTCTGATGCGATTGCGCTGTTCCATCCCTTTGCGTCCTCTTTTTTCTTATTGATGGTGTAGACGATTCAACGGCTCTTGAAGTGAGCCACGTTGTCCTTCACTGAAGCGTTGCCGCTGCCCAAGCCCAGGCGTTCGCCGGTGGCGGCGTCGAACAGCAGCACCCGCGCCGGGTCGAACTGCAGGTGCAGGCTGTCACCAACCCGGCACGCCACATCCGGCGCCAGGCGGCAGCAGACCTTGGTCTGGTTGAGGGTTACGAACACCAGCAAGTCCGGCCCGGTAGGCTCGGTGACCTGCACGTCGGCGCGGATGCCTGGCAGGCCATTACCCTCCCCGCTACCCAGCGTGATTTGCTCCGGGCGGATACCGAGGATGATTTCACGCCCCTCCAGCCCTTCACTGGCCATTCCCAGAGGGAGCTCGCATCGGGCCTGGCCACTGTCGAGCAGGGCCAGCAGGCGCCCGTCCTGACGGGTCAGGCGTACCGGAATGAAATTCATCGGTGGCGAGCCGATGAAGCTGGCGACGAACTGGTTGGCCGGGTCGTTGTAGATCTGCTGCGGAGTGCCGAACTGCTGGATGATGCCGTCCTTCATTACCGCCACCTTGTCGCCCAGGGTCATGGCCTCGATCTGGTCGTGGGTGACGTAAACCGTGGTGGTCTTAAGGCGCTGGTGCATCAGCTTCATTTCGGTGCGCATCTCGACTCGCAGCTTGGCGTCGAGGTTCGACAGCGGTTCGTCGAACAGGTAGATCTTCGGCCGCCGCGCCAGCGCCCGGCCCATGGCCACCCGTTGCTGCTGACCACCGGAGAGCTGCGCCGGCTTGCGCGCCAGCAAGTGCTCGATCTGCAGCAGCTTGGCCACCCGCGCCACCTCCTCGTCGATGGCCGCCTGCGGCATCTTGCGAATCTTCAGGCCGAACTCGATGTTCTCGCGCACGCTCATGGTCGGGTACAGCGCGTAGGACTGGAACACCATGGCAATGTCCCGATCCTTGGGGCTCATGCCGCTGACGTCCTGCTCGTCGATGAGGATCGCCCCGCCGGTGATGTTTTCCAGCCCCGCGATGCAGTTCATCAAGGTCGATTTGCCACAGCCCGAAGGGCCGACCAGGATCAGGAATTCGCCGTCCTTGATCGACAGCTGGATGTCCTTGAGGGTGTCCGGCAGGCCGCTGCCGTAGGTCTTGTTCACATTGCGAAGTTCAAGTGTTGCCATGACTTACCCCTTGACGGCGCCGGCAGTGAGCCCGCGGACGAAATACTTGCCTGCCACCACGTAGACCAGCAGGGTTGGCAGGCCGGCGATCATCGCCGCCGCCATGTCGACGTTGTATTCCTTGGCTCCGGTGCTGGTATTGACCAGGTTGTTCAGGGCCACGGTGATCGGTTGCGAATCGCCGCTGGAGAACACCACGCCGAACAGGAAGTCGTTCCAGATCTGGGTGAACTGCCAGATCAGGCAGACCATGATGATCGGCGTCGACATCGGCAGGATGATGCGGCGAAAGATGGTGAAGAAGCCGGCGCCGTCCAGGCGTGCGGCCTTGACCAGCGCATCGGGCACGCTGACGTAGAAGTTGCGGAAAAACAGCGTGGTGAACGCCAGGCCGTAGACCACATGCACCAGCACCAGGCCCTCGGTGGTGCTGGCCAACCCCAGCTTGCCCAGGGTGAACGAGGCCGGCAGCAGCACGGTCTGGAACGGCAGGAAGCAACCGAACAGCAGCAAGCCGAAGAACAGCTGCGAACCGCGAAAGCGCCACATCGACAGCACATAGCCGTTCAGCGCCCCGATGGCGGTTGAGATCAGTACCGCCGGCACGGTGATCATGATCGAGTTCCAGAAATAGCCACTGACCGTGTCCCAGGCCTTGACCCAGCCGATGCCGCTAAACACGGCGGGCCAGCTCAGCAGGTTACCGCTGCTGATGTCTTCCGGGGTCTTGAAACTGGTCAGCAGCATCACCACCAGCGGCACGAGGTAGAGCAGCACGGCCGCTAGCAGCACGGCGTGAATGGCGATGCGGCTCAGGCTCAATTTTGCAGCAGGGCTATGCATGGCGTTTGCTCCGCAGCTCCGAGTATAGATACGGCACGAGGATCGCCAGGATCGCCCCGAGCATGAGAATGGCGCTGGCCGAGCCCATGCCCATCTGGCCGCGGCTGAAGGTGAACGAGTACATGAACATTGCCGGCAGGTCGGACGAGTACCCCGGGCCACCGGCGGTCATTGCCGCCACCAGGTCGAAGCTCTTGATGGCGATATGCGAGAGGATCATCAACGCACTGAAGAACACCGGGCGCAGGCTGGGCAGCACCACGCTCCAGTAGATGCGCGGCAAGCTCGCACCGTCGATCTGTGCGGCGCGGATGATCGATGGATCGACACCGCGCAGGCCGGCGAGGAACATCGCCATGATGAAGCCAGAGGCCTGCCAGACAGCAGCGATCACCAGGCAGTACACCACCCGGTCGGGGTCGATCAGCCAATCCAGGCGAAAACCCTCCCAGCCCCAGTCGCGCAGCAGCTTGTCCAGCCCCATGCCGGGGTTGAGCAGCCACTTCCAGGCGGTGCCGGTGACGATCATCGACAGCGCAATGGGGTAGAGGTAGATGGTACGGATGAAACCTTCGCGGCGTATGCGCTGGTCGAGCAGCACCGCCAGCAACACACCGATGGCCAGGCTGATGGCGATGAACAGGCCGCCGAACAGCAGCAGGTTCTTGCTCGCCACCCACCAGCGGTCGTTGTCGAACAGGCGGGCGTATTGCGCCAGGCCTGCCCACTTGTAGGTGGGGAGGAAGGTCGAGGTGGTGAAGGACAGGACGAACGTCCAGAGAATGTAGCCGTAGAAGCCCACCAGGACGATGAACATGCTCGGCGCCAGCACCAGCTTGGGTAGCCAGCGCTGCAACGCGTCCAGGGGGGAGGCCCGCAGTTGGGCGGTTGCTGTAGTCATGGGTTGTCTACCCGAAGGCTGGGCAGTGTCGAGCACTGCCTCTTGTGTTGTCAGTACTGGCCTCATCGCTGGCAAGCCAGCTCCCACAGGTGAGGGAGCGCTGCTTTCGAAATCGGCGAAGTACCTGTGGGAGCCGGCTTGCCGGCGATGAGGCCGTCAGGCCTTCACTTGGCCGCCTTCACCGCCGCTGCCAGCTTCTTCGCCGCATCGGCCGGGTCGGCCTTGGGGTCGTTGATGTAGTTGGTTACCACATCGAAGAACGCACCCTGCACGGCCAGGGTGGTGGCCATGTTGTGCGCCATGCTCGGCTGCAGGCCGCCGCTCTTGGCATCGGCAAGGAAATCCTTGGCAGAGGTCTGTGCGCAGGTGTCGAATCCGTACTTGCCCATGTCGGCGAGCATGTCGTTTCGCACCGGAATCGAGCCCTTGTTGGTGCTGAAGACCTTCTGGAAGTTTTCATCCAGGACCCTCTTCGCGATGTCCTGCTGACCTGCGGCCGTGCCCTGGTCTTTTTGCCTGAACACCACCAGCGAGTCGATGTTGTACAGGAAGGCCTTTTGGGTGCCCGGGAACGCCACGCACTCGTAGTCCTTGCCGGCGACCTTCTTCGCCAGCGTCCACTCGCTCTTGGCCCAGTCGCCCATGATCTGCATGCCGGCCTTGCCGTTGATCACCTTGGTCGCTTCCAAATTCCAGTCCTGGCCCTTGCCGTCCGGGTCCATGTAGGTGGCGACCTTCTTCAGCTCGGTCAGCGACTTGACCATTTCCGGCCCTTTTAGCGTCGCGTCATCGAGGTCGACCAGGGCTTTCTTGTAGCCGTCCACACCCATCACCGAGAGCACCACGCTTTCGAACACGGTGCTGTCCTGCCAGGGCTGGCCACCATGGGCGAGTGGAATGAAACCGGCGGCCTTGAGCTTGTCGGCGGCCGCGTAGAATTCATCGAGGGTGGTCGGCGCCTTGTCGATGCCGGCCTTCTTGAACACCTCGGGGTTGATCCACAGCCAGTTGATGCGGTGGATGTTCACCGGTACGGCCACGTAGTCATCTTGGTACTTGACGGTGTCGGCGACTTTCTTGTCGAGCAGCGTGTTCCACTTCCCTTCCTTGGCCACATCCTTGAGCACATCGGTATCGAGCAGGCCGGTGGCTGCCCAGTCCTGGATGTCCGGCCCCTTGATCTGGGCCACGCCCGGCGGGTTGCCGGCCACGGCGCGGCTCTTGAGCACGGTCATCGCCGTGGCGCCGCCGCCACCGGCAACCGCGCCGTCCTTCCAGGTGAAACCATCTTTCTCGACCTGGGCCTTGAGCACATCGACGGCGGCCTTTTCGCCACCGGAGGTCCACCAGTGCACTACCTCGACGCTGCCTTTGGAGTCGGCGGCCAGGGCACTGAGCGGGAAGACTGATGCAAGGGAGATCGCGGCAGCGAGACGGAGCGTGGAGTTCATCGGAGTACCTTTCTTGTTGTTATGCGGGCAAGTCTGTCGCTTGCATTGCATGGAGTCTAAACAGAGTGCTCGCTGCGCCAGGTAACGAAGCGATGCGTGAATGTCATCGTTTGGTTACATTGCACGCCAGGCTGGGTGCCAGCGCGAGCCTTGGCAGCAGTACGGCCTGATAGGCGTGGTAAAGGTCCGGCTTGCCGGCCCAGATGGTGCCGGCTGGCTGATTTGCTGGGTCGAGCTGGTGATGCCAGCTACCGGCGCTGCGGTCGATGAAATGGCGGTCGATGAACCGCCAGAAGCGGCGATACCACTGCGCGTAGGGTTGCTCGCCAGTGCGCCGCAGCAGGGCCACGGCACTGGCGCAGGCTTCGGCATGCACCCAATGCAGGCGCTCGCGCACCCGTGGCCGATCATCCCAATCCAGGGTGTAGACCAGGCCTGCTTCGCCATCGACGCCCCACGCCAGCCGGCAGGCACTGTCGAACAGGCCACGGGCACAGCCCAGCAACCACTCGGGCGCTTCGAGCCCAGCCAAGCGCCGCGCCGCCTCCAGGTGCAGAAGCAGGCGCGCCCACTCGAAGGCATGGCCTGGGGTGGTGCCATAGGGGCGGAAGTGGTCGGCGGGATGTTCGCGGTTGTAGTCGGGCAAGGGTTGCCAGTGCGCGTCGAAATGCTCGATGACACGGTATCCGTTGGCGGCGGCGTGGCGGTGAATGATGCGCTCGGCGATGCGCAGGGCGCGATCGAGCCAGAGGGTGTCGCCAGTGACGTCGGCCAGCGCCAGAAACGCCTCAAGGGCGTGCATGTTGCTGTTGGCGCCGCGGTAGGCCTCGGGCTGCAGCCAGTCCGTGGCGAATGACTCGTGCAGCGCGCCTTCTTCCTCACTCCAGAAATGCGCCTCGATGACGCGGATCGCATCCACCAGCAACCCTTGCGCGCCCTGTGCGCCGGCCACCACGGCGGAGCTGGCGGCCAGGGCGACGAAGGCATGCAGGTAGGCGGCCTTGCGCTGATCGGGGTGCCCGAAGGGCGTGGTGAACCAGCCACCGTTCTGGCCATCGTGCAAAGGCCCACGCAAGGCGGCTACGCCATGCTCGACCAAGGCCAGGCAATCGGGCTCGCCCTGCAGGTGGGCCAGGGCGAAGCTGTGGGTCATGCGGGCGGTGATGAGCGTTTCGGCTGCGGCCAAAGGTGCCAGCTCGCCGTTCGCATCAAGGCTGGCGAAGCCGAGGGGTACCCGCGAGGCCTTGGCGAAAGCCAACAAGCGCTGGCCTTCGGCAATGAGCCAGGGCTCGGTGGGAAAATCCAGGTGGTCCATGTTATGGCTTCATCCATGCCAAAAGTTTGCAGAGTCTAGCCAGCCGTCCTGGCTGGAATGTCACGAAGGCCAGTGGCTGTGTCACAAACCGGTGACACTTGCCTGTGTCAGTCGACGCCCCGCGGCAGGTACAACGTCACCCGCAACCCACCCTCGCGCAAGTTCAGCAAACTCACCTCACCGCCATGGCTGTGGGCGATGTTGCGCGCGATCCCCAGGCCCAGGCCATAACCCTGCTGCTGACCGGCCAGCCGGAAATGCGGCTCGAACACCTGCTCCAGGCGCTGTTGCGGAACGCCCGGCCCCTGGTCATCGACCTGCAGCACAAAGGCTTCGGCGCTGTCGATGATGCGCAGGCGGGCCCGTTCACCATATTTGATGGCATTGTCGATCAGGTTGCCGATGCACCGCCGCACCGCCAGCGGCTTGCCCGGGTACGGCGCCAGGGCCTGGCCCTCGACCGTGATGCGGCCATCGCCCAGGTACGGCTCGGCGAGGATTTCCAGCACCTGATTGAGGTCGATCGGCTCGATGTTCTCGTGGATATCGGTGTCCTTAACGCATTGCAGCGCGCCTTTGACCAGCAGTTCCAACTCGTCCAGGTCCTGGCTGAACTTGGCCTGCAGACGTTCGTCCTCCAGCAGTTCCACACGCAGCCGCAACCGCGTGATCGGCGTGCGCAGGTCATGGGAGATCGCGCTGAACAACTGCGAACGCTCGGTAAGGTAACGGCTGATGCGCTCGCGCATGCTGTTGAAGGCCCGCCCCACCTCGACCACCTCGCTGCCGCCTCCCTCGGCCACCGGCGCCACATCGGCGCCTAGCGACAGTTCGCGGGCGGCGCGGGCCAGGCGCTTGAGCGGCCAGCTCTGCCAGTGCACCAGCAGGCCGATGAACAGCAGCAGCAAGGCGGTGGTCAGCACGATGAAGCCGATCTGCTGGCGCGGCAGGCGTTCGGCCTCAAGGCTGGTGTACGGCTCGGGCAACAGCGATGCGATGTACAACCACTCGCCCTCGCCGAGGCGAATCTGAGTAACCAGAACGGGCGGGTTGAGCGGTTCCAGCGTCAGGGAATAGTGCGCCCAGGAGCGAGGCAGTTCGTCGAGCTTCAAGCCACTGTTGAAGATGCGCAGGTCATCCGGGCCGACGAACTCTACCGAGATGTCCATCTGCGCGCCCAGGCGTTCGTGCAACACTTGCTGGAACACGTCGATGACCGCCTGCTTGCGCGGCGTGACGGGCAATACCGGCATGTCCAGCGGCTTGTCGTTGAGCGAGACGAAAAAGCGCGTACCGCCCATGCTGCGCAGCTGGTCGAGCACCATGGGCCGATAGCCCACGGGCAAGGAGCGGAAGTAGCTGACACTGGCGCTCATGGAATGGGCCAGGCTGCTGGCGCTGGCGCGCAAGCCCTGCAACTGGCTGGCACGCAGTTGGGCAACCCAGATCACGCTGGACAGCCCCTGGGCCAGCAGCACCACCAGCAGGGTCAGCAGCAGCATCCGCCCCAGCAACGAGCGTGGCAACAGGCGCCAGCGCCGCTCAGCTCGCACAGCAGACATGCGCCGCCAACAGGTAGCCACTGCCACGCACAGTGCGAATCAACCGGGGTGGTTTGTCGGTATCACGCAGCCGCTGGCGCAGGCGGCTGACGGCCATGTCGACGATGCGGTCCAGCGGCATCGGCTCGCGGCCACGGGTGGCGTTGCCGATGGTATCGCGGTCGAGGATCTGCTGGGGGTGATCGAGAAACAGCTTGAGCAGGGCAAAGTCGGCGCCCGAGAGAATCACCTCTTCACCGTCACGGTGGAACAGGCGATGGCTGACCGTGTCCAGGCGCCACTCATCGAAGGCCAGTACGGCGCTGGGCGGCGCTGCCTGGCCGAACTCCGCGCGGCGCAGCAGGGCCTTGATTCGTGCCTGCAGCTCGCGCGGGCTGAAAGGCTTACCGAGGTAGTCGTCGGCACCCAGCTCCAGGCCGATGACACGGTCGGCTTCGTCGGAACTGGCCGTCAGCATGATGATCGGTACCCGCGACTGGCGGGGGTGCTGGCGCACCCAGCGGCAGAGGCTGAAGCCATCTTCGTCGGGCAGCATCACATCGAGGATGACCAGGTCGCACGCGGTGTTTTCCAGCGCCCGGCGAAAGCCCTGGCCGTCGGCTTCGGCATGCACCTGCAGGCCGCAGCGGCTCAGGTAGGTTTGCAGGAGCTCGCGAATTTCCTGGTCGTCGTCGACCATCAGGATCGATTTACCGGCAGTGCTCAAGGTGTCCCGCCCCTCTTGTTGTTGTCACAGGTCTTTGTTGCCTGTTTCAGGGGCCGCTTCGCGCCCCAATCGCTGGCAAGCCAGCTCCTACAGACACCGTGCCCCCAGGGATCACACAGCACCTGTAGGAGCTGGCTTGCCAGCGATTGGGCTGCGAAGCAGCCCCATTGTCAAATCAATGCTCCAGCGCCTGCTGCAAGGCCACCCCTGCGCCCAGCAACCCGGAAAACTCCGCCGTCACCAGCCACACCGGCACCCCGGCGAAGTACCCGCTCATGCAGCCCTTGTCGGCAAGGCTCGCAGAAAAGCCACTGCGCAGGAACAGCTCGGCAAAACGCGGAATCACGCCGCCGACAATATAGACCCCACCCCGCGCGCCCAGGGTCAGCACATTGTTACCGGCTACCCGTCCGAGGAAGCGGCAGAACTGCTCGACCACCGCCAACGCCCCTGGCTCGCCGCTCAAGGCGGCATCGGTAATCTGCGCAGGCGTCTTGTGTCGTGGTGTGTCACCGTCCAGCGCACAAATGGCCTGGTACAGGCGCACCAGGCCACCACCACTGAGCACTGTCTCGGCGCTGACGTGGCCGATTTGCTGGTGTATCTGCTGATGGATCGCCACCTCGCGGGCATTGCCCACGGGCAGATCCACATGCCCGCCCTCGCCTGGGAGTGCCAGCCAGCGCTGCTCGCCCAGACGCAGCAGGCTGCCGACGCCAAGCCCAGTGCCCGGGCCGATCACCAGCGCCGGCCGCACCGGGTCGGCCTGGCCGGGGCACACCTCGCGGTATTCACCGGGCTTCAGACGCGTCATGCCCAGGGCCATGGCCGAGAAGTCGTTGATCAGCATCAGCCGCTCGACCTGCAAGGTCTTGCAGAAGGCACTGCGGCTCAGCCGCCAATGGTTGTTGGTGAAGCGAAACTCATCACCATCGACCGGCCCGGCCACCGCCAGGCATACCGCCGACAATCCACCGCGGGCAATGCCTTGGTCATCCAGGTACGCCTCGATAGCCTGCTCGGGGCTGGTGTAGTCCGCCGTGGCGAAGACCTTCACCTCATGCAGCTGGTTGCCGCGCCACATGGCAAAGCGGGCGTTGGTGCCACCGATGTCGCCAACCAGCAAGTCTTTCATTTGAGGTTCTCCAGGGCCGAGGTGAAGGCGCTTGCACCCTGCTCTGCCGGGCTGAACGCCATGCGCATGAAGCCGAACAACTCGCGGCCGCAGCCCAGGTCGTTGCCCTGGGGCGGTGCCGGCAGGTCGCGGCTGGCCAATTCCTCGGCCGACACCCTCACCTGCAGCGTGCCTTCGACACCATCGACGCGCACGATATCACCATCGCGCACCCGTGCCAGCGGGCCACCGTCAAACGCTTCGGGGCACACATGGATGGCTGCCGGGATCTTGCCCGAAGCGCCGGACATGCGCCCGTCGGTCACCAGCGCCACCTTGTAGCCGCGGTCCTGCAGCACGCCGAGGAACGGCGTCAGCTTGTGCAGTTCCGGCATGCCGTTGCAACGCGGCCCTTGGAAGCGCACCACGGCGACGAAATCGCACTCCAGCTCGCCAGCCTTGAACGCATCGGCCAACGATTGCTGGTCATCGAAGATCCGCGCCGGGGCTTCCACCACCTGGTGCTCAGGGGCCACGGCAGACACTTTCATCACCCCGCGACCGAGGTTGCCTTCCATCACCCGCAGGCCGCCTTCGGCCGAGAACGGCCGCGCCACCGGGCGCAGGATGCTCTCGTCCAGGCTCTGCAGCGGGCCTTCGCGCCATACCAGCTTGCCGTTGTCGAGGAACGGCTCCTGGGTATAGCGACGCAAGCCGTGGCCAGCCACGGTGTTTACATCTTCGTGCAACAGGCCGGCATCAAGCAGCTCGCGGATCAGGAAAGCCATGCCGCCTGCCGCCTGGAAGTGGTTGATGTCAGCCTTGCCGTTGGGGTAGACGTGGGACAGGGTCGGCACCACCTCGGAGAGGTCGGCCATGTCTTGCCACGTAAGCTGGATGCCGGCGGCCTGGGCAATGGCCGGAATGTGCAGGGTGTGGTTGGTGGAGCCGCCCGTGGCGTGCAGGGCCACGATCGAGTTGACCAGCGCCTTCTCGTCGACGATCTCGCCCAGGGGCATGAAGCTGCCGCTGGCCTTGGTCAGACGCGTGACCTGCTGCGCAGCCTCGGCGGTGAGGGCATCGCGCAGCGGGGTGTAGGGGTTGACGAACGAGGCACCCGGCAGGTGCAGGCCCATCACTTCCATCACCAGCTGGTTGGTATTGGCGGTGCCGTAGAAGGTGCAGGTGCCGGGGCCGTGGTAAGACTTCATCTCCGACTCCAGCAGCTCCTCGCGGCTGGCCTTGCCCTCGGCATAGCGCTGGCGCACATCGGCCTTCTGCTTGTTGGAAATGCCCGACACCATCGGCCCGCCGGGGACGAAGATGGTCGGCAGATGGCCGAAGCGCAGCGCACCCATCATCAGGCCAGGCACGATCTTGTCGCAGATGCCGAGCATGAGCGCGGCGTCGAACATGTTGTGTGACAGCGCCACTGCGGTGGACATGGCAATCACTTCACGGCTGGCGATGGCCAGCTCCATGCCGGGCTCGCCTTGGGTCACGCCATCGCACATGGCCGGCACCCCACCGGCGAACTGGCCGACCGAGCCGACCTCGCGCAGGGCCTTCTTGATCTGTTCGGGGAAGTGCAGGTAGGGCTGGTGGGCCGACAGCATGTCGTTGTAGGCCGAGACGATGGCCACGTTGGCCGCGTTCATCAGCCGCAGGCTCTGCTTGTCTTCGGCGCCACACCCAGCCACGCCGTGGGCGAAGTTGGCGCACTGCAGGCTGGCCCGCATGGGTCCGTCACTGGCCGCACCGTGAATGAGCTTCAGGTAGCGTTCACGGGTGGCACGGCTGCGTTCGATCAGCCGTTGGGTGACCTCAAGGATGCGCGGGTGCATGTACTGGACTCCAGGCTAACGATTAGGGCGGTTTACCAGGCATTTCCCCTCCAAACGATTGCGACCTAGGCTCAAGGTAAGAGGCCCAGTGAATCGACGGAGACGGCTTGCTCGACCGCTCGTTGTATATTTAAACAAAATACTGCCAGCAAAAAGGCTTGTTTTCTATCTCTCAGTGAATAATCTTGTAATTCCAACAACAAAACCGTTTCAGTGAAGCTACTTTGTGTCACAGGTTTCACTCGGACTGCCAGAGGTACTGCCATGACCCTACGCATCGCCATCAACGGATTCGGACGCATCGGGCGCAACATCCTGCGCGCACTCTATACCCAAGGCTACCGCCAGGACCTGCAGGTCGTCGCCATCAACGACCTGGGCGACAGCGCGATGAACGCTCACTTGCTCAAGTTCGACAGCGTGCACGGCACATTCGCTGCATCGGTCGAGGCCGATCACGAAAGCCTGACGGTAAACGGCGACCGCATCGCCGTGAGTGCCATCCGCAACCCGGCCGAACTGCCCTGGAAGGCCGAGGCGATCGACGTGGTGTTCGAATGCACCGGGCTGTTCACCGACCGCGCCAAGGCGGCCGCACACCTGGCTGCGGGGGCTGGCAAGGTGATCGTCTCGGCGCCGGCCAAGGGCGCCGACGCCACGGTGGTGTACGGGGTCAACCATGACATCCTGCGCGCTTCGCACCAGGTCATCTCCAACGCCTCTTGCACCACCAACTGCCTGGCGCCGATCGCTCAGGTGCTGCACCGCGAATTCGGTATCGAGCAGGGTTTGATGACCACTATCCATGCCTACACCAATGACCAGGTGCTGACCGATGTTTACCACAGCGACCCGTACCGTGCCCGCTCCGCGACCCAGTCGATGATCCCGAGCAAGACCGGCGCCGCCGAGGCCGTGGGCCTGGTGCTGCCAGAGCTCGCCGGCAAATTGACCGGCATGGCCGTGAGGGTGCCGGTGATCAACGTGTCGCTGGTCGACCTCACCGTCAACCTCAGGCGCGAGGCCACTGCCGAGCAGGTCAATCAGTTGTTCCAGGAGGCAAGCCTGCATTCCAAGGTGCTCGGTTACAACGCCTTGCCGCTGGTGTCGTGCGACTTCAACCATAACCCGCTGTCGTCGATCTTCGATGCCAACCACACCCGCGCCAATGGGCGGATGCTCAAGGTACTGGCCTGGTACGACAACGAGTGGGGCTTCTCCAACCGCATGCTGGATAACTGCCTGGCGTTGTGCAACGCCCGCTGATCTGCATTGGCCCTATCGCCGGCAAGCCGGCTCCCACAGGAACCGGACCCAACCTGTGGGAGCCGGCTTGCCGGCGATAGGGCCGCCCCGGAAAACTACAATCTTTACTTTTCCATAACACTTCCAGGCTTGACCTACAGACAAGATGATAAGCATTATCATTCACCTTTCGTCGGCCAGGTCCCCCCGTGAATCAGTCCCGGTTCAACTCCGTCTTCCTTGTCCAGCGCCTTTCCCTGCTGCGTACCTTGCAGCGCATGGTGGGCAACCCCAGCACTGCCGAGGACCTGCTTCAGGAGACCTACCTGCGGGTTTCCCGTGCCCTCGGCGAACGGCCCATCGAGCACCTCGAACCGTTCGTCTTCCAGACCGCCCGCAACCTGGCCCTGGACCATCTGCGCACACGCCGGGTGCAAGCGCGCATGCTGGTAGACGATGTGCCCGACGACGTCCTGCACAATGTCGCAGCGCCGCTGAGCAGCAGCGAGGACGCCGCTCATGCCGAGCAGTTGCTCAAGCACCTGAGCGTCAGCCTCAACCAGCTCACCGAGCGCCAGCAACGGATTTTCATCCTCAGCCGCCTGCACGGCGCCAGCTACCTGGAAATTGCCGATCAACTCAAGGTTTCGGCCAGTACAGTTCAGAAGGAACTGAAACTGATCATGGCCATCTGCATGGGCGTGGCCGATCGCCTCAAATGAGCCGACCGTTGGCCGCCTGAATGAACCGAAGCCCTTGCCACGTCCCGCCTTAGCCTTGATCATTCGAAAAATTCCATTCAAGGACTCACCGTGACCGACAGCCCCGTCACTCGCCCGTCTGCCGCCGGGCTCGACGCCCGCGCCCGTGCGATGGACGAGGCACTAGACTGGCTCGTTCGCCTGCAATGCGCCAGCGACGCCGATACCCTGGCCTTCGAGCAGTGGCTCAGTGCGGCCCCGGAAAATGCCGAGGCCTACGTCGAGGCCGAGGCCCTGTGGAACGGCACGCCACTGCGCCAGGCCGCCACCCAGATGCACCACGGTCGGCGGCGGTCCTTGCGCGGTCGCCTGCGCAGCCATTGGAAACCCCTGGCCACTGCAGCCGTGCTGCTGGTCGGGCTGTTCACTGTCGGCAACCTGCCGGTGCGCCTGCAGGCCGACCACCTGACCGTGGTTGGCGAGCGCCAGCGTGTGCAACTCGATGACGGCGCCAAGGTGCTGCTCAACACCAACTCGGCGTTCGCCAGCGACGTGCGTGAGGGCCGCCAGGTGGCGCGCTTGCTGCAAGGCGAGGCGTATTTCCAGGTAGCAGGCGGTGCGCAAATGCCCCTGGAGGTTCAGGCCGGCCCGCTGCGCGCGCAGGTGCGCGACACCGATTTCGCCGTGCGCTTCCTCGATGGCGAAGCGCAGGTCCGCGTGCAACGCGGCGATGTCGACCTGCAAGCCGCCAGCGACCAGCGAATCCGCCTCAGCGCCGGCGACAGCATAAGTGTCGGCCCCCAGGGCTTCGGCGAGCGCCAGCGGCCAGACATGCACAAGGACCTGGCCTGGGTCGAAGGCCGCCTGGTGTTCGAGAACTGCCCGCTGAGCCAGGTACTGGCCGAAGTGCGGCGTTACTACCCTGGCTGGATCATAAACCGCAACAGCCACCTCGATGACATGGCCGTGACCGGCAACTACCGCCTCGACCAGCCCCTGGAGACCCTGCGCGCCTTGGCTCACATCACCTCGGCGCAGCTACACGAATACCCTGCCGTGGTGATCCTCAACTGACCTGAAATTTATTTTTACGCGATCGCGCTGCCCCGTCCGTCTCGTTATAGCCAATGCAACTGATTCTTGTTTCAAAACAGGAACGGTCATCACCTATAACAGTTCGCGCGTCAGGGAGCGCTTTCGATGTCCACAGGTCCAACTCGCCCGTCCACCCTTCCCCGCCGTACAGGGCAACTGTCGCTGCTGACGCTGGCCCTGCTCGCCAGCGGCGCCTGCAGCTTGCCGGCGCTGGCTGCAGAACCAGCCCAGGCCAGCAGCCCGCGCATGGGCGACTACCGCTTCAGCATCGCCCAGCAGCCTTTGGTCGAAGCAATCAATGCCTTCAGCCAGGTCACCGGCTGGCAGGTCGGTTTCAGCGCAGAGCTGGCCGACGGCGTGGCATCGCCTGGCGTGCAGGGTTCTCTGGCGCCGGAAGCCGCGCTCAAACGTCTGCTGCAAGGCACGGGCCTGGGCTATCGCAAGATCAGCAACGGCAACGTGGTACTGGAGCGCCAGTCGGCGGGCAACGCCATCGCCCTGCAGCAGATGACCGTCAGCGCTACCCGCAGCGCCCAGGACGTGAGCCAGGTACCGAGCACCGTGAGCGTGCAGACCCGCGAGCAACTGGACCGGCAGAACGTCAACGACATCAAGCAACTGGTGCGTTACGAGCCAGGCGTCTCGGTCGGTGGTGTGGGCCAGCGCAGCGGCCTGAACGGCTACAACATCCGCGGCATCGACGGTGAGCGCATCCTGACCCAGGTCGACGGTGTGTCGATCCCGGACAGCTTTTTCTACGGCCCCTACGCCCAGACCCAGCGCAACTACGTCGACCCCGAGATCGTCAAGCGCGTGGAAATCCTCCGCGGCCCGGCCTCGGTGCTGTACGGCAGCAATGCCATCGGCGGCGCGGTGAGCTACTTCACCCTCGACCCGGACGACATCATCAAGCCCGGCAAGGACGTGGGTGCACGTTTGAAGACCGGCTACAGCTCGGCAGACGAAAGCTGGCTGACCTCGGCCACCGTGGCCGGCCGCCAGGGCGACTTCGACGGCCTGCTGCACCTGAGCCAGCGCAACGGCCATGAAACCGAATCCTATGGCGAGCACGGCGGCACCGGCCTTTCCCGTACCGAAGCCAACCCGGAAGATGTGCGCACCACCAACGTGCTAGCCAAGCTCGGCTGGAACTACGCCGACGATGCGCGCCTGGGTTTCACCTACGAGCGCTACAAGGATGACCGCGACCAGAACATCCTCAGTGCCGTAGGCGGGCCTTTCATTCCAGGCTTCGGCGGGATGAACGCCTACCGCATGCGCCAGGGCAACGACACCGTCACCCGCGAGCGCTTTGGCATCAACCACGAGTTCGGCCTCGATAGCCTGGTCGCCGACCATGTCAAATGGAGCCTCAACTATCAGATTGCCAAGACCGACCAACGCACGGATGAGCTGTATGTCGCCTCGGGACGGCAAGTGTTCCGCGACCGCCAGACCACCTACAAAGACCGCCAATGGGTCTTCGACGCTCAGTTGGACAAAGCCTTCAGCCTTGGCCAGACCGACCACCTGCTGACCTACGGCACCACGATCAAGCATGAAGAAGTGACCGGTTCACGCAGCGGCTCCGGCACCTGCGTGGCCATTGGTGGTGGCTGCACGGCGATCGGCCAGGACAGCCCGCGCGACGGCCAGGCACTGGTCAGCGACTTCCCGGATCCGACGGTCAACACTTACAGCCTGTTCGTGCAGGATGAAATCCGCTGGAACAACTGGACCTTCCTGCCCGGTGCCCGTTATGACTACACGCGCATGGAGCCCAAGTTCACCGACGAATTCCTGCGCGGCATTCAGGGGTCGGGCACGGCGCCTACCGAACTCGACGACTCGGACAAGAAGTGGCACCGCGTATCGCCGAAGTTCGGCCTGACCTACGCCTTCAACGACCACTACACCTGGTACGGCCAGTACGCCGAAGGCTTCCGCACACCGACCGCCAAATCAATGTACGGCCGCTTCGAGAACCCGAGCCTGGGCTACAGCGTGCGCGGCAACCCAGGGCTCGAGCCGGAAAAGAGCAAGAGCTACGAAACCGGCCTGCGCGGCAACTTCGATGCCGGCAACTTCAGCGCTGCGGTGTTCTACAACAAGTACCGCGACTTCATCGACGAAGACGCCGTGCAGTCGGCCAACCTGGGCACCACCTTCCAGGCCAACAATATCAAGCACGCCACCATCAAGGGTGCCGAGGTCAAGGGCCGCCTCAACCTCGACCACTTCGGTGCACCGCAGGGTCTTTACACCCAGGGCTCGATCGCTTACGCCCACGGTCGCAACGATGACAACGGCCAGCCGCTGAACAGCGTCAACCCGCTGACCGGCGTGTTCGGCCTGGGCTATGAGCAGCCGAACTACGGCGGCCTGTTGAGCTGGACCCTGGTCAAGCGCAAGACCCGCGTCGACGACACCACCTTCTTCGCCCCCGACGGCGCGAGCTCGCAGTTCCGCACGCCGGGCTACGGCGTGCTGGACCTGACTGGCTTCTACAAAGTCACCGACGATGTGACGGTCAATGCCGGGCTCTACAACCTGGCCGACAAGAAGTACTGGCAGTGGGATGACGTGCGCGGCTACGACGGCCAGGGCGAGGCCGCTGTGACTCAGCCGGCCAACCTGGATCGCCTGACCATGCCGGGGCGTAACTTCGCCATCAATGTGGTGTGGGACATCTGATCCGATCAGGCCCCATCGCCTGACAAGCCGGGTCCCACCGGTACACCACAGATTTCAAGACTTGTGGTGTACCTGTGGGAGCCGGCTTGCCGGCGATGAGGCCAGCACAAACCACCCAAGATCGCATTTTTTTACTCTCCCCACCCCGTTGCTTCGTCTTGTCACTAGACGCCCTCATTTTCCAAGGACCACCCCATGACCGACCGCCCAGCCCTGCGCTCGCAACGCCTCAACCAGGTCACCCACGCCCCGCACACCGAGCTCGACGCCCTGGTCAAATCCCACAAGCCATTCGACAGCCGCGAAAGCTTCGCCCGCTTCGTCGTCGCCCAGTACCTGTTCCAGTCCGAACTGCAGGCCCTGTACAACGACCCGCAACTGATTGCCATCGTCCCCGACCTGGCAGAGCGCTGCCGCGCCGAGCAGGCCCGCCTTGACCTCGCCGACCTCGACACCGAAGTGCCGGCAGCGGTACCCGGCGCGCTGCAGAAGCCGAGCCTGGGTGAGGCCTTGGGCTGGATCTTCGTCTCCGAAGGCTCCAAACTGGGCGCTGCGTTTCTGATCAAGCGTGCCGTGGCGCTGGAATTGTCCGACAGTTTCGGTGCTCGCCACCTGGGCGAACCGGCCGGTGGCCGTGCCGAAGGCTGGAAGCAGTTCACCCGTATCCTCGATGGCCTGACGCTGTCGGACGAAGAAGACGCTGCTGCCGAACGCGGTGCAGTCGCCGCCTTCGAGCGTTTCACCGAACTGCTCAAGCATGCCTACGCCGCTGACGCCGCGCTGGCCTGATACGCATCACCCGGCCGCCCCTCCGGCGGCCGGACGTTTTACGCAGTGAGACCATGACCCGACCTGCCCGCTCGAAACTGTCGCGCCTGCTGTACGGCATCCTGGCTTACGTGAGCCTGGGCATTGGCCTCGTGGCGATCGTGATTCCCGGCTTGCCGACCACCGAGTTCATTCTCTTGGCCGCCTGGGCCGCGACCCGCAGCTCGCCAAGGCTGTCGGCCTGGCTGGAGAACCACCGGCTGTTCGGGCCGATCCTCTACAACTGGCGCAACGGCAAGGTGATCCAGCGCCGGGACAAGGTCAGCGCCACTGTCAGCATGCTGCTATGCGCAGCCTTGATGCTGACCTTCCTCGAACACCACTGGCCAGTGTTCCTGGCCATTGCCGGCATGACCCTGGGCAACCTGTGGATCTGGTCGCGCCCGGAGCGGCCATGCCCTGCCGGGTCACAAGCTCAACAGCCCTGAGTACAGCAAGTAGGCCGCCACCGCCGCGCCGGCCAGCACTGCCGCAAAAATCAGCTTTTCCCAGTGGGTGAACAGGGGCTGCCCCTGCTCACGCTTGGCCCGGGCGAACAGGATCACCCCCGGGGCGTACAGCAGCGCCGACAGCAGCAGGTATTTCAGGCCACCGGCGTACAGCAGCCACACCGCATACAGCAACGCCACCGACGCCACCAGCAGGTCCTTGCGACGCAGTGCCGGCTGCCCGGCGTAGCTCTCGCCACGCACGGCCAGCAGCACCGCATAGGCCGCCGACCATAGATAAGGCACGAGAATCATCGACGACGCCAGGTAGATCAGGCTGGTGTAGGTCCCTGCCGACACCAGGGTGATCAGCAGGAAGCCCTGGATCATGCAGTTGGTCAGCCACAGGGCATTGGCGGGTACATGGTTGGCGTTTTCCTTGGCCAGGAAGCGCGGCATGGTCTTGTCCCGGGCCGTGGCGAAGAGAATCTCGGCACACAGCAGCGCCCACGACAGCAACGCGCCCAAAAGCGAGATGGCCAGGCCGATACTGATCAGCAAGGCGCCCCAGGGGCCGACGATATGCTCGAGCACCGTGGCCAGTGATGGGTTCTGCAACCCGGCCAGTTCCGGCTGGGTCATCACCCCCAGTGACAACACGTTGACCAGCACCAGCAGCGCCAGCACGCCAATGAAACCGATCACCGTGGCCTTACCCACATCCGAGCGCCGCTGCGCTCGCCCGGAGTACACACTGGCGCCTTCGATGCCGATGAACACGAACACGGTGACCAGCATCATGTTGCGTACCTGGTCCAGCACATTGCCGAACTGCGGGTTGCTCAGGCCCCAGATGTCACGGGTGAAGATGTCGGCGCGGAAGGCGAAGGCGGCAATGACGATGAAGATCAGCAGCGGCACCACCTTGGCCACGGTGGTCACCTGGTTGATGAAGGCCGCTTCCTTGATGCCACGCAGCACCAGAAAGTGCACAGCCCAGAGCAGCAGCGAAGCGCAGCCGATGGCGACCGGTGTGTTGCCCTCACCGAACACCGGAAAGTAGAAGCCCAGGGTGCTGAACAGCAGCACGAAGTACCCGACGTTGCCCAGCCAGGCGCTGATCCAGTAACCCCAGGCCGAGGAGAAGCCCATGTACTCGCCAAAGCCGGCCTTGGCGTAGGCGTACACCCCGGAGTCCAGCTCAGGCTTGCGGTTGGCCAGGGTCTGGAACACGAACGCCAGCGCCAGCATGCCCACCGCCGTGATACCCCAACCGATCAGCACCGCACCGACATCGGCACGCGCCGCCATGTTTTGTGGCAGCGAGAAGATCCCGCCGCCGATCATCGAACCGACCACCAGCGCGATCAATGCACCAAGGCGTAGCTTCTGTCCTGGTTCGCTCATGGAGATCTTTTTTCCTGTGTTGTCATGCATTTGAAACAGCCGTGATGGCCATATGAATACTACTCGCTTATATAAGCAGGGGTATTTAAGACAGCGTGCTCATAACTGCTTTGTCTATCAACCCTACCTGTGAAAATTAGCAGCTACCGAGCAACTAGAAAAGAAACTGATAAAACTCAATATTCTTGTGAAAAATTTGCGAAAGCGACAAAAACGGCTAGCTTCAGACATCGCAGGTGTAACAGAGCGTTTGCTCTAGACGTACATGGAGGTGCCAGCGCACAAGGCCTGCAGCAGAGCTGTCGGCACTCTCCAGGAGCCGCATGTAGGGCATTTCCTACATCGCGTGACCATGAAACTGATCTAGGTCAGGGCATGGTCCCGGCGTCGGATCTATTCTGTCGCAACTTTCTCCTGGCAGGAGTTGTTAAATGTCTGATTCTTCCGGAAAACTAAAACTCGGCGCGTTAGTTGCTCTTGTCGTCGGGTCGATGATCGGCGGCGGGATCTTCTCGCTGCCACAAAACATGGCGGCCAGTGCCGGCGTCGGCGCCGTGCTGATCGGCTGGGCTATCACAGCCGTGGGCATGCTGATGCTGGCGTTCGTGTTCCAGACCCTGGCCAACCGCAAGCCTGACCTGGACGGCGGGGTATACGCCTACGCCAAGGCCGGTTTCGGTGACTACATGGGCTTCTCGTCGGCCTGGGGTTACTGGATCAGTGCTTGGCTGGGTAACGTCGGGTACTTCGTGCTGCTGTTCAGTACCCTCGGCTACTTCTTCCCGATCTTCGGCGAAGGCAACACCCCCGCCGCCATCATCGGTGCCTCGATCCTGCTCTGGGCAGTGCACTTCCTGGTGCTGCGCGGCATCAAGGAAGCGGCGTTCATCAACCTGGTCACCACCGTGGCCAAGGTCGTGCCGCTGGTGCTGTTCGCTCTGATCTGCCTGTTCGCCTTCAAACTCGACATCTTCACCGCTGACATCTGGGGCACCGGTACGCCTGAACTGGGCAGCGTAATGACCCAGGTGCGCAACATGATGCTGGTCACCGTCTGGGTGTTCATCGGTATCGAGGGCGCGAGCATCTTCTCGTCCCGTGCGGAAAAACGCTCCGACGTGGGTAAAGCCACGGTCATCGGCTTCATCACCGTGCTGCTGTTCCTGGTGCTGGTCAACGTGCTGTCGCTGGGCGTGATGACTCAACCGGAACTGGCCAAGCTGCAGAACCCGTCGATGGCGGCCGTGCTCGAGCACGTGGTCGGCCACTGGGGTGCGGTGCTGATCAGCGTCGGCCTGATCATCTCGCTGCTAGGTGCCCTGCTGTCGTGGGTGCTGCTGTGCGCCGAGATCATGTTCGCCGCGGCCAAGGACCACACCATGCCGGAGTTCCTGCGCCGCGAAAACGCCAACCAGGTACCGGCCAATGCGCTTTGGCTGACCAACGCCATGGTGCAGATCTTCCTGGTCATCACCCTCTTCTCCAGCAGTACCTACCTGTCGCTGATCTACCTCGCCACCTCGATGATCTTGGTGCCTTACCTGTGGTCGGCGGCCTATGCATTCCTGCTGGCCATGCGCGGCGAAACCTATGAACAGGCTGCCAAGGAACGCAGCAAGGACCTGTTCATCGGCGCCGTCGCGTTGATCTACGCCATCTGGCTGCTGTACGCCGGTGGCACCAAGTACCTGCTGCTCTCCGCCCTGCTGTATGCCCCGGGCGTGATCCTGTTCGCCAAGGCCAAACATGAAATTGGCCAACCGATCTTCACCAACGTGGAAAAACTGCTCTTCGCAGCCGTGGTCATCGGCGCCCTGGTGGCGGCCTATGGACTGTACGACGGCTTCCTGACTTTGTGATCCCACGTCTTTGCACTAATGGAGGATTGAACCATGTCCGCTGAAAAACAGAAGTACGGTGTCCACTCCGAAGCCGGCAAGCTGCGCAAGGTGATGGTTTGCTCCCCGGGACTGGCGCACAAGCGCCTGACGCCGAGCAACTGCGACGAATTGCTGTTCGATGACGTGATCTGGGTCGACCAGGCCAAGCGTGACCATTTCGACTTCGTCACCAAGATGCGCGAGCGCGGTGTGGATGTGCTGGAAATGCACAACCTGCTGACCGACATCGTGCAGAACAAAGAGGCCCTGAAGTGGATCCTCGACCGCAAGATCACCCCTGACACCGTCGGTGTAGGCCTGACCAACGAAGTGCGCAGCTGGCTCGAAGGCCTCGAACCTCGCCACCTGGCCGAATTCCTGATCGGTGGCGTGGCAGGCCAGGACCTGCCGCAGAGCGAAGGCGCCGACGTGGTCAAGATGTACAACGACTACTTGGGACATTCCAGCTTCATCCTGCCACCGCTGCCCAACACCCAGTTCACGCGCGACACCACCTGCTGGATCTACGGTGGCGTGACGCTGAACCCGATGTACTGGCCGGCGCGACGTCAGGAAACCCTGCTGACCACCGCCATCTACAAGTTCCACAAGGAATTCACCAACGCCGACTTCCAGGTCTGGTACGGCGACCCTGACAAGGACCATGGCAACGCCACCCTCGAAGGCGGCGACGTGATGCCGATCGGCAAGGGCATCGTGCTCATCGGCATGGGCGAGCGTACCTCGCGCCAGGCCATCGGTACCCTGGCACAGAACCTGTTCGCCAAGGGTGCAGTCACGGAAGTGATCGTCGCCGGCCTGCCGAAGTCTCGTGCGGCCATGCACCTGGACACCGTGTTCAGCTTCTGCGACCGCGACCTGGTAACGGTCTTCCCGGAAGTGGTGAAAGAGATCGTGCCGTTCATCATCCGCCCGGACGAAAGCAAGCCATATGGCATGGATGTGCGCCGGGTGAACAAGTCGTTCATCGAAGTGGTGGGCGAGCAGCTTGGGGTCAAGCTGCGCGTGGTCGAGACCGGCGGCAACAGCTTCGCCGCCGAGCGCGAACAGTGGGATGACGGCAACAACGTGGTGGCCATGGAGCCCGGCGTGGTCATCGGCTACGACCGCAACACCTACACCAATACCCTGCTGCGCAAGGCCGGGATCGAGGTCATCACCATCAGCGCCGGCGAACTGGGCCGGGGCCGTGGCGGCGGCCACTGCATGACCTGCCCGATCGTCCGCGACCCTATCGACTACTAACGTCCATACGCCCGGTCGCGCCCACAAGGCCGCGACCGGGATGTTCACCAAACTCAAGGAGAAACTGTCATGGCGTTCAATATCCACAACCGCAACCTGCTCAGCCTCGAACACCACACCACCCGCGAGCTGAAGTACCTGCTGGACCTGTCCCGCGACCTCAAGCGCGCCAAGTACACCGGCACCGAGCAGCAGCACCTCAAGGGCAACAACATCGCCCTGATCTTCGAGAAGACCTCGACCCGCACCCGCTGCGCCTTCGAAGTCGCCGCCTATGACCAAGGCGCCAACGTCACCTACATCGACCCCAACTCCTCGCAGATCGGCCACAAGGAAAGCATGAAGGACACCGCCCGCGTACTCGGGCGCATGTACGACGCTATCGAATACCGTGGCTTCAAGCAGGAAATCGTCGAAGAGCTGGCCACGTTCGCCGGCGTGCCGGTGTTCAACGGCCTGACTGACGAATACCACCCGACCCAAATGATCGCCGACGTGCTGACCATGCGTGAGCACAGCGACAAGCCCTTGCACGACATCAGCTACGCCTACCTGGGCGATGCCCGCAACAACATGGGCAACTCGCTGCTGCTGATCGGTGCCAAGCTCGGCATGGACGTACGCATCGCCGCGCCCAAGGCCTTGTGGCCACACGACGACCTGGTCGAGCGCTGCAAGAAATACGCGGAAGAAAGCGGCGCACGCATCACCCTGACCGAAGACCCGAAAGCGGCGGTCAAGGGCGTGGACTTCGTGCACACCGACGTCTGGGTATCGATGGGCGAGCCGATCGAAGCCTGGGGCGAGCGCATCAAGCAGCTCAAGCCTTACCAGGTGAACAAGGAGCTGATGAAGTCTACCGGCAACCCACGCACCAAGTTCATGCACTGCCTGCCAGCGTTCCACAACTCCGAAACCAAGGTCGGCAAGCAGATTGCCGAACAGTATCCGGACCTGGCCAACGGCATCGAAGTGACCGACGACGTGTTCGAGTCGCCAGCGTGCATCGCCTTCGAGCAGGCTGAAAACCGCATGCACACCATCAAAGCGATCCTGGTCTCGACCCTGGCCGATCTCTGACAACTACCTCGCTACTGTGGGAGCCGGCTTGCCGGCGATGCAGGCAACACGGTGCAAGGCACCGGCTTCGCCGGTGATCGCCGGCAAGCCGGCTCCCACCCAGCAACGAGGCGTTCACCCCATCTTCGCAAAGGACATTCCCCATGCGTATCGTTGTTGCATTGGGCGGCAACGCCCTGCTGCGCCGCGGCGAGCCCATGACCGCTGACAACCAGCGCGCCAATATCCGCACCGCCGCCGAACAGATCGCCAAGGTTCACCCTGGCAACGAGCTGGTCATCGCCCACGGTAACGGCCCGCAGGTCGGCCTGCTGGCCCTCCAGGGCCTCTCCTACAAGCCGGACGAAGCCTACCCCCTGGACGTGCTCGGCGCCGAAACCGAGGGCATGATCGGCTACATGATCGAACAGGAGCTGGGCAACCTGCTGCCGTTCGAAGTGCCGTTCGCCTCGCTGCTCACCCAGGTCGAAGTCGACCCTAACGACCCCGCCTTCAAAGACCCGACCAAGTTCATCGGCCCGGTCTACGAAAAAGATGAAGCACTGCGCCTGGCCGACGAAAAAGGCTGGAAGGTCAAACCCGACGGCGACAAGTACCGCCGTGTCGTCGCCAGCCCCAAGCCGATCCGTATTTTCGAGATCAAGCCGATCACCTGGCTGCTCGAGCGCGGCACCGTGGTGATCTGCGCCGGCGGCGGTGGTATCCCCACCATGTACGACCCGGACAAGACCAAACGCACCTTGAAGGGCATCGAAGCGGTGATCGACAAAGACCTGTGCTCGGCCCTGCTGGCCAGGGAGCTGCGCGCCGATCTGCTGGTGATCGCCACCGACGTCGACGCGGCGTACATCGATTACAAAAAGCCTACCCAGAAAGCCATCGCAGAAGCACACCCCGACGAACTCGAGCGACTGGGCTTTGCAGCGGGGTCCATGGGGCCGAAAGTCCAGGCGGCTTGTGAGTTTGCTCGTTTGACCGGTAGGGTTGCGGTGATTGGTTCACTGGAGAACATCGAAAAGATCGTTCAAGGCACCGGCGGCACCCGTGTCAGCATCGCCAAGCCAGGAATCAGCTACCGTTGACTGCAGTAGGCGGGCACCAGGGTGCCCGCCGTTTTCAACCTTTTGGAGGATTTCGTCATGGCTCAGTTCGAACCCGGCCATCTGCACATCGAGCGACATGCGCTGAACAACAACGACGTCAGCTACGACCTGCACATTGATTACCAGGTTGTGCAGGATCCCAAGGAAGGCAGGGGAATGAGGTTCGACATGCGTGGAACCATTCAGGGCAAGGAGCTCGCGAAAAATGAGGGGTTCACGTTGCCCAAGGACCAAGCGTTCGACTTCGCACGGTATGTGACCAAGGTGGCGGAAAAGTACGGCATCCCCAAATCAGCCAGCAGCATCGGGTCGATGCATGATTACTACGACCAGATGTTCGAAGATGTACGCAAACAGCTGGATGTGAAATCTGGCGACCCGATCAAGCCCGAACACCTGGAGTGAAGCCATCGCCGGCAAGCCGGCTCCCACAGGTACTGCGCTGAACCCAAAATAGCGCAGTACCTGTGGGAGCCGGCTTGCCGGCGATTGGGCTTCACCCATAAGCCAAGGCATACTACTGCCCTCCTCAGGCAACCACCCCTGCCCTCCCCATGCGCATCCACGTCAGCTTCATCGACCGCGTCGGCATTACCCAGGAAGTCCTGGCCTTGCTCGGTGCCCGCAACCTCAACCTGGACGCCGTGGAGATGGTCCCGCCGAACGTCTACATCGACGCCCCGACCCTCAGCCCCGCGGTGCTCGAAGAATTGCACGATGCACTGTTCGATGTGCGTGGCGTGCAATCGGTGGACGTGGTCGACATCCTCCCCGGCCAACGCCGCCACCTGCAGCTGGATGCCCTGCTGGCCGCCATGAGCGATCCGGTACTGGCGGTGGACAGTGCAGGCAAGGTGCTGCTGGCCAACCCTGCGCTGATCGCCCTGTGTGGCCGCGAATCGGCCGGGCGCTCGGTGGGGGAGCTGTTCAACGACCCCGGCCTGCTGCAAGCCTTGCTGGACAACAACTTCCACCTGCCGATGCGCGAGATGCAGCTCAACGGCCAGAGCCTGCTGTTGGACGCCACACCCATCACCAACGCCGGCGGCCTCCTGACCTTGTACCCGCCCAACCGCATGGGAGAACGCCTGTCGGCCCTGCACCACGACCATGCCGAAGGCTTCGATGCCTTGCTCGGCGAGTCCCCGGCGATCCGCACCCTCAAGGCCCGCGCCCTGCGCGTGGCGGCGCTGGATGCCCCGCTGCTGGTGCATGGTGAAACCGGTACCGGCAAGGAGCTGGTGGCCCGCGCCTGCCATGCCATCAGCAGCCGCCACGCGGCACCGTTCCTCGCGTTGAACTGCGCCGCCCTGCCCGAGAGCCTGGCCGAAAGCGAACTGTTCGGCTACGCCCCCGGCGCCTTCACCGGCGCCCAGCGCGGTGGCAAGCCGGGGCTGATGGAGCTGGCCAACCAGGGCACGGTGTTTCTCGACGAAATCGGCGAAATGTCGCCCTACCTGCAGGCCAAGCTGCTGCGCTTTCTCAGCGACGGCAGCTTCCGGCGCGTGGGGGGCGACCGGGAAGTGAAAGTCGATGTGCGCATCATCAGCGCCACGCACCGCGACCTGGAACGCATGGTCGCCGAAGGCACCTTCCGCGAAGACCTGTTCTACCGCCTGAACGTGCTCAACCTGCAGGTACCACCGCTGCGTGACCGTGGTCAGGACATCCTCGTGCTCGCGCATTTCTTCATGCAGCAGGCCTGCACGCAGATCCAGCGCCCGCCCTGCCGGCTGACGCCTGCCACCCACTCGGCCCTGCTGGCCAACCCCTGGCCGGGCAACGTGCGCCAGTTGCAGAACGTGATCTTCCGCGCCGCAGCCATTTGCGAAGGCAACCTGGTGGACATCGGCGACCTCGACATCGCCGGGACTTCGGTGGCACGCGGGCAGGATGGCGAAGTGGCGAGCCTGGAACAGGCGGTGGGCGATTTCGAACGCGAACTGCTGCAGCGCTTGTACGCCAGCTACCCGTCGACACGGCAACTGGCCGGGCGCTTGCAGACCTCACATACCGCGATTGCCCAGCGCCTGCGCAAATACGGCATTCCGAAAACTAATTCCTAAGCTTTTTCAGATTTCCCTTACACATCTACAGGCAGTTTCGCCACGAAAATGGAGGTCCCGTTCACGTTGCTGAAATAACAAAGAGCTACCTGATGCTTGAACTCGATTTCTATGGAACGCTGGTCGCCGCCTCATTGGTCCTACTACTCGGGCGCGGCCTCGTCACCCGCGTCACCTTCCTGCGTATCTACAACATTCCGGAACCGGTAGCCGGCGGCCTGGTGGTTGCCTTGATACTGCTGGCCCTGCGCAGCTTCGATGTGCAGGTGCAGTTCGACACGTCGCTGCAATCCCCGCTGATGCTCGCCTTCTTCGCCACCATCGGCCTGAACGCCGACCTGGCCAGCCTGAAGAAGGGCGGCCGCGTCGTGGCTATCTTCCTCTTTGCGGTCACCGGCCTGCTGGTGGTGCAGAACGCCATGGGCATCGGCCTGGCTACGGCACTGGGGCTCGACCCCTTGATGGGCCTGCTGTCAGGTTCGATTTCCCTGGCGGGCGGTCATGGCACAGGCGCTGCCTGGGGTGCGACTTTCAGCGAAAAGTACGGGCTTGCCTCCGCTTCGGAACTGGCATTGGCCGCCGCGACATTCGGCCTGGTCCTCGGCGGCCTGATTGGCGGACCCGTCGCCCGCCTGCTGATCAGCCGCGTGCAGACACCCGGCCTCGAACAGGAAACACCCCGCGTGCCCAAAGGCTTCGAACAGCCGAACAAGGAACGTCTGATCACGCCTTTTTCAATGATCGAGTCCCTCGCACTGATCGCGATCAGCCTGATGGGCGGCTCCTTGCTCAACGGCCTGTTGCTCGGTACTTCGTTCGAACTGCCGACCTTCGTCTGTGTCCTGTTCGTAGGCGTCGTGGTGCGCAACGGGCTTGCAGCGATCGGCCTGTACCAGGTGTTCGAGCGGGAAGTCTCGGTGCTGGGCAATGTCAGCCTGTCACTGTTCCTGGCGATCGCCCTGATGTCGCTGAAGCTGTGGGACCTGGCGGCGCTGGCGCTGCCGTTCTTCATCATCCTGGCGGTGCAGACGCTGGTGATGGCGTTGTTCGCGATATTCGTGACCTTCAGGGTCATGGGCAGCAACTACGATGCGGCAGTACTGGCGGCCGGGCACTGTGGTTTCGGCCTGGGCGCCACACCGACGGCGATTGCCAACATGCAGGCGGTGACGCAACGCTACGGCCCTTCGCAGATCGCGTTCCTGGTGGTGCCGATGGTGGGCGCGTTCTTCATCGACATCATCAATGTGATCGTGATCAAGCTCTACCTTGCACTGCCCTTCTTCACCGCTCTCTGATACGCGATACATTACAGATCTTAGTGCGCCGTACTGAGCGTTACAGAGAGGCAATGCAATCATCCCCCTTCGCGGATTACGTCAGAAAGGGGGATGATGAAGTGAATCATGGAGACGGATTTAGCGTTGACTCAGTCCTGGCGAAACCCGGGTTTTCCATTTGCAGCGAGCCACGCTTTCAAAACCGAAATCACCCCGGCGGGGCTATCTTCAACGCCCTCTGCAGGATAGAAGATCAGACCGCTTTTATCTGGATGATCGATAAGACTTTCAAAGTAATCGGTCAATCGGTTGATATGCGCCCCCAGTGCATCGCCTTTGAGCTGCCTAGGGTTTTCGAAAAACTCATTCAGAAACTCAGTGAATTCAGCTTCTGAATATTCTTCAATCTTATTTTTAAGAATCATTTATCGGCACCTTTATTTCTGTGTATCCGCACGTGATTTTTTGGAGTGGTGATTCTCACAGGATCGGATCCTCACTGACTGCAGCCCATATTGCTTCACGTGCACGCCTCCAGCTACTGAAATTTCTTCCTCTCAATTTGTCAGCTATGCGAGGTGGAATGGCAACTCCCTGACCTTGATTGGCACCTGCCAGCCAGACAGTTGCGTCGGGTTGGCCGAAGCCTTTCATTGTGCCTGGCTCCTCCCGCCGATCCCTGAACACCACATACAGCGGCGGCAACCCCGAGTCTGCCGGAAAAACGATGATGTAGTCATCCAGGCTCGCGTAGGCGACACCTGGATAGCTGTCGATCCTCACCTCGACCGGTGTCAACGTCGCCCCTTCATATATCGCTGCCTCCGGTTGCTCGGCAGGCAAGCCGGTCGAGGCATTAGCCGGTTGTGCGATAGGTGTCCAGATTAAGGTCCGGGTCGGCACATCCGTGGTGGTGGCGCTATAGAGATTGCGCTCTCGATCATGAGTAGCAGTCAGGACGCGCACTTGCGAAGGCACGACCTGCCCGTCTGTCTTGATGACGAGTATTTCAGAATCACCTGCCTCGGTGGCTTGGGAACTGAAGCGATATGGGAGTTTGGCATGGCTGCCAATCGCATTACCGGGTCCCAGTGGCAAATCAATTTGAGGATCGAGCGTCTCCAGAGGCGTTTGCAGGACGTAGCGTTCCGGCAGTTCACCATTGCCAAGACGAGAGGAGTACAAGAGCGCTGCTACACCAGCGACTAATGGGACTGCCACACCGCCCGCTGCTCCGCGAAGAGCCGCCAATGCTGCCCCGATTGAAGCTGACAGAGAAATGTTCAGGGCTGTTGAAACAACATGCCCGGCAGCGGTGACGACGAATGGCCCACCGAAAGTAGTGGCCCCGGACATAGTAAAAGTGTTTGCCAGGCGGGTAGCTTCCGCCTGTGCCTTGGCTTTAGCCACAGCTTCCGCTTCTGCCTTGGCTCTGGCCGCAGCCTCCGCTTCTGCCTTGGCTCTGGCCTCCGCTTCCGCTTCTGCCTTGGCTCTGGCCGCAGCTTCCGCTTCTGCCTTGGCTCTGGCCGCAGCTTCCGCTTCTGCCTTGGCTCTGGCCGCAGCTTCCGCTTCTGCCTTGGCTCTGGCCGCAGCTTCCGCTTCTGCCTTGGCTCTGGCCGCAGCTTCCGCTTCTGCCTTGGCTCTGGCCGCAGCTTCCGCTTCTGCCTTGGCTCTGGCCGCAGCTTCCGCTTCTGCCTTGGCTCTGGCCGCAGCTTCCGCTTCTGCCTTGGCTCTGGCCGCAGCCTCGGCCTGCGCTAGCGCTTGTGCTTCGGCATTAGCAATGGCCTGATGCAACGTTCCGATCTGCGTCTGAAGTAGACGTATCTCAGCTTCATCCAACTGAGCCGAATAAGCAGCGTGGTAGGCACTTTTCAAAGCTTGTTCCAACGCCGGAGGCCGCAGACGCATCCGTACCATCAAGCGATGCGTGGCAATTGCATATTCAACTGGGCCTTTGCCGAACGGCGTCGACCCAAAATAACTATCTGCAGCCGCGCGATGCCTACTTAAGTCTTGTGTTTTTCGCTCGACTAGCAAATTCCTTACAGCCATGTCTTGCCTCAGCACATCAATATGAGATTGTGGCTGGCCACCCAAGCTCTGGCGAAGGGTTTGTGCATCCAATTCAATGCGCTGCGACGCCGTTGCCAGCTTTGTCACATACTCATTCTTCGCATCATCATCAGCCGCTTTCATGACATATGGCGCTTTATTGAAAAGTGCCAACTGTTGCTTTGCATCTTTACTACCGGAATTCAGCCTTCTCAACCAGTCACCATGAGGATTATTACCCAAAGGTGGTAGCGGCCCTGAATAACCGGGAGGAAGTGTAAATGCACCTTCAGGTGGCTTTCCTTCCACATAACTGTGGGGTAACTCAATCTGCCTGCGCTTTCTGGACATCCATTTTTCCTCGAAAACATGTGTTCGAATAGGCAGCTGCTCTTTACAATAGATTGGGCACATTTTTACACTTACACAAAACTTCAACCGACCACCCAATCATCAGCAGCCAGCGAGGAATTTGCACAAAAACAAACCCCAAGTTGCAGAAGGTAAAGCTACCCGCTAAAAGACAGAAAATTATAAATACTTAAACCAAGCAAAAAGAAGGCAAGGAAAAAAGCGGACTACGAGAACTACCCAATGTACTTCCAAGCACTTATTCAAAGTGCCCAACGCTGGCGTATTGATTTCGATACATCGTACTGAATTCATTACACGCCTACTTTGCCCAGTAATGCCGAGGCCATGATTCCAAAGCGTGTTTCAGTAGCGACAACTAGTGGAATGATTTCATTACGAAGGCTTCAATCGTGTCGTCAGAATTTGACATATGTAGCTGATAATTATCATTTTTTTGTAATTGGCTGAATTTTTGCTTGGTGAATCCCAACCCAAGAGCGCGAACCCACCGCGCCCCATGCCCTGCCCCCGAGGATTCCCCATGAGCGAGTTGCGTTTCACCGAAGATCACGAATGGCTGCGCACAGAAGCCGACGGCAGCGTCACCGTGGGCATCACCGCCTACGCGCAGAATGCCCTGGGCGATGTGGTCTACGTGCAACTGCCAGAGCTGCAGCATTACGACAAAGCTGCCGAAACCTCCACCGTCGAATCGGTCAAGGCCGCCAGCGGCGTGTACATGCCTTTGGCTGGTGAAGTGGTCGCCGTCAACGATGCGCTCAATGACAGCCCCGAACTGGTCAACGAAGACCCGCTGGGCGAAGGCTGGTTCTTCCGTTTCATCCCCGCCGACGCCAGTGAAGTGGCCGCCCTGCTCGACCAGGACGCCTACGACCGCCTGATCAAAGCCAACGACGACGCCTGAGGAACCTGACCATGACCCACAACCTCGGCACCGCCAACGAATTCATCGCCCGTCACATCGGCCCGCGCGCCGCCGACGAGCAGGCCATGCTGGCCACCCTGGGCTTCGACTCGCTGGAAGCCATGAGCGCCGCTGTCATCCCCGACAGCATCAAAGGCACCAGCGTGCTCGGCAGCGAAGACGGCCAGAGCGAAGCCGATGCACTGGCCGCGCTGAAGGCCATCGCCGGCAACAACCAGCTGTTCAAGAACTACATCGGGCAGGGCTACTACAACACCCATACCCCGGCGCCGATCTTGCGCAACCTGCTGGAAAACCCGGCCTGGTACACCGCCTACACCCCGTACCAGCCAGAAATCTCCCAAGGCCGCCTGGAAGCCCTGCTGAACTTCCAGACCCTGATCAGCGACCTGACCGGCCTGCCGATCGCCAACGCCTCCCTGCTCGACGAGGCGACTGCCGCCGCCGAGGCCATGACCTTCTGCAAGCGCCTGTCGAAGAACAAGGCCAGCCATGCCTTCTTCGTCTCCGTGCACTGCCACCCGCAAACCCTCGACGTGCTGCGCACCCGTGCCGAGCCACTGGGTATCGAAATCGTGGTCGGCGACGAGCGTGAGCTGAGCGATGTCAGCGCCTTCTTCGGCGCCCTGCTGCAGTACCCGGCCAGCAACGGTGAAGTGTTCGACTACCGCGAACTGGTACAGCGCTTCCATGCCGCCAACGCCCTGGTGGCCGTGGCCGCCGACCTGCTGGCCCTGACCCTGCTGACCCCGCCGGGCGAATTCGACGCCGACGTGGCCATCGGCAGCGCCCAGCGCTTCGGTGTACCACTGGGCTTCGGTGGCCCGCACGCGGCCTACTTCGCCACCCGCGATGCCTTCAAGCGTGACATGCCAGGCCGCCTGGTCGGCGTGTCGATCGACCGCTTCGGCAAGACCGCCCTGCGCCTGGCCATGCAAACCCGCGAGCAGCACATCCGCCGCGAGAAGGCCACCAGCAACATCTGCACCGCGCAGGTGCTGCTGGCCAACATCGCCAGCATGTTCGCCGTCTACCACGGTCCGGCCGGCCTCAAGCGCATTGCCGAACGCACCCATGCACTGACCGCGATCCTTGCCGCCGGCCTGAAGACCCTGGGCATCGACGTGATCGGCGAAACTGCCTTCGACACCCTGACCCTGGCCACCGGCGCCGCGACCGCGAGCCTGCACGACAAAGCCCGCGCCCAGCGCATCAACCTGCGCCAGATCGATGCCGACAAGCTTGGCCTGTCGCTCGATGAAACCACCACCCAGGCCGATGTCGAAACGCTGTGGCAGCTGTTCGCCGGCGACCAGGCACAACCTGACTTCGCGGCCCTGGCCGCCAGCACTGGCTCGCGCCTGCCTGCCGCCCTGCTGCGCCAGTCGGCGATCCTCGAACACCCGGTATTCAATCGCTACCACAGCGAAACCGAGCTGATGCGCTACCTGCGCCGCCTGGCCGACAAGGACCTGGCGCTGGACCGCAGCATGATCCCGCTGGGCTCGTGCACCATGAAGCTCAACGCCGCCAGCGAAATGATCCCGGTGACCTGGGCCGAGTTCGGCAACCTGCACCCGTTCGCCCCCGCCGAGCAGAGCCAGGGCTACCTGCAGATGACCCAGGAGCTCGAGGCGATGCTGTGCGCCGCCACCGGCTACGACGCCGTGTCGCTGCAACCCAACGCCGGTTCCCAGGGCGAGTACGCTGGCCTCTTGGCGATCCGTGCCTACCACCGCAGCCGCGGTGAAAGCCATCGCGACATCTGCCTGATCCCGTCTTCGGCCCACGGCACCAACCCGGCAACCGCGCACATGGCCGGCATGCGCGTGGTGGTCACCGCCTGTGACGCCCGTGGCAACGTGGACGTTGAAGACCTGCGCGCCAAGGCCATCGAGCACCGCGAGCGCCTGGCCGCGATCATGATCACCTACCCGTCGACCCACGGCGTGTTCGAGGAAGCGATCGGCGAGATCTGCGCGATCATCCACGACAACGGCGGCCAGGTTTACATCGATGGCGCCAACATGAACGCCATGGTCGGCCTGTGCGCCCCCGGCAAGTTCGGCGGCGACGTCTCGCACCTGAACCTGCACAAGACCTTCTGCATTCCCCACGGCGGTGGCGGCCCGGGCGTTGGCCCGATCGGCGTCAAGTCGCACCTGGCGCCCTTCCTGCCGGGCCATGCCCAGCTGGAAAACCGCGAGGGCGCGGTGTGCGCCGCACCGTTCGGCAGCGCCAGCATCCTGCCGATCACCTGGATGTACATCCGCATGATGGGCGGTGCCGGCCTCAAGCGTGCGTCGCAGATGGCGATCCTCAACGCCAACTACATCGCCCGTCGCCTGGAAGAGCACTATCCTGTCCTGTACACCGGCGGCAATGGCCTGGTCGCCCACGAATGCATCCTCGACCTGCGCCCGCTGAAGGACACCAGCGGCATCAGCGTCGACGACGTGGCCAAGCGCCTGATCGACTTCGGCTTCCACGCCCCGACCATGTCCTTCCCGGTGGCCGGCACGCTGATGATCGAACCGACCGAAAGCGAGTCTAAAGAAGAACTGGACCGCTTCTGCGATGCCATGATCAAGATCCGCGAAGAAATTCGCGCCGTGGAAAATGGCAGCCTGGACAAGGACGACAACCCGCTGAAGAACGCCCCGCACACCGCGGCCGAGCTGGTTGGCGAATGGGCCCATGGCTACAGCCGCGAGCAGGCGGTGTACCCGCTGCCGAGCCTGGTCGAAGGCAAGTACTGGCCACCGGTCGGGCGGGTCGACAACGTGTTCGGCGACCGTAACCTGGTCTGCGCCTGCCCATCGATCGAGAGCTATCAGGACGCCTGATAGTGAGGGGCCGCTGCGCGGCCCATCGCCGGCAAGCCGGCTCCCACATGGACGGCGCTGTACCTGTGGGAGCTGGCTTGCCAGCGATCGAGTGCGCAGCACTCGTATTTACCTTCTGGAGGGTATGAGCAATGTCCCTGAGTGTCTTCGACCTGTTCAAGATCGGCATCGGCCCCTCCAGCTCCCACACGGTCGGCCCGATGCGCGCCGCCGCACGCTTTGCCGAAGGCCTGCGCCGCGACGGCCTGCTGGCCAGCACTGCCAGCGTCAAGGCCGAGTTGTATGGCTCGCTGGGTGCCACCGGCAAGGGCCATGGCAGCGACAAGGCGGTGTTGCTCGGCTTGGAAGGCGAGCACCCCGATACCGTCGACACCGAAACCATCCCCTCCCGCCTGCAGGCAATCCGCGACAGCGGCCACCTGCGCCTGCTCGGCGAGCACGACATCGTGTTCGTTGAAAAGCAGCACCTGGCGATGATCCGCAAGCCGTTGGCCTACCACCCCAACGGCATGATCTTCCGCGCCTTCGACCAGGCCGGCCTGCAGATCCGCAGCCGCGAGTACTACTCGGTCGGTGGTGGTTTCGTGGTCGACGAAGATGCCGCCGGCCACGACCGTATCGTCGAGGACAGCACGCCGCTTGCCTACCCGTTCAAGACTGCCAAGGAACTGCTCGGGCATTGCACCGCGCAACACCAATCGGTGAGCCAGATCATGCTGGCCAACGAGGCGGCCTGGCGCCCGGAGGCCGAAACCCGTGCCGGCCTGCTGCGCATCTGGCAGGTGATGCAGGATTGCGTCCAGGCCGGTTACCGGCATGAAGGCATCCTGCCGGGCGGGCTGAAAGTGAAACGCAGAGCCCCGGCACTGTATCGCCAGCTCAGCCAGCACCCGGAAGCCAACCTGCGTGATGCGTTGTCGGTGCTCGACTGGGTCAACCTCTATGCCTTGGCAGTAAACGAGGAGAATGCCTACGGCGGGCGCGTGGTCACGGCACCGACCAATGGCGCGGCGGGTATCGTTCCGGCGGTGCTGCACTACTACATGCGCTTCGTGCCTGGTGCTAGCGAGGACGGCGTTGTGCGTTTTCTGCTCACTGCTGCCGCTATCGGCATCCTTTACAAGGAAAACGCCTCGATCTCCGGGGCCGAAGTCGGCTGCCAGGGCGAGGTCGGGGTGGCCTGCTCGATGGCTGCTGGGGCCTTGTGCGAGGTGATGGGCGGCACTGCGCAGCAAGTCGAGAATGCGGCCGAGATCGGCATGGAACATAACCTGGGCCTGACTTGCGACCCGATCGGCGGGCTGGTCCAGGTGCCGTGCATCGAGCGCAATGCCATGGGCTCGGTGAAGGCGATCAACGCTGTGCGCATGGCCCTGCGTGGCGACGGGCAGCACTTCGTCTCGCTCGACAAGGTCATCCGCACCATGCGCCAGACCGGCGCCGACATGAAAAGCAAATACAAGGAGACCGCTCGCGGCGGTCTGGCCGTCAACATCATCGAATGTTGACCCGACAATAAAACCAAGGAGTCACCGATGTCCGAAACACTGCAAAAGACCCCGCTGCACGCCCTGCACATTGAACTGGGCGCGCGCATGGTGCCGTTCGCCGGCTTCGAGATGCCGGTGCAGTACCCGCTCGGCGTGCTCAAGGAGCACCTGCACACCCGCGAGCAGGCCGGCTTGTTCGACGTCTCCCACATGGGCCAGATCATGCTGTGCGGCAAGGATGCCGCCCAGGCCCTGGAAAGCCTGGTGCCGGTGGATATCGTCGATCTGCCGGTAGGCATGCAACGCTATGCCATGTTCACCAACGAGCAAGGCGGCATCCTCGATGACCTGATGGTCGCCAATCTGGGTGACGACACCCTGTTCCTGGTGGTCAATGCAGCCTGCAAGGAGCAGGACCTGGCTCACTTGCAAAAGCACATCGGTGATCGTTGCGAGATCCAGCCGTTGTTCGAGCAACGTGCCCTGCTTGCCCTGCAAGGCCCTGCTGCGGTCAAGGTGCTGGAGCGCCTGGCGCCGGAAGTGGCCGGCATGACCTTCATGCAGTTCCGCCCGCTCCAGCTGCTTGGCGAAGACTGCTTCGTCAGTCGCTCGGGGTACACCGGTGAAGACGGATACGAGATTTCGGTGCCGGTAGACGCCGCCGAAGCCCTCGCTCGTCGCCTGCTGGCCGAAGCCGAAGTACAACCGATCGGCCTGGGTGCGCGCGACTCGCTGCGCCTGGAAGCCGGCCTGTGCCTGTATGGCCACGACATGGACACCGGCACCACGCCCCTCGAAGCCAGCCTGCTCTGGGCGATCTCCAAGGTGCGCCGCGCCGACGGCGCCCGCGCCGGCGGCTTCCCCGGTGCCGAGACGATCTTCACCCAGCAGCAACAAGGTGTGGCACGCAAGCGTGTCGGGCTGTTGCCACAGGAACGTACGCCGGTACGTGAAGGCGCCGAGATCGTCGATGCAGCCGACAAAGTGGTAGGCAAAGTGTGCAGTGGTGGCTTTGGTCCGACACTCGGCGCACCGCTCGCCATGGGCTATGTCGATATCGAACATGGCGCAATCGATACACCACTGTATGCCATGGTGCGAGGAAAGAAGGTTGCCTTGAAAGTCAGCAAAATGCCTTTTGTTCCGCAACGTTACTATCGGGGTTGAAGGCACTCTGTGAGGTTTTTCGGCAGGTTCGCGATATTCGATTTCGAACCTGCCCAATAACTTTTGAACATGGCGCCAGGCCAGGCGCCACGCCGTTTCCAACAAATTGATAGGTTCCCGGAAAAAGCCTGATTTTCCATTCGACCAAGGGCTTGTTTTTTTCTCGGGAGTTGGCGTAGAGTCACTGCACTGTGTTTGCATGGGTCGCAACAGTTCGTGACCTGGGCCAGTAGCCGCAATCTGCTACAACCCGTTCGACGTCTCTTACTTTCCTGCAACCCAGCCCAGTAATCTTTCACTCTTTTATAACGTGAAAGAAACTGTCATTAAAATTCAAGCTTCATAGGAAATAAGACAATGGCTGAGCGTCAGAACGGTACCGTCAAGTGGTTCAATGACGAAAAAGGTTACGGCTTCATCACCCCGGAAAGCGGTGCTGATCTGTTCGTGCACTTCCGTGCCATCGAAGGCAACGGCTTCAAGAGCCTGAAGGAAGGCCAGAAAGTAACCTTCGAAGCAGTCCAAGGCCAGAAAGGCATGCAGGCTGACAAGGTTCAGGTCCTCGGCTAAGCGGCTCGAGACTTACAAGAAAGCCCCTGCCCAGTGCAGGGGCTTTTTTTTGCCCGTAGAATACCGGCTTCGCCTTTCGGAGCCGTTTTGCATGTCCAAGCCTCTGCTCTCACCCCAGGGTGATTTCCCACCGGTCGGCTTCGGCCGGCGCCTGGCGGCGATGTTCTATGACTTCCTGCTGTGCACGGCGCTGCTGATCGTGACCGCTGGCGCCTACAAGATGATCCAGATGGCGATCATCGGTGAAGCGCGCATGCGCGAACTGACCGAAGCTGGCGCCCTGGATGGCGACCCGCTGCTGTCAACGGTGTTGCTGTTCGTGCTGTTCGGCTTCTTTGCCAAGTTCTGGACCCATGGCGGCCAGACCCTTGGCATGCAGGTGTGGGGCGTGCGTGTGCAGAATGCCGATGGCAGCGCCATCAGCCTGTGGCAGGCGTTGCTGCGCTTCGTGGTGTCGATCGCCTCGTGGCTGTGCCTGGGGCTGGGGTTCTTCTGGTCGCTGAAAGACAAACGCAAGCGCGGCTGGCATGACATCTATTCGGAGACCCAACTGGTGCGGGTGCCGAAGCGGAGCAAATAGCAAAGCGCCCTATCGCCGGCAAGCCGGCTCCCACAGGTACGCCGCAGCGTTCAAAGGTTGCGATGAACCTGTGGGAGCCGGCTTGCCGGCGATAGGGGCCAATGAAAAAGCCGACCTCAAGGTCGGCTTTCTTGTGTCGCTCAGGCCATTATCCGGCCCGGCGCAACAACCAGATCCCTGCCAGGGCGCACACCCCCGCCGGTATCACCACCGCCAGCAACGGCGGGAAGCCGAACACCTGGCTCGAAGGGCCCAGCAGATCGCCGGCGATCCGGAACACAAAGCCCACCAGAACACCGGTGAACACGCGCTGGCCCAGGGTCACCGAACGCAGCGGCCCGAAGATGAAGGAAATCGCCATCAGCACCAACGCTGCGGTCACGATCGGTTGCAAGACCTTGGTCCAAAACGCCAGCCAGTAGCGGGAGTTGTTCAGTCCCTGGTCGGACAGATAGTGGATGTAGTCCCACAACCCCGAGATGGACAGCGATTCAGGCGCCAGGATCACCGTGTTGAGCAACTGCGGCGTCACCGACACATCCCAGCGCTCTTCAGGGGCCTTGACCACTTCGGTATGGTCGCCACGGAAATACGTGGTGCTGACATCGCTGAGCAACCAGTGGTCCTGGTTGTACTGCGCACGGCGCGCGAAGCTCGAGGTGACGATCTTGCGCTCGCTGTCGAAGTGGTAACGGGTCACACCCAGCAGCAGGCCATTGGGCTGCACGGCGTTGATGTGCACGAACTCTTCGCCCTGACGATGCCACATGCCGCGCTTGGAGCTCTGCGCTTCACCACCACCCTGGGCCAGGGAACGATCGGCCTGGGCCTTGTTCTCGGTTACCGGGGCCACGTATTCGCCAATCAGCACACCCGCCAGCATCAGCACCAGCATCGGCTTCATGACCGCCCAGACGATACGGCCGATGGAAACCCCGGCAGCACGCATGATGGTCAGTTCGCTGCTGCTCGCCAGGCTGCCCAGGCCGATCAGGCAGCCGATCAGGGCGGCCATCGGCAGCATGTCGTACAGGCGCCGCGGGGCGGTCAGCAACACGAAGCTGCCCGCTTCCATCACGGTATAGGTGTCGCTCAGGTCGCTCATCTCATCGATGAAGGCGAACAGCGAGGCCAGGCCGAGGATGATCCCCAGCACGGCCAGAATGGCCAGCAGTACGCTCTGGCCGATATAGCGATCGAGCTTAGCCATGGGCCACCTCCGCACGACGGGCAGCCATCTTCAGGCGCAGCGGTTCCCAGTACATCAGGCCAAGGCCGATCAACAGGAACAGCCCATGCACCCACCACAGGCCCAGGGCGATCGGCAACTTGCCCTTTTCCAGGGCGCCGCGAGCGGAAATCAGCATTGTCAGGTAAGCCATGTACAGAAGAATCGCCGGCAACAACTTGAGGAAGCGGCCCTGGCGCGGGTTGACCCTGGACAGCGGCACCGCAAGCAGGGTCACCACGAACACCAGGATCGGCAGCGAGATCCGCCATTGCAGCTCGGCTCGCTCGCGCAGGCCGTTGCTGCCGAACAGCTCCGAGGTAGGGATCGCTTCACGCTCGGTCACTTCCTCGGTGACTTCCGGCTTTGGCAGCAGCACACCGTAGGTGTCGTACTTGATCGCGCGGTAGTCGGCCTGGCCGGGGTTGCCGTCGTAGCGATAACCATTTTGCAGAACCAGGTAGCGGTTGCCGTCGGCCTGCACTTCCTGGTGGCCTTTTTCGGCGACCAGAACGGAAGGCGCGCGGTCCTTGGTCTTGTCCTGATTGAAGCGCTTCTCGGAGATGAACACACCGGCGAGGTTGCTGCGGTCATCCGACAGTTCTTCGGTGTAGGTCACCCGCGAACCATCGCGCAGGGTCTGGAAGCGACCGGGCACCAGGGTATCGAACTCGGTCAGGGCGTCCTGCTGGCTGATGATCTGCTGCACCTGGGCCACACCCAGCGGCGCCAGGCTCAAGCTCAGCCAGGCCACCAGCAGCGCCACCAGTGCAGCCGGCGCCATGGTCAGGCCGAGCAGGCGCTGCTGGCTCATGCCAGTGGCCGACAGCACGGTCATTTCGCTTTCCAGGTACAACCGCCCGTAGGCCAGCAGGATGCCGAGGAACAGCCCCAGTGGCAGGATCAGTTGCAGAAAGCCCGGCAGGCGGAAACCCATGATCAGAAACAGCACGCTCGGGTCGAGCACGCCCTGGGCCGCCTGGGCCAGGTACTTGATGAAGCGCCCGCTCATGATGATCACCAGCAGCACGGCGCTGACGGCGCTCAAGGTCAACAGGACCTCGCGGGACAGATAACGAAAGACGATCAAGCCAGACACTCCTGGGTTGTCAGGGGCGGATTGCCAAACAAAGGCTTACGACAGCCAAGACCAATGCCGGTTCGCCGGGGGCGAACCTCCATGTAAAGTGCGCGCATTATCCTGTGATTGGCCGCGCCTGTCACTTGGCCGCGCATGAAGGCGGACAACGGGGTTGTCAGCACGCTTGCCAGAGGCTCAAACTGGCAGCTTTTCCACTGGTACGCGAGCACGCGGCCAGGCCCGTCCAGAGCGCGAGACCTCCAAGCGCCAACTGCATAGACCATTCGGGGATCCTGACATGGAACTGGTTGTAAAAAGCGTAGCCGCTGCATCCGTAAAAACCGCCACACTGGTCGTTCCAGTGGGTGAAGGCCGCAAGCTCGGCGCCGTTGCCAAGGCCGTCGACCAGGCCAGCGAAGGCGCCATCAGCGCCGTGCTCAAGCGTGGTGACCTGGCCGGCAAGCCTGGCCAGACCCTACTGCTGCAAAGCCTGCCGGGCCTTAAAGCCGAGCGCGTACTGCTGGTAGGCAGCGGCAAGGACGAAGCCCTCGGCGACCGCGCCTGGCGCAAGCTGGTCGCCAGTGTGGCTGGCGTGCTGAAGGGCCTGAACGGCAGCGATGCCGTGCTCGCCCTGGACGACATCGCCGTCAACAACCGCGATGCCCATTACGGCAAATACCGCCTGCTGGCCGAGACCCTGCTCGACGGCGAATACGTGTTCGACCGCTTCAAGAGCCAGAAAGCCGAACCTCGCGCCCTGAAGAAGATCACCCTGCTGGCCGACAAGGCCGGCCAGGCCGAGGTCGAGCGCGCCGTCAAGCATGCCAGCGCCATCGCCACCGGCATGGCTTTCACCCGCGACCTGGGCAACCTGCCGCCGAACCTGTGCCACCCCAGCTACCTCGCCGAACAGGCCAAGGACCTGGGCAAGGCCCACAAGGGCCTGAAGGTCGAAGTACTGGACGAGAAGAAGATCAAGGACTTGGGCATGGGTGCGTTCTACGCCGTGGGCCAGGGCAGCGACCAGCCGCCACGGTTGATCGTGCTGAACTACCAGGGTGGCAAGAAGGCCGACAAACCCTTCGTGCTGGTCGGCAAGGGCATCACGTTCGACACCGGCGGCATCAGCCTGAAACCAGGCGCCGGCATGGACGAGATGAAGTTCGACATGTGCGGGGCCGCCAGCGTGTTCGGCACCCTGCGCGCGGTGCTCGAACTGCAGCTGCCGATCAACCTGGTATGCCTGCTCGCCTGTGCCGAGAACATGCCCAGTGGCGGCGCCACCCGCCCAGGCGACATCGTCACTACCATGAGCGGGCAGACGGTTGAGATCCTCAACACCGACGCCGAGGGCCGCCTGGTGCTGTGCGACACCCTGACCTACGCCGAGCGTTTCAAGCCGCAGGCCGTGATCGACATCGCCACCCTGACCGGTGCCTGCATCGTCGCCCTGGGCAGCCACACTTCGGGCCTGATGGGCAACAACGACGAACTGGTCGGCCAACTGCTGGACGCTGGCAAGCGTGCCGATGACCGTGCCTGGCAGCTGCCGCTGTTCGACGAGTACCAGGAGCAACTGGACAGCCCGTTCGCCGACATGGGCAACATCGGCGGGCCGAAGGCCGGCACCATCACTGCGGGCTGCTTCCTTTCGCGCTTTGCCAAAGCCTACGATTGGGCGCACCTGGACATCGCCGGTACCGCTTGGATCAGCGGCGGCAAGGACAAGGGCGCCACTGGCCGTCCTGTGCCGATGCTGACCCAGTACCTGCTGGACCGCGCCGGCGCCTGACGGCGCAAGGCTGGTGGCGCCTGAAGGCGCCGCCGGTCGGCAGAACTGACCATGAGCAAAGTCGATTTCTACATCCTTCCCACCGACTCGCTGTCGGCGCGGCTGGATTTCGCCTGCAAGCTGTGCGAGAAGGCCTGGCGCCTCGGTCACCGCGTCTACCTGCATTGCCAGGACGCCGAACAACGCGAGGCGCTGGACCAGCGCCTGTGGCGTTTCAAGGGCGAGGCATTCGTCCCCCACGACCTGGCCGAAGCCCATGCCGATGCCACTGTCGCCCTGGGCCTGGCCGACAATGCCGGTGAACACCACGACCTGTTGATCAACCTGGGTGCCGATGTGCCCACGTTCGTCGGCCAGTTCGAGCGGGTTGCCGAGATCGTGGTCGAGGAGCCTGGCATCCGCCAATCGGCCCGTGAACGTTTCCGTTTCTACCGCGAACAGGGCTATGCTCTGCAAGACCACCGCTTACAGCGACTTTGACGACGATGGACAAGCCTTCCGCCCTACCCGATTCCGCCCATCTGCTCGACGACCTGGAGTCGATTCGCCAGCTGCTGGGCGATGCCGACCTGCAGCCGCCGTTGCTGACCGAGACGGTCGAGCAGATTCCGTTGTTGCTGGACACCCCGACCGGCGACGCCGAGCCCGCACCAGAGCCGGCCAAGGCCGAGCCCGAGGATGACCCGCAGACCCGCCGCCAGGACACCTTGCTGCACCTGGAAGCCGAACTGCGTGCCGCGGCGCAGTTGATCATGCAGGACGTGATCAACGACTTCACCCCGCATATCGAGACCGAGATCAAGCGTCGGCTGGATGCGCGCATCGAGCGGCTGATCCAGCGCTCCGAATAAGACTGCACCGGCCTCATCGCCGGCAAGCCGGCTCCCACAGGTAAAGCACCAGCCCCCAGCGCATTGGTGAACCTGTGGGAGCCGGCTTGCCGGCGATCAGGCCCATACGGGCAACACAAGTACAGCTGTCGCCTGCGGCCCCCACCTTGGTTATACTTCCCGGCTTTCCCGAATAAATGCCATAGGGTCCCGCCGCGCATGGATAAGACCTACCAGCCGCACGCCATCGAAACTTCCTGGTACAACACCTGGGAGTCCGAGAACTATTTCGCCCCGCAAGGTGCAGGTGAGTCCTACACCATCATGATCCCGCCACCGAACGTGACGGGCAGCCTGCACATGGGCCACGGTTTCAACAACGCGATCATGGACGCCCTGATCCGTTTCCGCCGCATGCAGGGCCGCAACACCCTGTGGCAGCCGGGTACCGACCACGCCGGTATCGCCACCCAGATGCTGGTCGAGCGCCAGCTCGAAGCCAAGGGCCAGAACCGCCACGACCTGGGCCGCGAGGCCTTCCTCGACAAGGTCTGGGAATGGAAGGAGCAGTCCGGTGGCAACATCAGCCGGCAGATCCGCCGCCTGGGTTCGTCGGTCGACTGGAGCCGCGAGCGCTTCACCATGGACGACGGCCTGTCCGAAGCGGTCAAGGAAGCCTTCGTGCGCCTGCACGAAGATGGCCTGATCTACCGCGGCAAGCGCCTGGTCAACTGGGACACCAAGCTGCACACGGCGATCTCCGACCTCGAAGTGGAAAACCACGACGAGAAAGGCCACCTGTGGAACCTGCGCTACCCGCTGGCCGACGGCGCCAAGACCGCCGAAGGCAAGGACTACCTGGTGGTCGCCACCACGCGTCCGGAAACCCTGCTGGGTGACGCCGCGGTCGCGGTCAACCCGACCGACGAGCGCTACCAGGCACTGATCGGCAAGTTCGTCGAGCTGCCGCTGGTCGGCCGTCGCATCCCGATCGTCGCCGACGACTATTGCGACCCCGAGTTCGGCACCGGCTGCGTGAAGATCACTCCGGCCCACGACTTCAACGACTATGAAGTCGGCAAGCGCCACAACCTGCCGCTGCTCAACATCTTCGACAAGAATGCCCTGGTGCTGTCCGCCGCCCAGGCCTTCAACCTCGACGGCAGCGTCAACGAGCAGGTCGACACCAGCCTGCCTGCCCAGTACGCCGGCCTCGACCGCTTCGTCGCGCGCAAGCAGATCGTCGCCGATCTGGATGCCCAGGGCCTACTGGTCAGCATCGACGACCACGCCCTGAAAGTGCCGAAAGGCGACCGCTCCGGCACCGTCATCGAACCGTGGCTGACCGACCAGTGGTACGTGTCCACCAAGCCGCTGGCCGAGCCTGCGATCGCTGCCGTGGAAGATGGCCGTATCCAGTTCGTGCCCAAGCAGTACGAGAACATGTACTTCTCCTGGATGCGCGACATCCAGGACTGGTGCATCAGCCGCCAGCTGTGGTGGGGCCACCGCATTCCGGCCTGGTACGACGAAGCCGGCCAGGTCTACGTAGGCCGCAACGAGGAAGAAGTGCGCGCCAAGCACAACCTCGGCGCCGACGTGAAGCTGCGCCAGGACGACGACGTGCTCGACACCTGGTTCAGTTCGGGTCTGTGGACCTTCTCCACCCTGGGCTGGCCTGAGCAGACCGAATTCCTCAAGACCTTCCACTCCACCGACGTGCTGGTCACCGGTTTCGACATCATCTTCTTCTGGGTTGCGCGCATGATCATGCTGACCATGCACCTGATCAAGAACGAGGATGGCACCCCGCAGGTACCGTTCAAGACCGTGTACGTGCACGGCCTTGTCCGCGACGGCCAGGGCCAGAAGATGTCCAAGTCCAAGGGCAACGTCCTCGACCCGCTGGACATCGTCGACGGCATCACCCTCGACGCCCTGCTGGAAAAACGCACCAGCGGCATGATGCAGCCCAAGCTTGCCGAGAAGATCGCCAAGCAGACCAAGGCCGAGTTCCCCGAAGGCATCGCCAGCTACGGCACCGACGCCCTGCGCTTCACCTTCTGCTCGCTGGCCTCCACCGGTCGCGACATCAAGTTCGACATGGGCCGCGTCGAAGGCTACCGCAACTTCTGCAACAAGATCTGGAACGCCGCCCGCTACGTCCTGGACAAGGGCGAGGACTGCGGCCAGAACGGCGAAGCCTACGAGCTGTCGCTGGCCGACCGCTGGATCATCTCGCAGCTGCAGCGCACCGAAGCCGAGGTGACCCGCCAGCTCGAGCAGTTCCGCTTCGACCTGGCCAGCCAGGCCTTGTACGAGTTCATCTGGAACCAGTACTGCGACTGGTATCTGGAGCTTTCCAAGCCGGTCCTGTGGGACGAGAATGCCCCGGTCGAGCGCGCCCGCGGCACCCGTCGCACCCTGGTTCGCGTGCTGGAAGTGGCGCTGCGCCTGGCGCACCCGTTCATGCCGTTCATCACCGAAGAGATCTGGCAGCGCATCGCGCCGCTGGCCGGCATCGATGGCAAGACCATCATGCTGCAGCCGTGGCCGGTGGCCAATGAGGCCCGTATCGACGTGGCCGCCGAAGGCGATATCGAATGGCTGCAACAGCTGATGGTCGGCCTGCGCAACATCCGCGCCGAGATGAACATCGGCCCGGGCAAGCCACTGCCGCTGTTCCTCAAGAACGCCAATGCCGACGACCAGCGTCGCCTGCAAGAGAACGAAGCGCTGCTGAAGAAGCTGGCCAAGGTCGAGTCGTTCACCGTGCTCGGCGATGCCGACGAAGCCCCGCTGTCGGCTACCGCACTGGTCGGCGACCTGCAGGTGCTGGTACCGATGGCCGGCCTGATCGACAAGGACGCCGAGCTGGCTCGCCTGAACAAGGAAATCCAGCGCCTTCAAGGTGAAGTGCAGCGCGTGGGCGGCAAACTGTCCAACGCGGCCTTCGTCGACAAGGCACCGCCTGCGGTGATCGAAAAGGAGCGCGCCAAGCTGGCTGAGTCCGAGCAGGCGCTGGCGAACTTCACCGAGCAGCATGCGCGGATCGCTGCGCTGTAACCTAACGTGAAGCCATAGCGGGCTGCTTTGCAGCCCATCGCCGGCAAGCCGGCTCCCACAAGTACAGCGCTGTACCTGTGTGTGGGAGCCGGCTTGCCGGCGATGCTTTTCAGGATCCAAAACATGACCCAGAAACCCACCCTTCACCCGCGCAACCGCCACCAGGGCCGCTACGACTTCCCCAGCCTGATCAAGGCCCACCCGGACCTGGCTCGCTTCACCATCACCAACCCCCATGGCAAGCCCAGCATCGACTTCGCCAACCCCGAAGCCGTGCGGGTGTTCAACCGCGCCTTGCTCAAGGCCCAGTACGGCATCCAGCACTGGGACATCCCCGCCGACTACCTGTGCCCACCCATACCTGGTCGCGCCGACTACATCCACGTGGTCGCCGACCTGTTAGCCGAGGACAATGCCGGTGAGGTGCCCAAGGGTGCCCAGGTGCGCGCCCTGGACGTTGGCGTGGGCGCCAACTGCATCTATCCGCTGCTCGGCCACAGCGACTACCGCTGGCGCTTTCTCGGCAGCGACATCGACCCTGTGGCCCTGGCCTCGGCCAAGGCCATCGTGCAGGCCAACGGCCTGGTCAAGGGCATTGCCCTGCGCCAGCAGGGCAACCGCAAGCACATCCTTGGCGGATTGTTGCAAGCCGATGAACGCTTCGACCTGACCCTGTGCAACCCACCCTTCCACGCCTCACGTGATGAAGCCACCCGTGGCAGCCAGCGCAAGTGGAAGAACCTGGGCAAGCAGGACCCCAAGCGAAAGCTGCCGGTGCTGAACTTCGGCGGGCAGAACAACGAATTGTGGTGCGAGGGCGGCGAGATTCGTTTCGTCACGCAACTGGTCGGCGAAAGCGTGCAGTGCGCTGAACAGGTGCTGTGGTTCACCACCCTGGTGTCCAAGGCCAGCAACCTGCCTGGTATCGAAGCGGCCCTGGACAAGGCTGGCGTCAAAGCCCGGCGCATCGTCGAAATGGGCCAGGGGCAGAAGCAGAGCCGGATGGTCGCCTGGAGCTTCCATGACGAAGCTGCACGCCAAGCCTGGCACGCCCGGCGCAAAACACAGGCATGAAAAAGCCGCGCCCGGACAAGCCGGGCGCGGCTTCGTCAATGCATCAACAAATCACTTGTTGACGGCGTCGGTCAGGCCTTTGGCCGGAACGAACTTGACGACTTTCTTGGCAGCGATTTCGATGGCGGCGCCAGTCGAAGGGTTGCGGCCGGTACGGGCAGGACGCTCGGAGACTTTCAGCTTGCCAATGCCTGGCAGGGTGATTTCAGCACCGTTTTCCAGTTGGTCGGCAACGATCTGGCCCAGTTGCTCCAGCGCGTTGCGGGCGGTGGTTTTCGGCGCGTCGATGGCTTCGGCGATGTCGGCAATCAGTTGGTCTTTGGTCAATGCCATGGTGGTGTTCCTTCCCTATCTAATTCAGTGGTTATGCAGCGTTCTACGACGTTATCGGGCCAGCCCCTGAATACTGGAGGGCCGCGCCAATCGCGAATGTAGATACGCAAATTGGCGTTTGGTTCGACACGGCATGAGTACGCTGCCAGCAATGCGCCACCCGAGGTGCGCAAGACCGCGCAAAGCTACCACAGGAATGGATAAATATCCGCTGCCCACTTGGTTTTTATGCAGGTTTTTAGGGGGTTTTAGCCAAAAACGCACAAAATTGAACAAAAAACGAACAACCGGCATTTCTGCCAACATCCGGCCACTGCACCACCTGTGACCTGGGGTAAACTGGACGACTTTTGCAGCGCGGCCCCTGACCGCCCCAGACTCGCCGAGACCCCCATGCCAATCCGTCACTGCATCGTCCACCTGATCGACAAGAAGCCCGATGGCAGCCCCGCCGTGCTCCATGCACGTGACAGGGAGCTTGCGGCATCGGACGCTATCGAAAACCTGCTGGCCGACCTCAACGACAGCTACAACGCCAAACAGGGCAAGGCCTGGGGTTTCTTTCACGGTGAATCGGGCGCCTACCCGCTGAGCGGCTGGCTCAAGCAGTATCTGGAAGAGGAAAAGGACTTCGCAGCCTTCAGCCGGGTAGCCGTCGAACACCTGCAGAAACTGATGGAAGAATCCAACCTCTCCACCGGCGGCCACATCCTCTTCGCCCATTACCAGCAAGGCATGACCGACTACCTGGCGATCGCCCTGCTGCACCACAGTGAAGGCGTGGCGGTGAACGCCGAACTGGATGTGACGCCTTCGCGCCACCTCGACCTGGGCCAGCTGCACCTGGCAGCGCGCATCAACCTGTCGGAGTGGAAGAACAACCAGAACTCCAAACAGTACATCTCGTTCATCAAGGGCAAGAACGGCAAGAAGGTATCGGACTACTTCCGCGACTTCATCGGCTGTCAGGAAGGCGTCGACGGCCCGGGCGAGACCCGCACCCTGCTCAAGGCCTTCAGCGACTTCGTCGAAAGCGAGGACCTGCCTGAGGAATCTGCCCGGGAAAAGACCCAAACCTTGGTCGACTACGCCACCACCCAGACCAAGCTGGGCGAACCTGTGACCCTGGAAGAGCTGTCGAGCCTGATCGACGAAGACCGCCCCAAGGCGTTCTACGACCACATTCGCAACAAGGATTATGGCCTGTCGCCAGAGATTCCGGCGGACAAACGCACGCTCAACCAATTCCGCCGCTTCACCGGCCGCGCCGAGGGCCTGTCGATCAGCTTCGAAGCACACCTGCTGGGTGACAAGGTGGAGTACGACGAGGTGGCCGGCACCTTGATCATCAAAGGTTTGCCCACCCAGCTGGTGGATCAGCTGAAGCGCCGCAAGGACTGATCAGCTGGCGGCATAGGAGGCCACCAGGGCCTCCTTGGCAGACTTTCGCAGCCGCTTCACCAGACGCTCCTGGCGCAGCGCTTCGCCCTTGTCCGGCCACTGCTCGACATAGACCAACGCCTGCGCCGGGCTGGTCTTGAAATAGCGTGCTCCCTGCCCTTTCTGATGCGCCACGAAACGCCGCTGCGGGTCATCACTGATGCCGCAGTACAGCGAACCATTGGCAGCCCGTACCAGGTAGACGAACCAGGGTTTGCCAACTGGGGTTGCGATCACGTCACTCACCTTCCTTCAACTCGCCTGCTGGTACGCGCGCAGTCCCTTGTACGCCTGCTGGCGGACCTTGTTCTGCAACAGCGGCGTCCAGCCCAGCAACACGCCTGGCATGCCCAGTGCCTGACGCGACCAGCGCCACAGGTCGAAGCTGTCGTCATGCTGGCAGATAAGGCCATCGCGGATGACGAAGCGCGCCTGAATATCGTTGATGACAACTCGGCCAGTCTGGCTGAACAGGTACGTCGCCACCCAATGGGCGCAACCGCTGGTTACGTCGGCGCGTACCTGGTCGAAGGTCAGGGAGAAGTCCTTGGCTCGGATGGTGAGCATGCGCCACATGTCACCGGCATCCCGCCCACGCAAGGTGCCGAAGACTGGGTCGCTGAAGACGATGTCATCGCTGTAGCAGGCCACCATGGCTTCGGCGTCCAGGCGCTGGAAGGCCTGGTAGAAGCGGGTGATCAGGTCACGATTGGCGTCGCTCATGGGCGGGGACCTCCTGGCAGTTGAAAGCAGCACAATAATCTGCCCCGCTTGGCTTCGCCAGTACCGGCGACAGGGCCAGTGAAGGCCAGGCCAACCCTCAGAGCCTTTCGCTGGTCACCTGCACATGAAGCGCCCGCCCGGCGCCGAGTCCGAACACGATGGCCCCAACGCCCAGTACGGCGAAGATCCACCCCACCGCCGCCCAGCCACCGGTCACGTCGTGCACCAGGCCGACTGCGAAAGGCCCCATGGACGCCAGCGTGTACCCCACCCCTTGAGCCATGCTCGAAAGGTTCGCAGCCACATGCGCATCCTTCGAGCGCAGCACGATCAGCGTCAGCGCCAGGGCGAAGGTACCCCCCTGCCCCAACCCGAGCAGAACCGCCCACCCCCAGAGCCCCTCGATGGGCGCATACAGGCAGCCGAACAGGCCAGCCAGGGTGACCAGCATCACGATCACGATGGCCAGCCGCTGGTCCTTACCCCGCGTCGCCAGCCACGGTGCAGCCAACGAGCTGATCAACTGCACGATCACCGAGCCGGACAGCACCAGGCCGGCCTCGGTCGGGCTCAGGCCACGGCCGATGAGGATCGACGGCAACCAGCCAAAGACGATATAGGCCAATGACGACTGCAGGCCCATGTACAAGGTGACCTGCCATGCCAGCGGATCACGCCACAATCCGCGCACCCGATAAGCCACCTTGTGCAAGCCATGGCCCTGACGCGCCTGGGGCAACCAGACCAGCATCGCCAGCAGCGCCGGCAGCATCCAGAAGCCCAGGCCAGCGGCCCAGCTGTCGTCGAAATGCTGGCTCAGTGGCACGGTGGCGCCAGCGGCCATGGCTGCCCCAAGGCACAGTGCCATGGTATAGACCCCGGTCAAGGTCCCGGCATGTTGAGGGAAATCCCGCTTGACGATACCCGGCAGCAACACGCCGATGACGCCGATACTGGCGCCCGCCATCAGGCTGCCCACGAACACCCCGACTGCCCCCAATGCACTGCGCACCAGGATGCCCAGCGCTAGGGTCAACAAGATGCCGAGGATTACCCGCTCGCTGCCGAACCGGCGCGCAAGCATCGGCGCCAGTGGCGCGAACAACCCTAGGCAGAGTACTGGCAGGGTGGTCAGCAGGCCGGCCTGCGATGCATTCAGGCCCAGGCCCTCAGACACCTGGCCCAGCACAGGCGCCATGCTCGACAGCGCTGGGCGCAGGTTCAGCGCCACCAGCACCAGCCCAAGCAACAAGAGCCATGGCCGTCGCAGCACGACAGCCTGTTGCTGTACCTGGGCGTCGTCGGCTTCGGCGTCGATCAGCAGTTCATCGAGCTCTCGCTCGCGGGTGACAGGTTCAGCCATGGCCTTCTCGTGTTCAGGATTCGATGAGGGTGCGGCTCAGGCGCTTGGCCTGCTCCGGATCGCGTTGTTCGATGGCGACGAGGATCTGCCCATGCAGGTCGAAAGTCGCCTGGCAGCGGGGCACCGTGGCCATGTTGCGCTGCAAGGCCGCGCTGACTACGCCCGAGAAATAACGGTACAACTCGCTCAGGGCCGGGTTATGTGCGGCATCGATCAGGCGCTGGTGAAATACCAGGTCGCAGCTGACATATGCATTGATGTCGCCGTGAAAGTGCGCTGCGCTGGCTTGAAGGGCTTCGTGCAAGCCTCGCAAGTCCTCGTCGGTGCGCCGCAGCGCCGCAAGCCCGATGGCTTCGCTTTCGAGAATGTGCCGGGTCTCCCGGGCCTGCTCAGGCGTACAGCGGGACATGGCCAGCACGGCTTGCAAGGGGTCCTGGCAGGTGCGCAGGTAGCTACCATCTCCCTGACGAATCTCTACCAGGCCGCTGAATGCCAACACGCGCATGGCTTCCCGCACGGTGTTGCGGCTGATGCCCATTTCCACTGCCAGCACAGGCTCGGTCGGCAAGCGCTCCCCAACGGCCCAGTCGCCCTGGAGGATGCGTTCGCGCATCCGCTCGACGGCGAGCTCGACCAGGGAGCGCCGAGGCAATTCGCTACTCATGGTACTCAACCAATCATCCGATGAATTTTCGAAGCTTACTCGAACACTCTCGGGTCTTCAATGCAACTGACATTTTTACCAGTTGTGAATGCCGCATTTTGTTGCAACGCTTCCGACAAAAGGATCAGGGATGCCACCTCATGCGCATGACCGACTCGCTACTGCTGGCATGCCTGCTGCTATCAGGCTGCGGCGCAGGATCTCAGGTGTCGCAGCCCAAGACTCTGTTCATCGGTATCGATGGCGTTCAACTGCAGCACTACGAAGCGTTGGGTGACGACACCCAGCTCAAGCGCCGCTTGCACTACGCCAAGGCATACGCTGGCGGCATCAACGGCCGGGCCAGCGAACAAGCGACCGTCAGCGGCCCCGGCTGGATCACCTTGCTGACCGGCGTGTGGGCGAACAAGCATGGCGTTACCTCCAATGCCGAGTCACTACGGGTCGATCCTGCATTCCCCAGCCTGTTCAAAAGGCTGCGACAGGCGTTGCCGAATGCCTACCTGGCCAGCGTGGTGAACTGGCCTCCCATCAACACCTCGTTCTTGCTCGAAGACGCACAGGGCAATGATGTGCGTGAAAGCGGCTTGTCGGATGATCAGGTCGTCGAGCGCACCCTGGAAATTCTCGACAGGCAATCTGCCGACTTCACCTTCATCCAGCTCGATGAGCCTGACCAGGTTGGCCATAGCAGCGGTTTCGGCGAGCGCTATCAGTTCGCGCTGCGCGAAACCGACAACCGAATCGGGCGGTTGCTGGACAAGATCGAAGTACGCGTGAAGGAACATCCCCAGGAAGATTGGCTGGTCATCGTCAGCACGGACCATGGCCGCGACTTCTGGGGCAAAGGACATGGCGGCGTGACGGAGCAGGAAAAGACCGTGTTCATCGCCAGCAACAAGGTGCTGAACGAAGAGCTGACCGAGCCCAGCATTCCAGAAGACAACCCAGGCCCCAACAATCTGTACAGCCATGCCGCGCAAACGTCGGTTGCGCCCACCGTGCTACGGCACATGGGGGTCGATCTGCAGCCCCAATGGAACCTCGACGGCACTCCGCTACTGGGCGAAACCGGGGTGCGCAAGGCAAGGGCCGACGAAAGCCGCGCGCGCCTGTTATGGAACAGCACTTCCAGCGCAGGCGTAACGATCTACAGGAACGGGCAGCTGCTGACAGAAGTGCCAGCGGCTCACGGGCAGTGGACAGATCCGGACGGGATGGAACAGGTCAATGATTACCTGCTGATGCTCAATGGCACAGCGGCAGCGGTACGCAATGAACCGGCCGGTAAACCGCCCGCCAACGAGAGAGTTGCCTATTGAACAAAGGGGCCGCAGTACGGCCCCGATGGCAATCAGCCCAATGCGTCGATCAGCGCCTGGTTCATCTCCGGCGTACCGATGGTGATACGCAGGAACTGGGCAATGCGCTGCTGCTTGAAGTGGCGCACGATCACGCCCTGTTCACGCAGGCGCGCCGCCAGTTGCGCGGCATCCTGCTGCGGATGGCGGGCGAAGATGAAGTTGGCAGCCGACGGCAGCACTTCGAACCCCTTGGCCACCAACTGCTCGACCAACGCCTCGCGGCTGTCGATCACCTTGCGGCAGGTCTCATCGAAATACGCACGGTCTTCGAACGCCGCCGCCGCACCGACGATCGCCATGCGGTCCAGCGGGTAGGAGTTGAAGCTGTTCTTGATCCGCTCCAGCGCCTCGATCAGGTCCGGATGGCCGACCGCCAGGCCGACGCGCAAGCCGGCCAGGGAGCGCGACTTCGACAGGGTCTGGGTGACCAGCAGGTTGTCGTAGCGCCCTACCAGGCTGATGGCCGTCTCACCGCCAAAGTCGATGTAGGCTTCGTCCACCACCACCACCGAGTCGCGGTTGGCCTGCAGCATGTGCTCGATCGCCTGCAGCGGCAATAGGCAGCCGGTCGGCGCGTTAGGGTTGGGGAAGATGATGCCGGCGTTGGGCTTGTTGTAGTCCTCGACACGGATCTGGAACTGCTCGTCCAGCGGCACCTGTTCGAACGCAATGCCGTACAGGCCGCAGTACACCGGGTAGAAGCTATAGCTGACGTCGGGGAACAGCAGCGGGCCGCCGTGCTGGAACAGACCGTGGAAGATATGCGCCAGCACCTCGTCCGAGCCATTGCCGACGAACACCTGGGCGGGCGTTACACCGTAATACTCGGCCACTGCCTGCTTGAGCCGGTCGCTGTTCGGGTCCGGGTACAGGCGCAGGTTGTCGTTGAGCTCACCGCGCATGGCGTCCAGCGCCTTGGGCGACGGGCCATACGGGTTCTCGTTGGTGTTCAGCTTGACCAGCCGCGCCAGCTTTGGCTGCTCGCCCGGCACGTAAGGCACCAGGTCCTTGACGAAGGGGCTCCAGAATCGACTCATGCTCAGTTCCCCTTGTCTTGGGTCAGGATACGGTATTCGGCGCTGCGTGCGTGGGCGGTCAGCGATTCGCCACGGGCCAGCACCGAGGCGGTGTGACCGAGTTCGGATGCGCCCTGCTCGGAGCAGTAGATGATCGACGAACGCTTCTGGAAGTCATACACCCCCAGCGGCGACGAGAAACGTGCGGTACCGGAAGTCGGCAACACATGGTTGGGGCCTGCGCAGTAGTCGCCCAGTGCCTCGCTGGTGTGGCGGCCCATGAAGATCGCGCCGGCGTGGCGAATCTGCGGCAGCCAGGCCTGCGGATCGGCGACCGACAGCTCAAGGTGCTCCGGAGCGATACGGTTGGCCACGTCCATGGCCTGCTGCATGTCACGCACCTGAATCAGCGCCCCGCGGCCATTGATGGATTTTTCGATGATCTCGGCGCGCTCCATGGTTGGCAGCAGCTTGTCGATGCTGGCGGCAACCCGGTCGAGGAACGCAGCATCAGGGCTGACCAGGATGGCCTGGGCGTCTTCATCGTGCTCGGCCTGGGAAAACAGGTCCATGGCGATCCAGTCCGGGTCGGTCTGGCCATCGCACACCACGAGGATTTCCGAAGGGCCGGCGATCATGTCGATACCGACCTGACCGAATACGTGACGCTTGGCAGTGGCCACATAGATGTTGCCCGGACCGACGATCTTGTCCACCTGCGGTACGCTCTCGGTGCCGTAGGCCAGCGCTGCGACTGCCTGGGCGCCACCCACGGTGAACACCCGGTCGACACCGGCGATGCAGGCCGCTGCCAGCACCAGCTCATTGACCTCGCCGCGCGGGGTCGGCACCACCATCACCACCTCGGTGACGCCGGCGACCTTGGCAGGAATGGCGTTCATCAGCACCGAAGACGGGTACGACGCCTTGCCACCCGGCACGTACAGGCCGGCGCGGTCCAGTGGCGTGACCTTCTGGCCCAGCACGGTGCCGTCGGCTTCGGTGTACTGCCAGGAGTCCTGCTTCTGCCGCTCGTGGTACATGCGCACACGGTTGGCGGCTTTCTCCAGGGCTTCACGCTGGACCGGGGTAATGCGGGTCAGGGCCAGTTCCAGGCGCTCGCGCCCCAGGATGAGGTCATCGATAGTCTTGGCATCGACACCATCGAAACGCTGGGTGAACTCCACCAGTGCCGCATCGCCACGCTCGCGCACGGCCTTGATGATGTCGAGCACGCGCTGGTTGACCGCGTCATCGGACACACTTTCCCAGCTCAGCAGATGATCCAGATGTCGGGCGAAATCCGGATCAGCAGCGTTGAGACGGGCAATTGCAGTGGACACGGTCATGGCGAGGGCCTCGATTATTGGCGAATGCTCAGGCGCCCTAGGCTACCAATCCATCCGCGCGGGCACCCGAGAAAAATGGCTATGACGCGGATAGACGGGCGCGACAGCGAAGGTCGCGCAAGGAAGTCAGCCGCGGTGTCGCGATTCGACCGCTTGGCGCAGGGTATCGATCAGGCTCTGGATGCGGGCGTGCTGCATCTTCATCGATGCCTTGTTGACCACCAGGCGCGAGCTGATCGTGGCGATCAGTTCCTGGGGTTCCAGGCCGTTGGCGCGCAGGGTGTTGCCGGTGTCGACGACGTCGATGATCTTGTCGGCGAGGTTGATCAAGGGGGCCAGCTCCATCGAGCCGTACAGCTTGATGATGTCGACCTGGCGCCCCTGTTCGGCGTAGTAGCGCTTGGCCACGTTGACGAACTTGGTGGCCACACGCAGGCGGCCCTTGGGCTCCGGCGCACCGACCGCGCCTGCGGTCATCAGCTTGCAACGGGCGATCTGCAGGTCAAGCGGCTCGTACAGGCCTTGACCGCCGTACTCCATCAGCACGTCCTTGCCTGCCACGCCAAGGTCGGCGGCGCCATGCTCGACATAGGTCGGCACATCGGTGGCACGCACGATCAGCAGGCGCACGTCGTCTTGCGTGGTGGGGATGATCAGCTTGCGGCTCTTGTCCGGATTCTCGGTCGGCACAATGCCGGCCTCGGCCAGCAACGGCAGGGTATCGTCGAGGATGCGGCCTTTGGAAAGCGCGATGGTCAACATTGGAACGTCGGTCCTTAAGCGGCTACTGCCGGCCAGGTCGTCGACCTGGCCGCATTCAATTCGTGAGGCGCGTCCCTGCGCCAGGCAGATGACTAGCCCGGTACGCGACGGATCTTCGCGCCCAGCATCTGCAGTTTTTCTTCGATGCACTCGTAACCACGGTCGATGTGGTAGATGCGATCGATCAAGGTATCGCCTTCTGCGACCAGGGCCGACAGCACCAGGCTGGCAGAAGCCCGCAGGTCGGTAGCCATGACCGGAGCGCCCTTGAGTGCCGGCACGCCCGTGACGATGGCGGTGTTGCCCTCGACCTGGATCTGCGCGCCCATGCGGTGCATTTCGTAAACGTGCATGAAGCGGTTTTCAAAGATCGTCTCGATGACCGCGCCGGTGCCTTCGGCAATGGCGTTGAGCGAGATGAACTGCGCCTGCATGTCGGTCGGGAACGCCGGGTACGGGGCGGTACGCAGGTTGACGGCTTTCGGCCGCTTGCCATGCATGTCCAACTCGATCCAGTCTTCACCGGTAGTGACATCGGCACCGGCTTCCTTGAGCTTCTCCAACACCGCTTCGAGGATGGTCGGATCAGTGTCCTTGACCTTGACGCGGCCACCGGTCACGGCAGCGGCGACCAGGTAGGTACCCGTTTCGATACGGTCCGGCATAACCCGGTAGTTGGCCGAGTGCAGACGCTCGACACCATCGATGGTGATGGTGTCGGTGCCGGCGCCCTGGATGTTCGCGCCCATGGCGATCAGGAAGTTGGCCAGGTCGACCACTTCCGGCTCGCGCGCAGCGTTCTGCAGGACGCTGCGGCCCTTGGCCAGGGCTGCGGCCATCATGATGTTCTCGGTACCGGTCACGCTGACGGTATCGAAGAAGAAGTGCGCGCCACGCAGGCCGCCCTCAGGCGCCTGGGCCTTGATATAGCCGCCTTCCACTTCGATCTTCGCACCCATGGCCTCCAGGCCGCGGATGTGCAGGTCAACCGGGCGCGAACCGATGGCACAGCCACCCGGCAGAGCCACCTCGGCCTTGCCGAAGCGCGCGACCATCGGGCCGAGCACCAGGATCGAGGCGCGCATGGTCTTGACCAGCTCGTATGGCGCCACGAGGGTCTTGATGGTGCGTGGGTCGATCTCCACCGCCAGCTTCTCGTCGATCACAGGCTCGATGCCCATGCGACCGAACAGCTCGATCATGGTGGTGATGTCGTGCAGGTGTGGCAGGTTGCCCACGGTGACCGGGCCATCGGCCAGCAGGGTCGCCGCCAGAATCGGCAGGGCCGCGTTCTTCGCGCCCGAAATGCGGATCTCGCCGTCAAGGCGAGCGCCGCCAGTAATAATCAGTTTGTCCATTGGAGTCTCGCCGCCAAGTTGGCTCAGGTGCGCTCAGCCCAGGCTGCGCTGCTGAAAAATTTCATGGTTACCGCATGGATGCTGCCATTGGCGATCCAGGGATTCAGGTGAGCATAGATTGCCTGCTGGCGCTTGACCGGGCTCAGGCCAGCCAACTCGTCGCTGATCACGTTCAACTGGAAGTTGCAGCCTTCGCCTTCAACTTCGACCCGGGATCCCGGCAATTTCTCTTCAAGGAAGCTCTTAACTTCTACGGCCTGCATGCTCAACCTCAATCGGCGCCCGATGCGCACGGGTCGGCCATCATACAAAAAAGCCCCTCGCCTGCGAAGCCCACCGAGTGAGCGCGCTGACCGAGGGGCCTACCATCAGTAACGAGCCATCAGCTCGCCAGTACTTCATCGAGGTCATAGACCCCGGCGATTTCCCGCATGTCGTCCGGCATGCCGCGCACTTCGCAGACCTTGCCAGCCGCCTGGGCATCGCGCATGAACGCCAGCAGCAGCGACAAACCAACGCTGGACGACTTCTCGACCGACGAGCAATCGAGCACCAGCTGTGTTTCGCGGGCGGCGGCGATCAGCGCCTTGCCCTGCTTGCGCAAGGCCGGGCCGCTGCGGTAATCCAGCACACCGGCCAGGCGCAGCACGCCCGGCTCGGCCATGCTTACGCCGGTCTCACTCATTTGACGGTCTTCTCATCGGAGTTTTCGGCAGCCTGCTTCGCCTTGGCCACTTCGCCGGCCCAGCCGTCGATGGTCTTGTCCAGGTCGTTGCCGTTGCGCTGCATGGCATCTGCGAACTGGTCACGGAACAGCTTGCCGATGTTGATGCCGTTGACGATCACGTTACGCACCTTCCACTCGCCACCGAGGTTTTCCAGGGTGTACTGCACCGGGTAGACGGCACCGTTGTTGCCGGTGACCTTCATGCCGACGCTGGCGCGCTTGCCGTCGTCAGCCTTGGCCGGATCGACCACGATACCCTGGTTGTTGTACTCGAGCAGGGCATTGCCGTAGAACTGCATCAGGCTGCGTTTGAAGTTTTCCTGGAAGCGCTGCATCTGCGCGGGCGTAGCCTTGCGCGAGTACTTGACAGTCATGATGCTCCTGGAAATGCCATCGGCATCGACCACCGGGCCCAGGATGTTGTTGAGCGCATCGTAGAAGGCGTTCGGGTTGGTCTTGTACTGCTCCTTGTTGGCCTTCAGATCGCTCAACAGCGCGTTGGTGGTGTTCTGCACCACGTCATGGGGCGATTGCGCTGCCAGGGTCAACAGGGGGAAGGTCGCCAGCAGGACCAGCAGGCCACGTCGCAAGATCGAAATCATGGAAACTCCTTAATTAGCCGGTTGCGCTTCTTTCGGTTCCTTGCCAACGGTGTTGAGCAGGAACTTGCCAATCAGATCTTCCAGCACCAGGGCAGACTGGGTGTCATGGATGGTTGCACCGTCCTTGAGCACCTCTTCTTCGCCGCCCACGCTGATACCGATGTACTTCTCGCCAAGCAGGCCGGCAGTCAGGATCGAGGCCGTGGAGTCGGTCGGCAGGTTATCCACCGACTTGTCCAGCTGCAATGTCACCCGACCGGTGTAGGAATCACGGTCCAGATCGATGGCGGTGACCTTGCCGATCGTCACACCGGCCATGGTCACTTTAGCTCTGACCGTCAAACCGGCGATATTGTCGAAGTAGGCATAAACTTTATAGGTATCGCTGCTCGGGCTGGCCGACAGCCCGCTGACACGCAGGGCCAGCAGCAGCAGCGCCAGGATCCCGGCCAGGAGGAACAGGCCGACACCGATTTCCAGGGTGCGGTTTTGCATCAGAAATCTCCAAACATCAAGGCGGTCAGAATAAAGTCCAGACCCAGTACTGCCAACGAGGCATAGACCACGGTCTTGGTGGTGGCACGGCTGATCCCCTCTGAGGTGGGCTCACAGTCGTACCCCTGGAATACGGCGATCCAGGTCGTGACGAAGGCGAACACCAGGCTCTTGATCAGCCCGTTGAGCACGTCGTCGGTGAAGGAAACACTGTTCTGCATGTTGGCCCAGAACGAGCCCTCGTAAACACCCAGCCAGTCTACCGCGACCCACGAGCCACCCCAGATGCCGACCACGCTGAAGATCAGCGCCAGCAACGGCAGGGAAATGAAACCGGCCCACAAGCGCGGTGCGACGATGTACTTGAGCGGGTCGACGCCGATCATTTCAAGGCTCGACAGCTGCTCGGTCGACTTCATGTTGCCGATTTCGGCCGTCAAGGCAGAACCTGCACGCCCGGCGAACAGCAGCGCGGTCACTACCGGGCCCAGCTCGCGCAGCAGGGTCAGGGCGACCATCTGCCCGACAGCCTGCTCGGAGCCGTACTTGGTCAGGATGCTGTAGCCCTGCAGGGCCAGCACCATGCCAATGAACACGCCCGACACCACCACGATCGCCAGCGACAGCACGCCCACCGAGTAAAGCTGCTTGGTCAGCAGCTGGAAGCCGCCACCAATGCCGCCGCGGCCGACCAGCGCATGGAACAGGAACAGGCACGAGCGCCCCAGCACCGCCAGCACGTCGATGGCCGAGCGGCCAAGCAGGCGGATACGTTCGAGTAAGGATTTTCTGCGCATCAACGCGCCCCCAGCAGATCGGCGCGGTAGTCAGGCGCAGGGAAGTGGAATGGCACCGGGCCGTCCGGGTCGCCTTTCATGAACTGGCGAATGCGCGGATTGTCCGAGCCCATCAACTCGTCCGGGGTACCCTGGCCCAATACCTGACCATCACCCACCACGTAGATGTAGTCGGCGATGCTGGCAGTTTCCGCCAGGTCATGGGACACCACGATGCTGGTGATGCCCAGGGCATCGTTGAGCAGACGGATCAGCCGCACGAGCACGCCCATGGCGATCGGATCCTGGCCGACGAACGGCTCGTCGTACATGAGGATCTGCGGATCGAGCGCGATTGCCCTGGCCAGTGCCACCCGACGTTTCATGCCACCCGACAGCTCATCGGGCATCAGGTCGATGGCCCCGCGCAGGCCAACGGCCTGCAGTTTCATCAGCACGATATCGCGGATCATCTCGTCCGAAAGCTGGGTATGCACACGCAGCGGGAACGCGACGTTCTCGAACACATCGAGGTCGGTGAACAGCGCACCGCTCTGGAACAGCACGCCCATCTGCTTGCGCGCATCGAACAGGTCGCTGCGCGACAGGCTCGGCAGGTTCTGCCCGGCCACCCATACCTCACCGCTCGACGGGCGCAACTGAGCCCCCATCAAACGAAGCAGCGTCGTCTTGCCGCAGCCCGACGGGCCCATGATACCGGTGACCTTGCCACGCGGGATGCGTATGTCGACGTTGCTGAAAATGCTGCGCGAACCGCGCTTGAAGGTGACTCCCTTCAACTCGACCGCGTAGGCGCTATCCACACTCATCTAGACTCCTTGCTAGTGCAGCCTCGTCCTAATGGACGCCGGCCCCCTTCATGAAGGCACACGCGCCCCTGACGGGCCGAATAGCGGCGAACTATAGCACCGCTCACAGCGCGCCCCCAAGGCCATGAAACGAGTCGTTCAGGCCAACGACAGGCTTTCATGACATTTGTCAGCGCAATCGAAAGGGTGAGGCTTTCTTACATTGCGGCTATAATCGCCGCCTTTTCATCAGGCATCGTTTTTGACACATGAGCCAATCCAGCGAGTTGATCCAATCCGCCCAGCGTACTCTGCGCCTTGAACTCGAGGCCGTAGAAGGCCTGATGGCCCGTATCGACGCCAACTTCGTCAAGGCGTGCGAACTGATCCTGGCGAGCAAGGGCCGGGTCGTGGTCGTCGGCATGGGCAAGTCGGGGCATATCGGCAACAAGATCGCCGCCACCCTGGCCAGCACCGGCACTCCGGCGTTCTTCGTGCATCCGGCCGAAGCCAGCCACGGTGACATGGGCATGATCACCCGCGATGACGTCATTCTCGCCCTGTCCAATTCGGGCAGCACCGCCGAGATCGTCACCCTGCTGCCGCTGATCAAGCGCCTTGGCATCCAGTTGATCAGCCTCACCGGCAACCCGGACTCCCCACTGGCCCAGGCCGCCGAGGTCAACCTCGACGCCCGTGTCGCCCAGGAGGCCTGCCCGCTGAACCTGGCCCCCACGTCCTCCACCACGGCATCGCTGGTACTGGGCGACGCGCTGGCCATTGCCCTGCTCGAAGCGCGCGGCTTCACCGCCGAAGACTTCGCCTTCTCGCACCCAGGCGGCGCCCTGGGCCGTCGCCTGCTGCTCAAGGTCGAGAACGTGATGCACGCCGGTGACGAGCTGCCGCAGGTACAACGCGGCACACTGCTCAAGGACGCACTGCTGGAAATGTCCCGCAAGGGCCTGGGCATGACCGTCGTCCTGGAAAGCGACGGCAAGCTGGCCGGGATCTTCACCGACGGTGACCTTCGCCGCAGCCTGGATCGCAGCATCGACGTGCACACCACCCTGATCGACCAGGTGATGACCATGCACGGCAAGACTGCCCGCGCCGACATGCTTGCAGCCGAAGCGCTCAAGATCATGGAAGACCACAAGATCAGCGCCCTGGTGGTCGTGGACAAGGACGACCGCCCGACCGGCGCCTTGAACATGCACGACCTGCTGCGCGCTGGCGTGATGTAAGGAGAACCCTGCTAATGACCCAGGATCTGCTGCAACGCGGCAAAGCCATCAAACTCGCGGTTTTCGATGTCGACGGCGTGCTCACCGACGGGCGCCTGTACTTTCTCGAGGACGGCAGCGAGTTCAAGACCTTCAACACCCTCGACGGCCACGGCATCAAAATGCTCATGGCCTCGGGCGTGACCACGGCGATCATCAGCGGGCGCAAGACTCCGGTGGTCGAGCGCCGGGCGAAGAACCTCGGTATTCCACACCTGTTCCAGGGCCGCGAAGACAAAATGGTCGTGCTCGACGGCCTGCTCGCCGAACTGGGCCTAAGCTATGAACAGGTCGCCTATCTGGGCGACGACCTGCCCGACCTGCCGGTGATTCGCCGAGTGGGCCTGGGCATGGCGGTGGCCAATGCCGCGCCATTCGTTCGCCAGCACGCCCACGGCGTGACCCAGGCGCGCGGCGGCGAAGGCGCTGCCCGCGAGTTCTGCGAACTGATCATGCAGGCCCAGGGCACCCTGGACGCTGCCAACGCCCATTACCTCTAAGGCCGACCATGTTCAGCAAGAAAGCCCGCAATGTTGTGCTGCTAACGCTGATCGCCGCCGTGCTGGTGGCGATCGGCTACTGGAACGTCAGCCCTGAAAGCTTCCTCGACAAACCCGTGGCCGAGGTGGACGAAACGGCCATCGACTACTACGCGACCAACGCTCACAGCCTGCAATTTCTTCCCGACGGCAAGCTGCAGTACGAAATGACTGCCGACAAGGTCGAACACCTCAAGGCCAGCGAGGTCACACTGCTGACCACGCCGGACCTGCATATGTACAGGGGTACGGAGTACCCATGGCATGTGCAGAGCGTTCGCGCCGAGGTCAACCCCGACGGCAGCGAGGTCGAACTGATCGACCAGGTGCGTGTCGCCCGCACTGACGAAAAACAGCGCGAACTCATCATTACCAGCTCGCGCATGACCGTATTCCCACAGAAGCAATATGCGCAGACCGAGCAAGCCGTTAGAATCGACGGCGCCGGTGGCACGACCACAGGCAAGGGAATGAAAGCGTATTTGAAAGAAGGCAGGATGGACCTGCTTTCTAACGTAAGAGGACAGTATGAGGCTCGTTAAAACCCTCCCCCTTTTGCTCAGCCTGAGCGCAGCACTGGGAAGCGCGAGCGCCTTCGCCCTGCCGACCGACCGTGACCAGCCTATCCGCATCCAGGCCGACAACGCGCACCTGGACGACAAGCAAGGCGTGGCCACCTACACCGGTGACGTGATCATCACCCAAGGCTCCATGATGATCAAAGGCAACACCGTGACGATGACCCGCGCCGCCAACGGCGACATCGACGTGGTCACCTCGGTGGGCAACCTGGCCTATTTCGAGCAGCAGCAGAGCACCGCCAAGCCCGACAAGATGAAAGGCTGGGCAATTACCATCCAGTACCAGGCGCAGAAAGACATGGTGATCCTCACCGACCGCGCCAAAGTCGAGAACGAAGGCAACACCACCGAAGGCGAGAAGATCGTCTACAACACCAAGACCCAGGTTGCGACCGCCGGTCGCGGTGGTAACGTGACTCAACCACGTCAGCGTATCGACATGGTGATCCAGCCGAAGAAGAAGGCCGAGTAAATGGCAACCCTCAAAGCCCAGCACCTGGCCAAGAGCTACAAAGGGCGGCAAGTCGTGCGTGACGTCAGCCTGTCGATCGACAGCGGGCAGATCGTCGGCCTGCTCGGCCCCAACGGCGCCGGCAAGACCACTTGCTTCTACATGATCGTCGGCCTGGTCCAGGCCGACCAGGGCCGGGTACTGATCGACAACCTCGATGTCAGCCACCAGCCCATGCACGGCCGCGCCCGTGCCGGCATCGGCTACCTGCCCCAGGAAGCCTCGATCTTCCGCAAGCTTTCGGTGGCCGATAACATCATGGCGATCCTCGAAACGCGCAAGGACATCGATCGTGAAGGCCGGCGCAAGGAGCTCGAAAGCCTGCTGCAGGAGTTCCACATCAGCCATATCCGCGACAACCTCGGCATGAGCCTTTCCGGTGGCGAACGCCGCCGCGTCGAGATTGCACGTGCACTGGCGACCGCACCGAAGTTCATCCTGCTGGACGAACCCTTTGCCGGTGTCGACCCGATTTCCGTGGGCGACATCAAGCAGATCATCCACCACCTCAAGGCCAAGGGCATCGGTGTACTGATCACCGACCACAACGTCCGCGAAACCCTGGATATCTGCGAAACCGCGTACATCGTCAACGATGGCCAACTGATCGCCGAAGGCGATGCCGAAACCATCCTGGCCAACGACCTGGTCAAGGAAGTTTACCTGGGCCACGAGTTCCGACTCTGAATCCGAGGTAGGCCTGGAGCACTGGCAAACCGCCCTTGACGGGGCTTAAGTTGTTACAGTGCTCTAGGCAAACGCTACAATTTAAGGCATAAAACTTGCTTGAATTTGGCGCTTCGGCGCCCTCGTGTAGTGGATGGCGCATGCGCGCCGGCGAACAAGGTATTTAGCCCCTGCCATGAAACCATCGCTCGTCCTAAAAATGGGCCAGCAACTGACGATGACCCCGCAGTTGCAACAGGCCATTCGCCTACTTCAGCTTTCCACCCTGGACCTGCAGCAGGAAATCCAGGAGGCGCTGGAGTCCAATCCGATGCTCGAACGTCAGGAAGACGGCGACGACTTCGACAACAGCGACCCTATGGCGGACAACGCCGAGAACAAGCCAGTCGCCGAAGCGCAGGACAACAGCTTCCAGGAAAGCACCAGCAGTGCCGAAACCCTGGAAGAGGGTGAGTGGAACGAGCGCATCCCCAACGAGCTTCCGGTCGACACCGCCTGGGAAGACATCTACCAGACCAGCGCCAGCAGCCTGCCGAGCAACGATGACGACGAGTGGGACTTCACCACCCGCACATCTGCCGGCGAGAGCCTGCAGAGCCACCTGCTGTGGCAACTGAACCTGGCACCGATGTCCGACACCGACCGCCTGATCGCCGTCACCCTGATCGACAGCATCAACGGCCAAGGCTACCTGGAAGACACGCTCGAAGAGATCTGTGCCGGTTTCGACCCTGAGCTGGATATCGAACTGGACGAGGTCGAAGCGGTGCTGCACCGCATCCAGCAGTTCGAGCCCGCCGGGGTAGGCGCGCGCAACCTGGGTGAATGCCTGTTGCTGCAACTGCGCCAGCTACCTTCCAGCACCCCCTGGATGAGCGAAGCCCAGCGCCTGGTCAGCGATTTCATCGACCTGCTCGGCAGCCGCGACTACAGCCAGCTCATGCGCCGCATGAAGCTCAAGGAAGATGAGCTGCGCCAGGTCATCGAATTGGTGCAGAGCCTCAACCCGCGCCCAGGCTCGCAGATCGAATCCAGCGAACCCGAATACGTGGTGCCCGACGTGATCGTGCGCAAGGACAGCGAGCGCTGGCTGGTCGAACTGAACCAGGAGGCGATCCCACGGCTGCGGGTCAACCCGCAGTACGCAGGCTTCGTCCGCCGCGCCGACACCAGCGCCGACAACACCTTCATGCGCAACCAGCTGCAAGAGGCGCGCTGGTTCATCAAGAGCCTGCAAAGCCGCAATGAAACACTGATGAAGGTGGCCACACAGATCGTCGAACACCAGCGTGGTTTCCTCGACCACGGCGACGAAGCCATGAAGCCGCTGGTGCTGCACGATATCGCCGAAGCAGTGGGCATGCACGAGTCGACCATATCGCGGGTCACCACGCAGAAATACATGCACACGCCGCGCGGCATCTACGAACTGAAATACTTTTTCTCCAGCCACGTCAGCACCGCCGAGGGCGGTGAATGCTCGTCCACGGCGATCCGCGCGATCATCAAGAAACTGGTTGCGGCGGAAAATCAGAAAAAGCCATTGAGTGACAGCAAGATCGCTGGTTTACTGGAGGCACAAGGCATCCAGGTAGCCCGTCGCACCGTCGCCAAGTACCGCGAGTCCCTCGGCATCGCACCGTCGAGCGAGCGCAAGCGACTGATGTAGCCCCTGGGTGTGCCACAGCGTTTGTGGGGCAGGTGCAATACCTGCCTCTTTATGCACGGGCAACAAAGGAGAAGCTGTATGCAAGTCAATATCAGTGGACAGCATGTAGAAGTCACCCAGCCGCTGCGCGATTACGTGCTTGAAAAGCTTGCCAGGGTGGAGAGTCACTTCGACAAGATTACCAACGTGCAGGTCATCATGAAGGTCGAGAAGCTGCAACAGAAGGTCGAAGCGACCGTGCAGATTCCTGGCGGCGAAGTGGTTGCCAACGCGGAACACGAAGACATGTATGCAGCGATCGACGCCTTGGCCGACAAGCTCGACCGCCAATTGAAAAAACACAAGGAAAAACAGCAAAGCCTGCTGCAAGGTGCAGCCGCCCGCTGATCCCCCTCATCCATGATCCGACTTGAAACCATCCTGACCCCCGGCCGTTCCTTGGTGAACGTGCCGGGCGGCAGCAAGAAGCGCGCCCTGGAAAAGGTCGCCAACCTGATTGCCGAGCAAGTACCCGAGCTTGAGATGCAAGACGTCTTCGAAAAGCTCATCGCCCGGGAAAAACTCGGCTCCACTGGTTTCGGCAATGGCATTGCCATTCCCCACTGCCGGCTCGAAGGGTGCCTTTCACCCGTCAGCGCCCTGCTGCACCTGGATGCTCCGATCGACTATGACGCCATCGATGGCGCACCGGTCGATTTGCTGTTCGTCCTGCTGGTGCCAGAGGCCGCTACCGATGCCCATCTGGAACTGCTGCGCCAGATCGCCAGCATGCTCGATCGCAAGGAAGTTCGCGAGCGCCTGCGTGCTGCTCACAGCAGCGAGGCCCTGTACCAGGTTGTCCTGGACGCACAGAACGAGCACTGAACATGCGCCTGATCATCGTCAGCGGCCGGTCCGGCTCCGGCAAGAGTACCGCCCTCGATGTGCTGGAAGACAACGGCTACTACGTCATCGACAACCTGCCGGCCGGCTTGCTGCCGCAACTGGCGGAGAATGCGCTGATCAACACCGAGCTGTTGCAGCCGAAAGTGGCCGTCTCGATCGATGCGCGCAACCTGCCCAGCCACCTGTCACGTTTTCCCGAGCTGCTTTCGGAAGCCCGCGGCCGCCATATCAAGTGTGATGTGCTGTTTCTCGACGCCGATGAAGAAACGCTGCTAAAGCGCTTTTCCGAAACCCGTCGCCGTCACCCGCTGACCAACGCCGACCGTTCGCTGGCCGAAGCGATCCGCGTGGAAAGCGAGTTGCTGGGGCCGATCTCCGACCTTGCCGACCTGAAGATCGACACCACCAATCTCAACCTCTATCAACTGCGCGACACGATCAAGCTGCGCCTGCTCAACCAGCCTGAGCCTGGCACCGCGTTCCTGGTCGAGTCGTTCGGCTTCAAGCGCGGGATGCCGGTCGATGCCGACCTGGTGTTCGACGTGCGCTGCCTGCCCAACCCGTACTGGAAACCCGAGCTGCGTGAGCATTCCGGCCTGGAACAGCCAGTTATCGACTATCTCGCCGCCCAGCCGGATGTCGAAGAAATGTTCAACGACATTTCCAGTTACCTGCTCAAATGGCTGCCGCGCTTCGCCGCCAGCAACCGCGCCTATGTCACCATCGCCATCGGCTGCACCGGCGGCCATCACCGTTCGGTCTATATCACCGAACGCCTTGGCCAGCTGCTGCAACAGTCCCTGAAAAACGTCCAGGTCCGCCACCGCGACCTCTAGCCCACAGGATCCGCCCCACGATGCCCGCCCGCGAAATCACCATCATCAACAAGCTGGGGCTGCATGCCCGGGCGGCCGCCAAGTTCGTTGGCGTGGCCGGGCGCTTCCCTTGCCAGGTGCGGGTGGGGCGTGCGCCAGACAAAATGGTGGACGGCAAGAGCATCATGGCCGTGATGATGCTCGCGGCGGGCAAAGGCACCCAAGTGCACCTGCATACCGAGGGCGAGCAGGACAACGAAGCGCTGGAAGCGCTGGTAGCGTTGATCAACAACTACTTCGACGAAGGCGAGTGAGCCGCTGCATCTAAGCTGATTGAACCTGCCCTATCGCCGGCAAGCCGGCTCCCACAGGTCAAGCATAGCGCCGTACCTGTGGGAGCCGGCTTGCCGGCGATAGGGCCAGTATTGTCAACTCAAGACATCGCCGTATCCATCACCATCATCAGGCAGAACCCAACGCACAGCCCCAGGCTGGCCAGCCGGTGATGCCCATTGCTGCGCGATTCGGGAATGATTTCCTGAGTCACCACCAGCAACATCGCCCCCGCCGCGCAAGCCAGGCCCAACGGCAACAGCAACTCGGCGACATTCACCAGCCACGCACACAACACCGCCGCCAACGGTTCCACCAGGCCAGACGCGGCGCCAATCAGAAACGCCTTGATGCGCGGCATGCCCGCCCCCGCCAGCACCAGCGCAATCACCAGGCCCTCGGGAACATCCTGCAACGCAATGCCCATCGCCAGGCTGTCGGCATCGGCCATTCCACCACCGGCCGATACGCCGATGGCCATGCCTTCGGGAATGTTGTGAGCAATGATGGCAATCACGAACAGCCAGATCCGCGCCGCGATCACCGGTTGCTGCTCGCTGCCGACCAATGCCTCCGGCGACGCACCGGACACCTTCAGATCGACAACGAACAGGCACATTGCCCCGAACAGCAGACCGAAGCTGATCAGGGCGCCGGCGCCCCATGGGCTGAAGCCGATAGACTGGGCAGCATCCAGCCCAGGAATGATCAGGGAAAACGCAGTGGCTGCCAGCATCACCCCGGCGCCAAAACCCAGCAAGGTATCGGCCAGGGCCACCGGCATATTGCGAATAACCAACACCGGTACCGCGCCCAGCGCCGTGCCGAGTGCACACAGCGCACCGCCCTCGAGAGCGCGCAGCATGCGCGGCTCAAGGTCCAGCCAGGCGATGCCCCGCGCCACCAGCAAGGCCGTGCCGACCAGAAGCAACAGCGTACCTATGGCCAGGCGGAACAGGCGCACACTACTGACAGACATGACCTCCGAGCGCATACCGGTTCGACTCACTTCAGGGCTTCAAGGTAACGACGTTCCACTTGCGCCCAATCGATGACGTTGTAGAAGGCACCGATGTATTCCGGACGGCGGTTCTGATACTTCAGGTAGTAGGCGTGTTCCCAGACATCCAGGCCGAGAATGGGTGTGTTGCCGTGCATCAACGGGCTGTCCTGGTTACCGCTGCTTTCCACCACCAGGGTCTTTTCTGGCGTGACGCTCAACCAGGCCCAACCACTGCCAAAGCGCGTCAGGGCGGCCTTGGTGAAAGCGTCCTTGAAGGCGTCGAAACCACCCAGCTCGGCCTCGATGGCCTTGGCCACCTGCCCCTTCGGTTGGCCGCCGCCCTGTGGCGACATGACGGTCCAGAACAATGAGTGGTTGGCATGGCCACCACCGTGGTTGATCACCGCCCCTCGCAGGCTCTCCGGCAACTGGCTGACCGCACCGACCAGCTTTTCAACCGGCCACTCGGCCCATTCGGTGCCTTCGATGGCTGCATTGATGCCGTTGACGTAGGTCTGGTGATGCTTGGTGTGGTGAATCTCCATGGTCTGGGTGTCGATGTGCGGTTCCAGCGCGTTGTAGGCATAGGGCAACGCAGGCAAGGTATGGGGCATGTCAATGGATTCCGTAGATTGGGGGGCAAGGTGTCACTTCAGCCCGGCCGGCCAGCTCGCTGGCCCCCGGGGTGTGACGATTGAGCAGGCGTTCGGTACGCGGGTACTGGCCGTATTCGGCGATGAAGCTCAGCAGCTCGGTGTAGGTACGCCCGCTGTGGCGCAGCGCTGCAGCTCGCAGCACCTGCGGCAGCCGGGATTCCTGGCTGGCCTGCAGCAGGCGCTGGTGAGCCGCACACAGGTAGTCAGCGCTTTCCTGAGGCTGATTCAGCCGCAGGTGCAGGTCGGCCAAGTTGTGGTGGGCGATGACGAACGCCGCCACCGCCTCATCGACGTCATGCCAGCGCTCGAACAGCACCTGGGCCAGGGCCAGTGCTTGCAGGTAGAGTTCCCGCGCATCAACCAAATCGCCCTGTTCGAACAAGCGATTGGCAGCTTGAGTGGTGCGTTTCCAGTGCTGCATGACACGTCTCCAGGGCGCTGACGCAGGTCAGATGCCGCCAGCGGTGAGTTTTTCCGGATCCAGCAGCGCTTCGAGCTGGTCGCGCGACAGGTCGGTGTGCTCCAGGGCCACGTCGATGATCGGCCGGCCCTGCTTGTAGGCGGTCTTGGCGATGTCGGCGGCCTTCAGGTAGCCGATGATCGGGTTCAGCGCGGTAACCAGAATCGGGTTACGCGCCAAGGCCTCCTTGAGCTTGCTTTCGTTGACCTTGAAGCTGCCGATCGCTTTGTCGGCGAGCAGGCGGCTGGCATTGGCCATCAGCTCGATGCTTTCCAGCAGATTGCGAGCAATCACCGGGAGCATGACGTTGAGTTCGAAGTTGCCCGACTGGCCGGCGACCGCGATGGTGGCGTCGTTGCCGATCACTTGCGCAGCAACCATGGCGGTGGCCTCCGGGATCACCGGGTTTACTTTGCCAGGCATGATCGAAGAGCCCGGCTGCAGGCCTTGCAGTTCGATTTCGCCAAGGCCGGCCAGTGGACCGGAGTTCATCCAGCGCAGGTCGTTGGCGATTTTCATCAGTGCCACGGCGGTGGTCTTGAGCTGGCCGGACAGCGCCACGGCGGTGTCCTGGGAGCCGATCAGGGCGAACAGGTTCTTGCCAGGGGTGAACTCGACCTGGGTCAAGGCGCTCAACTGCCGAGCGAAGCCGGCGGCGAACTGTGGATGGGCATTGATGCCGGTGCCCACGGCGGTACCGCCCTGGGCCAAGGCCTGCAGGCTCGGCAACGTGGCTTCGAGGTGCGCCTTGGCGCCGTTGATCTGTGCTGCCCAGCCATCGAGCACCTGGCTCATGCGCACCGGCATCGCATCCATCAGGTGGGTACGGCCGGTTTTCACGTACTGATGCACCTGCACCGACTTGCCTTCGATCACCTGTACCAGATGGCTCAACGCCGGCAACAGCTGCTCATGCAGGGCAAGCGCGGCACTGACGTGGATGGTGGTGGGGATGATGTCGTTGCTGCTCTGGCCACAGTTGACATGGTCGTTGGCGTTGACCGACTCGCCCAGCACACGGCTGGCCAGGGTGGCGATCACTTCGTTGGCGTTCATGTTGGAGCTGGTGCCGGAGCCGGTCTGGAACACATCCACCGGGAAGTGCTGGATGAAACCTTCGGCAAGCAGTTGCTCGACCGCTTTGACGATGGCCTCGCCCTGCCCTGCCGAGATCTGTTCCAGTTCGATGTTGGCCTTTGCCGCTGCGGCCTTGGCCAGCAGCAAGGCACGAATGAACTGGGCCGGCATGCGCTGGCCGCTGATCGGGAAGTTGTCGACCGCGCGTTGGGTCTGGGCGCCGTACAGGGCCTGGGCCGGCACCTGCAGTTCACCCATGCTGTCACGCTCGATACGGGTATCACTCATCATCAAATCCTTGCATCAGTTCATCGGGAGAGATCGACGGCAGCAACCGGCAATTGGCCAGTTGCAAGGCATAGGGTTGCCAGCGCTGGTTCTGCTCGCGGCGGTCGAGGTTGCGCAGGTCGAGCAACGGGCGCCAGGCCTGGTCCAGGCACAGGCAGCGCCAATGCCACGGCAGCATGCGATCGCAGGCGGTATCCAGGAGCAGGCGGAACGACGTCAGCGCCACCGTCCATGACGAGGTTTCGGTGCAGCACACCAGGTAGCGGCCTTCGGCCAGGTAATGCTCGATCAGGCGCGGCTCGTCGGGTTCGAGGGCGCAGCGGATACGCCGGCTGAGCCAGCGCCAGTTTTCCAGGTAGGGCAGTTCTTGGAGGACGGGTTTCATGAACATCATCGCCGGGTTACTGGATAATGATATTCATTATTAAGTGATAAATAGAATCACTTCAAGAGGCATACAACGAAAGTAAAAAACCCGGCGCGAGGGCCGGGTTCTTTTTTGCAGGTTGGCGTGTTGTGGATGTACCGGCCTTAACGCGGGCAAGCCCGCGACAAGGCCGGCAAGGGCAAAGTATCAGCTACCTGCGACCGTCATCCGTTCGATCAGCACCGAGCCTGTATGAATATTGCTGCGGGTTTCAAGATCGCTGCCAATCGCGACAATTTGCTGGAACATGTCTTTCATATTGCCGGCAATGGTCACTTCCTGAACGGCATGCTGAATCTCGCCATTCTCGACCCAGAAGCCCGCTGCGCCGCGCGAATAGTCGCCCGTCACCATATTCAGGCCATGCCCCATCAACTCCGTCACCAGCAGCCCGCGCCCCATGCGACGGATCAACGCCGCCTGGTCTTCCACGCCATGGGTGACGTACAGGTTATGTACACCACCGGCATTCGCCGTACTCGGCAACCCAAGTTTGCGCCCGGAATAGGTGCCCAGCAGGTAGGACACCAGCTCGCCTTTGTCGACGAACGGCTTGGCATAGGTTGCCAGGCCATCACCGTCGAAGGCAGCGCTGCCCAATGCGCGTGGAATATGTGGGCGTTCATCGAGGGTCAGCCAGCTCGGGAACAACCGCTGGCCCATCGCGCCGTCGAGGAACGACGACTTGCGGTACAGGTTGCCGCCGGAAATGGCCGAGAGGAAGCTGCCGAACAAACCACCCGCCAGTTCGGCGGAAAACAGCACCGGAACCTCGCAGGTCGGCACCGGGCGGGCGCCGAGGCGGCTCGCGGCACGCTGGGCAGCGCGCTGGCCGATGCTGCGCGGGTCGGCCAGCAGGCTGCCCTGGCGGTTCACGTCATACCAGTAGTCGCGCTGCATCTGCCCGTCACCCTCGGCAATCATCACGCAGCTCAGGCTGTGCCGGGTGGAGGCGTAGCCGCCGATGAATCCGTGGCTGTTGCCATATACCCGGCAACCCTGGTGGGTATTCAAGGTGGTGCCATCGGCATTGAGAATGCGCGGGTCGGCGTCGAACGCCGCAGCCTCGCAGGCCAAGGCCATTTCAATAGCCTTCTCCGGCTCGATATCCCAGTCATGGTAAAGGTCGAGGTCGGGAATCTCGCGGGCCATCAACGCTGCATCGGCAAGGCCGGCGCACTCATCCTCCGACGTATGCTTGGCAATCGCGAGTGCGGCAGCAACGGTTTCGCGGATGGCGTCCGGGCCACTGGCCGACGTGCTGGCCGAGCCCTTGCGCTGGCCGACATAGAGGGTGATACCGAAGCCCTGGTCGCGATTGAACTCGACCGTCTCGACTTCACGCTGACGCACCGTGGTGGACAGGCCTTGCTCCAGCGATACTGCCACCTCGCAGGCACTGGCGCCCTGCCGGCGCGCCTCGGCGACGATCGCTTCGACCTGCTCCTGCAACGCTGGCAGGTCCTTGGGGCCTACGCTCTGGACTGCACTCATGGTTTTCTCCACTCAAATTCTGCGTTCGGCGAGGGTCATTCTACGACCGGGCCGGACAAGCGGCCCCCGACTGGTTATCATGGCGGCGATTTCTAGCGGACTGCCACCATGGTTGATTCATACGACGACGCCTTCGACGGCGAAAAAAGCAAAACCCAGATCAAGCGCGAGCTGCATGCACTGGTCGAACTCGGCGAACGCCTGACCACGGTCAAGGCCGATACCCTGGCGCGCCTGCCGCTGACCGACGAGCTGCGCAAGGCCCTGGCCGATGCCAGCAAACACACTGCCCACGGCGCGCGCAAACGGCACATGTCGTTCGTCGGCAAGCTGATGCGCGACCAGGACCTGGACGCCATCCACGCGGTGCTCGAACAGATCGACAGCTCCAGCCGCCAGTACAACGAACGGTTCCACAACCTGGAACGCTGGCGCGACCGCCTGATCGACGGCAATGACGAAGACCTCGAGCGCTTCGTCAACGAATACCCCGACACCGACCGCCAGCAACTGCGTTCGCTGATCCGCCATGCCCAGCACGAAAAGGCGCGGAACAAGCCGCCTGCCGCTGCGCGCAAGGTGTTCAAGTACATTCGCGACCTCGACGAAATTCAGCGCGGCCTGCGCTGATGGCAAGCACCTGGGGCTGCCTTTGCTGCAGCCCCGGTGCAGCCATCACGCGCCGGTACCGCCGACGGTGATTGCGTCCAGCTTCAAGGTCGGCTGCCCAACCCCCACCGGCACCGATTGCCCATCTTTGCCGCACGTGCCCACGCCACTGTCCAGCGCCAGGTCGTTGCCGACCATCGATACCCGGCTCATCGCTTCAGGCCCATTGCCGATCAATGTCGCGCCTTTGACCGGGGCAGTGATCTTGCCGTCCTCGATCAGGTAGGCTTCGCTGGTTGAAAACACGAACTTGCCACTGGTGATGTCCACCTGGCCACCGCCGAGATTGGCGCAGTAGATGCCTTTCTTCACGGACGCGATGATTTCCTGAGGGTCGCTTTCTCCGGCACGCATGTAGGTGTTGGTCATGCGCGGCATCGGCAGGTGAGCATAGGATTCGCGGCGGCCGTTACCGGTGACGGCCATGCCCATCAGGCGGGCATTGAGCTTGTCCTGCATGTAGCCCTTGAGCACGCCGTTCTCGATCAGCGTGGTGCATTCGGTCGCAGTGCCTTCGTCGTCCACACTCAGCGAACCACGGCGCCCCGGCAGGGTGCCATCGTCGACGATGGTGCACAGGCTCGACGCTACTTTCTCGCCCAGGCGGCCACTGAACGCCGAGCTACCCTTGCGGTTGAAGTCGCCTTCCAGGCCGTGGCCGACCGCCTCGTGCAGCAATACGCCGGACCAGCCGGAACCCAGTACCACCGGCAGGGTGCCTGCCGGTGCCGGGATCGCCTCCAGGTTCACCAACGCCTGGCGCAGTGCTTCGCGGGCATAGCCCATGACTTTTTCTTCGGTGAAGAAACGGTAGTCGGTACGCCCGCCACCGCCCTGCCCACCGCGCTCGCGGCGGCCGTTCTGCTCGACGATGACACTGACGTTGAAGCGCACCAGCGGACGCACGTCGGCAGCCAGACTGCCATCGGCCGCCGCAATCAGAATGCGCTCCCAGACCCCGGCCATGCTCACGCTGACCTGCTGGATACGAGGGTCCAGGGCACGGGTGGCGGCATCGACGCGCTTGAGCAGCTCGACCTTCTCGGCGCGGCTGAGCACATCCAGCGGGTTATCGGGCGCATACAGCGCCGCGACGTCCTGGCTGCGGAAGGCCTGCACCTGGCCATTCTGCCCGGCACGGGAAATCGAACGGGCAGCGCGTGCCGCCGAGGTCAGCGCTTCCAGGTTGATCGCGTTGCTGTAGGCAAAACCGGTCTTCTCACCCGACTGGGCACGCACGCCCACACCTTGGTCGAGGTTGAAGCTGCCTTCCTTGACGATACCGTCCTCCAGCGCCCAGGTTTCCGAAATCTGGCCCTGGAAGTACAGGTCGGCGGCGTCGATGCCCGGGCCGGCCAACTCGCCCAGCACAGCCTGCAGGCTGTCCAGGGTCAATCCGCCTGGGGCCAGGAGCTGCTCGCTGACGGTGGATAACATCTGGCTCATAGTCACTCCGAAGTGTGCGCAGGCCGCAAGGCGTCCTGCGAGAAAAAGCGCCGGTGCGAAACCACCGGCATGCGCGCCCGTATGGACGCTTGTTCATCTGTGTCGCGCGGGGCGATCAATACCGCCTCGCCACGCGCCTGTTCGGCGACGATCCGCCCCCACGGGTCGACGATCGCCGCATGCCCGTGGGTCTCCCGCGGGCCGGGGTGGGTGCCGCCCTGGGCAGCTGCCAGCACGTAACACTGGGTCTCGATGGCGCGGGCGCGAATCAGCACTTCCCAGTGCGCTGCCCCTGTGACCGCAGTGAAGGCGGCAGGTGCCGTGATCAGTTCCGCGCCGGCGCCACGCAGCGCGCTGTACAGTTCGGGGAAGCGCAGGTCGTAGCAGACGCTGAGCCCCAGGCGCCCCACCGGCGTATCGGCAACCACCACCTGGGCGCCATGGGCATAGTCGTCGGACTCGCGGTAGCGCCCACGGTTATCGGCCACGTCGACGTCGAACAGGTGCAGCTTGTCATAGCGCGCCACGACCTCGCCATGCTCGTCGATCAGCAGCGAGCAGGCATGGGCCTTGGCCTCTGGCCGACCCTCGGGAGGCAGCGGCAAGGTGCCGGCAACTATCCATAATCTGAGGTCGCGGGCGGTGCGTTTCAACCAGGGCAGGATCGGCCCCTCGCCCAACGCTTCAGCCCGGCCGATTGCAGCGGCATCCTTGCGCCCCATGGCCGCAAAGTTCTCGGGCAGCACGGCCAGCCGCGCACCTCCAAAGGCCGCCTGTTCAAGCAGAGTACCCGCCCGTTGCAGGTTGGCCAGCACATCGTCCTGGCTGACCATCTGGATTACCGCTGCCTTCATGGGCACTCCCGAGACTACTTGTTGAAGGGTTTCACAAAGGTGATTCTAGGCTCTTTCCACGGCCCTTCGACGCGATAGTGCACGCTCGCGAAGCGCGAGACACGGTCGCCGATCAGCCGATCCACCAGGAACAGCGCACCGCCGACCGCCGGCGCACCCACGATCAATGCCGCCAGCGGCAGGTTGTTGGTCACCGGCAATGTCACCTGCAGGTTGGCGTCGACCCGGTCTCGGACCATGTCGAGGGTGCCATCGAGTTCGAAATTGCTCGAAGGCCCGGTCACGGTGATCGGTTCGCGGGTGACGTAGACACCATCACTGGCGACCAGCAGGCCCTTGACCCGGTCATAGGCCAGGCCTTTGTCGAACAGGTCGGAGAAGTCCAGCCGCAGACGCCGGCCGATCGAGTTGAAGTTGAGCAGGCCAAACACACGTAACGCCTGGGCACTGCCCTCCACTTCAACGAACTGGCCACTGCGCAGGGCCGCATCCATGCTACCGGAGAAGCGCTTCAGGCCTACCCATGCCGGTGAGCCTGGCCAGCGGCCATCCACATCCAGGCGGAAATCGCGGCTGGTAACGGTGGGAGCGAAGCCCCAGGCCTTGAGCACGTCGGCCAAGTTCTTGCCGTCCAAGCGGCCCTTGTACCAACTGCTGGTAGCCCCAGGATTGCCCTCCCAGCCGCCACTGCCGTCGACGTGCAGCCCCTTGAAGTCCAGCTCTATATCCTGTGCGGCCACACCGCGAGCGGTCGGGCGCAACTTCAGTGCGGCACTGCCGAACAGGTCGTTGCCGCGGTACAGCTTGTCGATGGTCAGGTCCAGTGCGGGGACCTTGCGCGGGTCGAATGTAGCCAGCGGGTCAGGGCCTTCCTCGGTCTGGGCTTGGGCCGGGTCGGCGGCAGGTAGGCGCAAGGTCTGCAGGCGCACGGTCATCGCTGCGGCCTTGGCATCCGGCAACCGGGCATTGCCGATCACTTCCTTGCTGTCCAGGCGCGCGTCCCAGGCCGGGCCACTGCGCGCCAGGCGCACCACCGCCTGGTTCAGGTCAATGCCAAAGGCCTTCAACTGGCCGATGCTGAGGTCGACGCTCTGCAGGTTCTGCCGGGCATTGCCCCCAGGATCGTCACCGGCCAGCCGCGACGCTTGTTCCTGCCAAGGTGCCAGATCCAGCTTTTCCAGCCGCCCGCGCACGCGCAGGCCCGGGCTGGCAGGCAATTGCGCAGTGCCTGCGCCCAGCAACAGCTCGCCACGGCCCTGGCTCAGCTTGTCGGAGGGGGCAGCGTAGGCAAAGCGGGCCAGATCGGTATAGGCAACATCGAAGCGCCGCTCCGGCCCCTGCAGGTTCATGTTGAAGCGCGTGTCCCGGGTTTCCTGCGCAGCCTTGCCAAACGGTGCCGGCAGGTCGATGGCCAGCCCCTTGAGCGAAGAGTTGACGTTCAGGCTGTTGTCACGGCTGCCCAGGTTGACTTGCAATTGGTAAGGCAGATCGCCCGAGGCAGGCAAGGCTTGCTTGAACTGCAACCATTCGGTCAGGGCCTTGAGCGATACCTGGCCATTGGCATTGATGCGCGTCTGCATCTGCCCGGCCTGGCCTTCGGCGGTAATTTGTGCGGTAACCGGCTTACCGAACGCCTGCAGGGCGATATTCTTGCCACTCAGCCCTTTGTCGAAATCGAAGCTGAAATCACCCTTGAGGCGACTCAGCTCCAGGGTCGGCGGGGCCACCTTGAGGCGTGCATCGGCAGTCGCGAAGTCCACCTGGACCTTCGGCCGTTCGCCATGAGCCAGGGGGATGTCGAGCTTGATCTTGCCTTTGAGCGGGCCTTCACCTTCCCAACCCGCAAAGATCTCGCCCGTGCCGATAGGCGCTTCTTTCAGGATTTTCAGGCCGTCACCGAGCGTGCCGTCGAAGCGGCCATCCAGGAACAGGTGGCTGTGCTCATTGCCCTCGACGTGGGGAATATCGACGCTGACATCACTGACCTGGGTGTCCAGCAGCAGGCCCTTGCTGGCCTTGATGCGCACACCGCTGTCTTCGATCAGCACATCGCCATCGACGTGCTGTACCTGGGGCCAGCCCGGCTGGAAGTCCAATGCCGCGTCATGCACCTTGAAGAACAGGCTGATGCTGCGTGCTTCAGGCGTGGCGCCATGGTTCAGCGAACCCTGGTACTGGAAGTAGCCCTGGTCCACATTGCCTTTGACGATGGCACTGCGCAGCCACTCGTCGAGGGCCGGGCTGAGCACCTCGGGCAGATATTTGGCGGTGTAGCGGCCGTCGCCTTCGGTCAGGCCGACACGCAGGTCCATGTAGCTCTCGGCGCCTTCGGCGAACAGCAGGCGAATCAGGAAATCGCCGGCAATTCTGCCCTCCTCGCCCAACACCTTGAGGTAGGGAGCGGTCAGGGTGAAACCGTCCTTGTCCAGGGCATAGGTCAACCTGGCATTGGCTTTCTCGTAATGCCAGGGTTTGGCGAAGATCGGGTACAGGTGCAGCATGAATGCATCGGTATCCAGGCGCAGCTCTCCATGCCCCAGGTCGCCGCTAATGCTGCCGCTGACGTTACCGGCGGCGGGCGCACCGTGATAGGCATCGAAACCGACCTTCTCAAGGTTCGCGGCAAACTGCAGACGCTGGTCGCCCTCGGCCTTGGGCCGCACGTCGAGCCGTACATTGCGCAGCGCGCCCGTGACTTTCAGGCCATCGACCACGGCCATGAGTTTTTCCGGCAGCGGTGCCAGTGCATCGATCAACGGCGTCAGTGGCGTCAGATCGAGGCGGTCGGCCTGCACTTGCCAGCTTTCGGCCGCAGGGTTCTCGCCGGGCTGTTGGCGTAGCTGCAGGTGCGACTCCCAGCGGGCCTTGCCGATGTTGGCGGCCAATGAATCGACCACCACATCGAACCCTTGCTCCTGACGCTGGAACCAGGCCGACAGCGCCAGGTTGTCAAGAGTGACGGCCTTGCGCTCGGCATAGGCGCCGCGCAACTGAGGGGCATTGAGGCGTACCACAGCCTGTTGCAGTTGCCCCTTGCCCCAGTCGACCCAGAATTCGCCACCAGCACGCAATGCTTCGGCATGCCACTGACCAAGCAGGCGGGGTGGCAACCAGTTTGCCCAGTCGCTCTGCGGCAGGCTCAGGTAAGCCTCGACCTGGCCGTCACGCCAGTCTTTGGCCGTTGCCCGGCTGCGCAGGTTGACCGCCAGCGGCTGGCCGTCCGGCAAGGTCGCACGCAGGTCGAGTGCCTGGCGCGAGGCGCCGGCCTTGAGGCCGAGGCTGACGTAGGTGAGGGTCAGGGGATCGCGTTGCCATGGCTGCAGCGTGACCTGGCTGTCGAATACATCGAGGCGCCCGAGCTGGCGCAGGCGTTCCAGGATCTCGGCCGGGTCCAATGGTGCGTCGTCTTTCTTCGGCAGGCCTTCAAGGGCCCAGGCACCCTGCTCGTTTTCACGCAGAATAAGTTGCAGGCCTGCGAGCTGGACATGCGCCAGCCGCACTTCGCGCGAAGTCAGGCTGGCCCACAGGTCGGGCACCAGCTTCACCTCATCGAGACGCAAGGCCGAGGCGCCCTCGCCCAGCTGCAGGTCACGTACGCTGAGCACCGGGGCCAGGCCACTCCAGCGCCCCTCGAGGGCGCCCACATGCACCGGCATGCCCAAGGCCTTTTCGGCCTTGCTCTCGACATCGGCGCGGTACTCGGCCACCAGTGGCACCAGCTCGCGCCCAAGGCTGACATACAACGCCACGAGCACCGCCAACAGGGCGCAGATACCCAGGCCCCAACGGGTCAAGGCGACAAGAACGCGGGTCAGACGTCCCATGGCCATGGCCCTCCGGTTCGTTTATCCATGATGGCTGCTGGTGCCGCTTTTGCCAGCCCGGCCATCCTGTAGCGTGCGTCAGAAGGCCTCAGAGCAGCACCACATCGTATTGTTCCTGCGAATACATCGACTCGACCTGGAAGCGAATGGTTCGGCCGATGAAGGTCTCCAGCTCGGCCACATTGCCCGATTCTTCATCGAGCAGGCGGTCGACCACCTTCTGGTTGGCCAGCACCCGGTAGCCTTCGGCCTGGTATGCCCGGGCTTCTCGAAGAATCTCGCGGAAGATTTCGTAACAGATGGTTTCCGGAGTTTTCAGCTTGCCTCGGCCCTGGCAGGCGACGCACGGCTCGCACAGCACCTGCTCAAGGCTTTCACGGGTGCGCTTGCGGGTCATCTGTACCAGGCCCAGCTCGGTAATGCCGATGATGTTGGTCTTGGCATGGTCACGTTCGAGCTGCTTCTCCAGCGTGCGCAGCACCTGGCGCTGATGCTCCTCGTCCTCCATGTCGATGAAGTCGATGATGATGATGCCGCCGATATTGCGCAGGCGCAGTTGCCGAGCGATGGCGGTGGCCGCCTCGAGGTTGGTCTTGAAGATGGTCTCTTCGAGGTTGCGGTGGCCGACGAAGGCGCCGGTATTGACGTCGATGGTGGTCATCGCTTCGGCCGGGTCGACCACCAGGTAGCCACCCGACTTGAGCGGAACCTTGCGTTCCAGTGCGCGCTGGATCTCGTCCTCGACGCCATACAAGTCAAAAATTGGACGCTCGCCCGGGTAATGTTCCAGACGATCGGCAATCTCTGGCATCAATTCGGCGACGAACTGCGTGGTCTTCTGGAAAGTTTCCCGCGAATCGATACGGATTTTTTCGATTTTCGGGTTCACCAGGTCGCGCAGGGTACGCAGGGCCAAGCCCAGATCCTCGTAGATCACCGTCGGCGCACCGCAGGTCTGGATCTGGCTGCCGATCTGCTCCCACAGGCGGCGCAAGTAGCGGATGTCCTGGACGATCTCTTCGGCGCGCGCGCCCTCGGCCGCGGTACGCAGAATGAAACCACCGGCGTCCTTGATGTTCTCGTTGTTCATGCAGTCGCTGACCACCTGCTTGAGGCGCTCGCGTTCGGCCTCGTCTTCGATCTTCAGCGAAATGCCCACATGGCTGCTGCGCGGCATGTACACCAGATAGCGCGATGGAATCGACAGTTGGGTGGTCAGGCGTGCGCCCTTGGTACCGATCGGGTCCTTGGTCACCTGGACCACCAGGGCCTGGCCTTCATGCACCAGGGCGGTGATGGTTTCCACCGCCGAGCCTTCGCGCTGGGAGATTTCCGAGGCATGGATGAACGCCGCACGCTCGAGGCCGATGTCGACGAATGCCGCCTGCATGCCCGGCAACACGCGCACCACCTTGCCCTTGTAGATATTGCCGACGATGCCGCGGCGCAGGGTGCGTTCTACGTGCACTTCCTGCAGCACCCCGTTTTCCACCACCGCCACACGTGATTCCATCGGGGTGATGTTGATCAGGATCTCTTCACTCATGGCAGGCTCTCGTCAAAGGTATTCGCTAATGATGGATCGCGCGTGCCAGGCTGGCCACCGCTGGTTTGTTACCTCTGGCAAAGCGCCGGTACCTGCCAGCAGGCGATACCGAATTGGGCGAGCAGGTCGGCCGTTTCGCTCAACGGTAGGCCAACCACCGCGGAATAGCTGCCCTCGAGCCCGGTGACGAACACCGCACCCAAGCCCTGGATGGCATAGCCACCCGCCTTGTCCGCAGGCTCGCCGCTGGCCCAATAGCGCTCGGCTTCCGTGTTGCTGATGGGGCGAAAACGCACGGTGCTGGTGACACACAGGCTCTGGCTGCGCTGGCCATCGCTCAGCGCTACCGCAGTCAGCACCTGATGCTCTCGGCCGGCCAGCTCGGCCAGCATGGCCAAGGCATGTTCACGGTTTTCAGGTTTGCCGAGAATTCGACCATCGAGCACCACTGCGGTGTCAGCCCCGAGCGCTACTGCCGGGCCCGACAAGCTGGCGAGGCCGGCTTCGGCCTTGGCCAGGGCCAGGCGCTCGACGTAGGCCACGGCGCTTTCGCCCGGCAGAGGGGTTTCATCGATGGGAGCACTGATGAGCGTGAACGGCACCCCGATCTGAGTTAGCAGTTCACGCCGACGGGGCGAGCCGGAGGCCAGGTAAAGCGGGTTCATGCAGACATCTCCCTGTCAGTCGCGGCAGCGCCGTCAGTTGATATGCAAGCGCCGGCGCAGGTCGCGCAGGGCGAAACTGATCCATGGCCAGAGCAAGGCGCTGATGACTGCAGACCAGACCAGCGCCAAGGTTGGCAGACGGTTGCCGGTGAGGGCGCTGAGCCATAGCTGGATCAGCTGGGCGATACCGAAGATCACCAGTATCACCAAACTCTGCTGCCACATCGGGAACATGCGCAGGCGCTGCTGCAGGGACAGCACCAGGAAGGTGATCAGGGTCAGGATCAGGGCGTTCTGCCCAAGCAGGGTGCCGTACAGCACATCCTCGGCCAGGCCCAGCAGGAACGCGGTGGTCATGCCGACCTTGTTCGGTACCATGAGCGTCCAGAACGATACCAGCAGCGCCAGCCACATGGGCCGGAACACTTCGAGAAACTGGGGCATGGGTGAAACGCTGAGCAGCAGGCCGATGGCGAACGTCAGCCAGATGACCCAACCGTGATTACGGCGCGACTTGGCCATCATTGCCTCCGTGGATGAGCCGGCGCAGCAGGCGCCGGGGCTGGACTGGCCGGCGCTGCAGCGGGTGCAGGTGCTGCGGCGGGAGCAGGCGCTGCGCCGGCAGGAGCCGGTGCGCTGGTCGGCGCGACCTGATCGCCACTGGCGGCAGGTTGGGCCGGGCTGGTCGCCCCCTTGCGATCGGCTTCTTCCTGGGCAATCGCGGCATCGGTGGCACGCTGCTCCGGCGAACGCCGGTCGCTGAACACCAGCAACATGTAGCGGCTGCGGTTGAGGGCGGCGGTAGGAATGGCACGAACGATCGCGAAAGGCTGGCCGGAGTCGTGGATCACTTCATTGACCGTGGCCACCGGGTAGCCCGCAGGGAAACGCTGGCCCATGCCGGAACTCACCAGCAGGTCGCCTTCCTTGATGTCGGCGGTATCCGCCACGTGGCGCAGCTCCAGGCGCTCCGGGTTACCGGTACCACTGGCGATAGCGCGCAAACCGTTGCGGTTGACCTGCACGGGGATGCTATGGGTGGTGTCGGTGAGCAGCAATACCCGCGAGGTGTATGGCATCAGCTCGACCACCTGGCCCATCAGGCCGCGGGCATCGAGCACCGGCTGGCCGAGGAACACGCCATCGCGCTCGCCCTTGTTGATCAGGATTCGATGGGTGAACGGGTTGGGATCGACCCCGATCAGCTCGGCCACTTCGACCTTTTCATTGACCAGCGCCGAAGAGTTGAGGAGCTCGCGCAGGCGCACGTTCTGCTCGGTCAGGGCCGCCAGTTTTTGCAGGCGCCCCTGCAGCAGCAGGGCTTCGGTCTTGAGTTTTTCGTTTTCGGCGATCAGCTCGGTACGGCTGCCGAACTGGCCGGCCACTCCTTGCCACGCACGCTGCGGCAGGTCGGTGATCCAGTACGACTCCATCAGCACCAGGCCCATCTGGCTGCGCACTGGCTTGAGCACGTCGAAACGCGCGTCGACAACCATCAACGCGACCGACATCACTACCAGAACGAGCAGGCGAACGCCCAGCGACGGGCCCTTGGAGAAAAGCGGTTTAATGGGCCGTTCCTCGTGGACGACTCAGGAGGTCATTGGACATGGGACAACGCACCAGCCTGGTTGCGGGTTGACGGAAACGACGCCCGGAAGGACGCCAGCCCAGCGCATACAGGTAGCACTGCGCGTGCTACCTGTAAACCGGGCACTGGAAAGCGGCGGATATCACTCGCTCGAGAGCAGGTCCATCGCGTGCTTGTCCATCATTTCCAGCGCGCGACCACCGCCACGGGCGACACAGGTCAGCGGGTCTTCGGCGACGATCACCGGCAGGCCGGTTTCTTGTGCCAGCAGCTTGTCCAGGTCGCGCAGCAGCGCGCCACCACCGGTCAGCACCAGGCCGCGCTCGGCGATGTCGGAGGCCAGCTCAGGCGGCGACTGCTCCAGGGCGCTCTTGACCGCCTGGACGATGGTCGCCAACGATTCCTGCAGCGCTTCCAGCACTTCGTTGGAGTTCAAGGTGAAGGCGCGTGGTACGCCCTCTGCCAGGTTACGGCCGCGCACGTCGACTTCGCGCACTTCGCCGCCCGGATAGGCGGTACCGATTTCCTGCTTGATGCGTTCGGCGGTGGATTCGCCGATCAGGCTGCCGTAATTGCGGCGCACATAGGTGACGATGGCTTCGTCGAAGCGGTCGCCGCCGACGCGTACGGACTCGGCGTAGACCACGCCATTGAGCGAGATCAGGGCGATTTCGGTGGTACCACCACCGATATCGACGACCATCGAGCCACGTGCTTCTTCAACCGGCAGGCCGGCACCGATGGCAGCGGCCATCGGCTCTTCGATCAGGAACACTTCACGGGCACCGGCACCCAGGGCCGACTCACGAATGGCGCGGCGCTCTACCTGGGTCGACTTGCACGGCACGCAGATCAGCACGCGAGGGCTGGGCTGCAGGAAGCTGTTCTCATGAACCTTGTTGATGAAGTACTGCAACATTTTTTCACAAACGCTGAAGTCGGCGATGACGCCGTCCTTCATCGGACGAATGGCAGCAATGTTGCCAGGCGTGCGGCCCAGCATGCGCTTGGCTTCGGTACCGACGGCGACGACGCTTTTCTGGTTGCCGTGGGTACGGATGGCAACAACCGAGGGCTCATTCAGGACGATACCGCGCTCACGCACGTAAATAAGGGTGTTGGCAGTACCCAGGTCGATGGACAGATCGCTGGAAAACATGCCACGCAGTTTCTTGAACATGGGAAAGTGACCCTGGGAAAGCGTGGGTAAAAAAGTGCGGCAAACTCTAACAATGGCAGGGATTTTGGGCAAGGAGCCAATATGTTAAATTGGTCGTTTTTCCGAGCATGCCAGCCGATGATCGCGGCCGTATGACCGCCAGAAAGCTGACATGTTCCTCATCGCGGACCCTTTTCCGTTCTTTGTTTCCCCTGGAGATTCCCATGGCGCTTGAACGCTGCGACGTGGAAAAGATCGCCCATCTGGCCCGCCTGGGCCTGCATGAAGGCGAACTGCCACGCATTACCGACGCCCTGAACAGCATTCTCGGCCTGGTCGACCAGATGCAAGCGGTCGACACCACCGGCATCGAGCCCCTGGCCCACCCGCTGGAGGCCAGCCAGCGCCTGCGCCCGGACCAAGTCACCGAAAGCAACCAGCGCGACGCCTACCAGGCCATCGCACCGTCGACCGAAAGCGGTCTGTACCTGGTTCCGAAAGTCATCGAGTAAGGGATAGAGCCTGCCATGCATCAATTGACCCTGGCCGAGATCGCCCGCGGACTCGCCGACAAGTCGTTTTCCTCCGAAGAGCTGACCGGCGCCTTGCTGGCGCGCATCAAGCAGCTCGACCCGCAACTCAACAGCTTCATCAGCGTCACCGAGGAACTGGCCCTGGGCCAGGCCCGTGCCGCCGACGCCCGTCGCGCCGCTGGCGAGACCGGCGCGTTGCTGGGAGCGCCGATCGCCCACAAAGACCTGTTCTGCACCAACGGCGTTCGCACCAGCTGCGGCTCGAAGATGCTCGACAACTTCAAGGCGCCGTATGACGCCACCGTGGTGGCCAAGCTGGCCGAAGCCGGCATGGTCACCCTGGGCAAGACCAACATGGACGAGTTCGCCATGGGTTCGGCCAACGAATCCAGCCATTACGGTGCGGTGAAGAACCCGTGGAACCTGGAGCACGTGCCTGGCGGTTCGTCCGGTGGCTCCGCCGCTGCCGTGGCCGCGCGCCTGCTGCCAGTCACCACCGGCACCGACACCGGCGGCTCGATCCGTCAGCCGGCGGCACTGACCAACCTCACCGGCCTGAAACCGACGTACGGTCGTGTATCGCGCTGGGGCATGATCGCCTACGCCTCCAGCCTCGACCAGGGCGGCCCGCTGGCCCGCACGGCCGAAGACTGCGCCCTGCTGCTGCAAGGCATGGCCGGTTTCGACGCCAAGGACTCCACCAGCATCGACGAGCCGGTGCCGGACTACAGCGCCAACCTCAATGCCTCGCTCCAGGGCCTGCGCATCGGCCTGCCGAAGGAGTACTTCGGTGCAGGCCTTGATCCGCGCATCGCCGAACTGGTGCAGGCCAGCGTCAAGGAGCTGGAGAAGCTCGGCGCGGTGATCAAGGAAATCAGCCTGCCGAACATGCAGCACGCCATTCCGGCGTACTACGTGATCGCGCCCGCCGAAGCCTCCTCCAACCTGTCGCGTTTCGACGGCGTGCGCTTCGGCTACCGCTGTGAGGAGCCGAAAGACCTCACCGACCTGTACAAGCGCTCCCGTGGCGAAGGCTTCGGTGCCGAAGTGCAGCGGCGCATCATGGTCGGCACCTACGCCCTGTCGGCTGGCTACTACGATGCTTACTACGTCAAGGCGCAGCAGATTCGCCGTCTGATCAAGAACGATTTCATGGCCGCCTTCGAAGATGTCGACCTGATCCTTGGCCCGACCACACCGAACCCGGCCTGGAAACTCGGCGCCAAGAGCAGCGACCCGGTCGCCGCCTACCTTGAAGACGTCTACACCATCACCGCCAACCTGGCGGGCCTGCCGGGCCTGTCGATGCCAGCCGGCTTCGTCGATGGCCTGCCGGTCGGCGTACAGCTGCTGGCCCCGTACTTCCAGGAAGGCCGCCTGCTCAACGTCGCGCACCGCTACCAGCAAGTCACCGACTGGCACACCCGCGCCCCCAACGGCTTCTGAGGAATTCACACATGCAATGGGAAGTTGTGATCGGGCTGGAAATTCATACCCAGCTGGCCACCCAGTCGAAGATCTTCTCCGGCAGCGCCACCACCTTCGGCTCAGAGCCGAACACCCAGGCCAGCCTGGTTGACCTGGGCATGCCTGGCGTACTGCCGGTGCTGAACCAGGAAGCCGTGCGCATGGCCTGCATGTTCGGCCTGGCGATCGATGCCGAGATCGGCAAGCGCAACGTGTTCGCGCGCAAGAACTACTTCTACCCGGATCTGCCCAAGGGCTACCAGATCAGCCAGATGGATCTGCCGATCGTCGGCAAGGGCCACCTGGACATCGCCCTGGAAGACGGCACCATCAAGCGCATCGGCGTGACCCGTGCGCACCTGGAAGAAGACGCCGGCAAGAGCCTGCACGAAGACTTCAGCGGCTCCACCGGCATCGACCTGAACCGCGCCGGCACACCGCTGCTGGAGATCGTCTCCGAGCCGGACATGCGCAGCGCCAAGGAAGCCGTGGCCTACGTCAAGGCGATCCACGCCCTGGTGCGCTACCTGGGCATCTGTGACGGCAACATGGCCGAAGGCTCGCTGCGTTGTGACTGCAACGTGTCGATCCGTCCGAAAGGCCAGGTCGAATTCGGCACTCGCTGCGAGATCAAGAACGTCAACTCGTTCCGCTTCATCGAGCGCGCCATCAACAGCGAGATCCAGCGCCAGATCGACCTGATCGAGGACGGCGGCAAGGTGGTACAGGAAACCCGCCTGTACGACCCGAACAAGGACGAGACCCGTTCCATGCGCAGCAAGGAGGAAGCCAACGACTACCGTTACTTCCCCGACCCGGACCTGCTGCCGGTGGTCATCGAGGACAGCTTCCTGGAAACCGTCCGTGCCGGCTTGCCGGAGCTGCCACCGCAGAAGGTCGAGCGCTTCCAGAGCCAGTACGGCCTGTCGGCCTACGACGCCAACGTGCTGGCCTCCAGCCGTGAGCAGGCAGACTACTTCGAAGAAGTGGTGAAGATCGGTGGTGATGCCAAGCTGGCCGCCAACTGGGTCATGGTCGAGCTGGGCAGCCTGCTGAACAAGCTGGGCATCGAGATCGACCAGGCGCCGGTTTCCGCCGCGCAACTGGGTGGCATGCTGCTGCGCATCCGCGACAACACCATCAGCGGCAAGATCGCCAAGACCGTGTTCGAGGCCATGGCCGCCGGTGAAGGCGATGCCGACAGCATCATCGAAAGCAAAGGCCTGAAGCAGGTCACCGACACCGGTGCGATCGACAAGATGCTCGACGAAATGCTCGCTGCCAACGCCGAGCAAGTCGAACAGTACCGCGCCGCTGACGAGGCCAAGCGCGGCAAGATGTTCGGCTTCTTCGTCGGCCAAGCGATGAAGGCATCCAAGGGCAAGGCCAACCCCGGGCAAGTGAACCAATTGCTCAAGGCCAAGCTCGAAGGGTGAGCTGAAAACTGCGGCGAGGGCTTTGCCCTCGATCGCCGGTAAGCCAACTCCCAGGATCACCTGTGGGAGCCGGCTTGCCGGCGATGGGCCGCACAGCGGCCCCAACAGCAGCACCGGAGCATCCGACTTGCTAAAACGATCCCTCACCACGCTCGCCCTCTTCTCCCTCCTGGCCGGCTGCGCCAGCCAAGACATCGACCCCAGCGGTTACGACAAGACCGGCACCGCCTCCTACTACGGCTCGCGCCACCACGGCAAACGCACCGCCAGCGGCGAAGCCTTCAACCAGAATGGCCTCACTGCCGCCCACCGCTCCCTGCCCTTCGGCAGCCGGGTACTGGTCACCAACCTTGCCAACAAGCGCAGCGTGGTGGTCCGCATCAACGACCGCGGCCCGCATACCCGCGGCCGGCTGATCGACCTGTCACGTGCTGCAGCAGAAAAAATCGGCATGGTCCGTAGCGGAACGGCGCGCGTCCGGGTACAAGGTCTGAGCGACTGACGCCACTGGAGCCCCGACCATTTTCGACCTGGCCACCCTCCCCACCTTCAGCCTCCTGCAACTGGGCACTGCCCTGCTGTTGCTGGTGGCCGGTGCCGAACTGCTGGTGCGAGCCGCCCTGCGCCTGGCCCTGCGCCTGCATGTGCGCCCGCTGATCATCGGCTTGAGCCTGGTAGCATTCGGCAGCACCGCGCCGCAGATGACCGTGAGCCTGCAGGCGGCCTACCAGGGCGCGCCCGACGTGGCCGTGGGCAGCGTGATAGGCAGCAACATTTTCAACGTACTGGTCATCCTCGGCCTGGCGGCCCTGATCATCCCATTGCGTGTTTCCCGCCAGCTGGTGCGCCTGGACATTCCGCTGATGATCCTCGCCAGCGGGCTGGTGTATGCGCTGGCAGCCAATGGCCACCTGGGGCGAGTGGAGGGCCTGTTGCTGCTGCTCGGCCTGCTTGGCTACCTGGCCATGCTCTGGCATCAGTCACGGCACTATGCCCGCACCTATCCCGCCCCACGCCCGCTTGCCAGCAGCAATGCACGCTTCTGGTCAGGCACGCTGCTGCAGGTGTTGTTCGGCCTCGGCTTGCTGAGCCTGGCTGGCCATCTGTTGCTGGAAGCTGCCGTGGAGGTGGCGACCGACCTTGGCTTGTCCGAACGCATCATCGGCCTGACCGTCGTGGCGGTGTGCACATCGCTGCCTGAACTGGCCGCTGCACTGATCGCCGCCCTGCGTGGCGAGCGAGAAATTGCCGTCGGTACGGTCATCGGCAGCAATCTGTTCAACTTGCTGGCGGTATTGGGCCTGACCGCGTTGATCACCCCCGAACCGTTGACCATTTCGCCCAATGCCCTGGGCTTCGACCTGCCCGTGATGCTGGGCGTCGCTGCCCTGAGCCTGCCGGTGTTCTACTCCGGCTACCGGATCACCCGTGCCGAAGGGTTGGTGTTCCTGTGCCTGTACCTGGCCTACGGCCTGCACGTGGTGGCGTTCACCACCGGCATGCCGCTGGCCGGCCGCCTGGAGCGGTTGATGCTGTTCTATGTCCTGCCAGTGCTCGGCGTGGTGCTGCTGTTCACCACGGTTCGCGCCTGGCGCCGCCAACACTAAGGAAAACAACATGGCTGAAAGCAAGACCGGCGAACAGATCCGCCGCCAGGTAATGGGCGATGCATTCGTCGACCGCGCCCTGGGCAACGCCACCGAGTTCACCCAACCGCTGCAGGACTTCGTCAACGAACATGCCTGGGGCAGTGTCTGGGCACGTGACGGGCTGCCGTTGAAAACCCGCAGCCTGATCACACTGGCCACGCTGACGGCGCTCAAGTGCCCACAGGAACTCAAAGGGCATGTGCGCGGGGCATTGAACAATGGATGCACGGTGGAGGAGATTCGCGAAGCGCTACTGCATTGCGCAGTGTATGCGGGGGTGCCGGCGGCGATCGATGCGTTCAGGGCGGCGCAGGAAGTGATCGACAGTTATCAGCCTTGACCCTATCGCTGGCAAGCCAGCTCCCACATCGACCTCAGCGCTGCTGATTATCTGTGGGAGCCGGCTTGCCGGCGATAGGGCCGCTGCAGCCTCAGCCCTTGGCCTGCCGCGCCTTCTTCAAGCGGAAGGCCACATAAAGCACGGCAATCCACGCCGGGATCAGCATCACCGAAATCCGGATCGGCGGGGTCAGGTACATCACCACCAGAATCAGCACGATGAACGCCAGGCACAGGTAGTTGGTCAGTGGATGCCCCCAGCTGCGGTAGAACGGAGTGATCCCCGCCGCCAGCTTGGCCTTGCGGAACTTCAGGTGAGTGATGCTGATGCTCGCCCAGTTGATCACCAGCGCCGACACCGCCAGCGCCATCAGCAGGCCGAACGCCTCACCCGGCATCAAATAGTTGATCAGTACACACAAGCCCGTGGCGAATGCCGACACGCCCAGCGCCGTCAGCGGCACACCGCTACGGCTGACCTTGAGCAACTGGCGCGGCGCATCGCCCTGGCTGGCCAGGCCGAACAGCATACGGCTGTTGGCATAGACGCAGCTGTTGTAGACCGACAGCGCAGCCGTCAGCACCACGACATTGAGGATGGTCGCCACCAGGTCACTGTCCAGCTCGTGGAAAATCATCACGAACGGGCTGCCGCCCTGCACCACCTTCTGCCACGGGTACAGTGACAGCAGTACTGCCAGGGCACCGATGTAGAAGATCAGGATGCGGTACACCACCTGGTTGGTGGCCTTGGGAATGCTTTGGCGCGGGTTGTCTGCCTCGGCGGCGGTGATGCCCACCAGCTCCAGGCCGCCAAAGGAGAACATGATCACCGCCAGGGCCATCACCAGACCGGTGACGCCGTTGGGGAAGAACCCGCCGTACTGCCACAGGTTCGCCACGCTGGCATCCGGGCCACCGTGGCCACTGCCGAGCAGCCAGGCACCGAAACCGATCATGCTGACGATCGCCACCACCTTGACCAGGGCGAACCAGAACTCCATTTCGCCGTAGACCTTCACCTGGGTCAGGTTGATCAGGTTGATTGCCACGAAGAAGATCGCTGCCGTGGCCCAGGTCGGGAACTCCGGCCACCAGTACTGCACGTAGATGCCCACGGCGGTGAGCTCGGCCATGCCGACCAGCACGTATACCACCCAGTAGTTCCAGCCCGAAACGAAGCCGGCAAACTCGCTCCAGTACTGGTGGGCGAAGTGACTGAAACTGCCTGCCACCGGCTCCTCGACCACCATTTCGCCGAGCTGGCGCATGATCAGGAAGGCCATCAGGCCAGCCACGGCGTAGCCCAGCAGCACGGAGGGGCCGGCCAGCTGGATGGTCTGGGCGATGCCCAGAAACAACCCGGTGCCGATGGCCCCACCCAGCGCAATCAGCTGGATATGGCGGTTCTTCAGCCCGCGCTGCAAGCGCTCGGGCGTGCTCTGGTCTTGCATGAAGTGTCCTTTAGCTCAGTGAGGCAAGTGTCGTTGTGTGCAGTGAAGGATCTAGATCCATCCGCCCCACTGCAAGATGAAAATCCCAATATTGGTGGTGATCGCCGCCATTAGCGTGGTTATCACGATGATCGAGGCGGCCAACTCATGGTTGCCGTTGGCCGCGCGTGCCATGACATAGCTGGCCGCAGCGGTCGGGCTGCCGATGTACAGGAACAGGATCCCCAGCTCCGCCCCGCGAAAGCCGCAGAGCCAGGCACCGAGGGTGCCGAGCAGCGGCAACCAGACCATCTTCACCAGGCTGGCATCGACGGCCAGTTTGCCGCTGTCGCGCAGCGCCGCCAACGATAGCGTGCCGCCAATGCAGATCAAGGCCAGTGGCAAGGTCATCTGCGCCAGATAGTCGCCTGAAGTGAGCAACCAGTTGGGCAACGGCACCTGGCCGTAGGCCATGGGCGTGGCCACCAGCACGCTGATGATCAGCGGGTTGCTGAAAATGCTCTTGCAGATGCTCCAGGGGTCGGATTTCAGGTCTGGGCTGTACACCGCCAGCACCACGGCCGACAGCGAGTTGTACATCAGGATCACCAGGCCCGCGAGCACCGCCCCCAGGGAAATGCCGTAGTCGCCATACAGGCTGGCGGCCAAGGCCAGGCCAATCACACCGTTGTTGCCGCGGAACGCGCCCTGGGTATAGATGCCGCGATCGGCCAGTGGGCTGCGCCAGATGGCCAGGCCCCAGGCAATGGCGAACCCTATCAGGGTGGCGGCGACGAAATAGAGAAGGACGCCTGGCTTGACCGCGGTGGCCAGGTCCGCATGGTAGATGCCGAGGAACAGCAGTGCCGGCATGCACACGTTGAACACCAGCTGCGAGGCAACTCGGTTGAAGTTGTCGTCGATCAGGTGGATGCGTTTGAGCAGCACGCCCATGAACAGCATGGCGAAGACTGGCGCCGTGATGTTCAGCGTCTGGATGAGAAGGGCGAGCATGCGCAAGCGATCCTGGGAGGGTTGCCGTTAGGCGGCTAATGATACGTCAACGCGCCAGGAGTTGCGGAATCGGCTGCAATTTTAGGAAATTTCCGTCAGTACCGGCCTCATCGCCGGCAAGCCGGCTCCCACAAGGGATCAGCGCTGAGGCGGCTAATGATGCGTCAACGCGCCAGGAGTTGCGGAATCGGCTGCAATTTTAGGAAATTTCCGTCAGTACCGGCCTCATCGCCGGCAAGCCGGCTCCCACAAGGGATCAGCGCTGAGGCGGTTAATGATACGTCAACGCGCCAGGAGTTGCGGAATCGGCTGCAATTTTAGGAAATTTCCGTCAGTACCGGCCTCATCGCCGGCAAGCCGGCTCCCACAAGGGATCAGCGCTGAGCTTGTGGGAGCCGGCTTGCCGGCGATGAAGGCAGCGCGATTCAGCGCCGGACCGGCCGCTTCTGCAGCTTGCGCTGCAACGTCCGACGGTGCATGCCCAACGCCCGCGCTGTAGCCGAAATATTGCCCTCGTGCTCGTTGAGCACGCGCTGGATGTGCTCCCACTGCAGGCGGTCCACCGACATCGGGTTTTCCGGCACCAGGGAATCCAGGTCAGTATGCTCCGACAGCAGCGCCGCCAACACATCATCGGCGTCCGCCGGCTTGCACAGATAGTTGCAGGCCCCGCGCTTGACCGCTTCCACCGCGGTAGCAATGCTCGAGTAACCGGTCAGGATCACCACGCGCATTTCCGGGTCCAGTTCCAGCAGCTTGGGCAGCAGCACGAGGCCCGAGTCACCTTCCATCTTCAAGTCCAGCGTGGCGTAGTCCGGCAGGTCCTGCTGGGCCAGGATCAACCCTTCTTCGGCGGAGCTCGCCGTGCTCACGCGGAAACCGCGACGGCTCATGGCTCGGGCCATCACCCGGGTGAAGGTGGCATCGTCATCCACCAACAGCAGGTGCGGCAGCTCTTCGCCTTCGACCTGGTTTTCTTCGCTCATCATTCATCTCCTCGCTTGCCATGGGGCAGGCGCAATTCGGTCAGGGTGCCACCCTGTTCATGACTATAGAGTTTCACCGAACCGCCCGCACGGGTCACGCTGGCCTTGCTCAAGAACAGGCCCAGGCCGAAGCCTTTGCCTTTGGTGGTAATGAAAGGTTTGCCGATCGCCTCGGCGATGGCCGGCGGCACGCCGGGCCCATGGTCACGGATGCTGATGACGATGTCGTGGGCGTCCCAGTCCAGGCGCACTTCCAGGTCGTCGGGGCAGGCATCGGCGGCATTGTTCAACAGGTTGAGCAACGCCTGGGTCAGGTCGGGCGGCGGTGTCAGGCGCGGCACCTGGCCGTCGCGCAGGCGCTGGAAGCGGTAGCTGGCTTCTGGGCGCATCAGGTGCCAGCGGTTGAGCGCTTCATCGAGCCAGGCGGTGACGTCCTGCTCGACGATCGCCAGGCGGCGGTTGGCCTCGGCAGCACGTACCAGCTGCTGCAGGGTCTCCTTGCACAGCTTGACCTGGTCCTGAAGTATCTGCAGGTCTTCCTGCAGCAGTGGGTCGGGGTGATCCTGGCGCATTTCGTTGAGCAGCACGCTCATGGTCGCCAGTGGCGTACCCAACTCGTGGGCAGCACCGGCAGCCTGGGTGGCCACGGCCAGCAGTTGCTCGTCGCGCAGGCTTTCTTCACGGCGCTCGGAGCGCAGTTTCTCCTGGCGACGCAGTTCTTCTGCCATGCGTGCGGCGAAGAAAGTGATGACCGCAGCGGCCAGGGCGATGCTCAGCCACATGCCGTAGACCTGCATCTTGTCCCGCGCCATCGGTAGCCCTTCGAGCGGGTAGAACTGCACCAGCAGCAGGCTGTAGGCGGTCAGCGCGATGCCGGAAAGAATCAGCGAATACAGCCAGGGCAAGGTCACCGCGGCAATCGCCAGCGGCACCAGGTAGTAGGAAACGAACGGGTTGGTCGAACCGCCGGAGTAGTAGAGCAAGGCACTGTGAATCAACAGGTCGCAGGCCAGTTGCAGGGCGTATTCAAGTTCGGTGACCGGCAGCGACAGGCGCAAGCGCAGCGCCGTGAAGGCGCACAGCAAGGATGACAGCGCCAGCGTGGCGGCCAGCGATAGCCACGGCAGCGGCAGCAGTTCGGTCCAGTAGGCCACGCCCACGGAGCCAGCCTGAGCAGCCAGGACCAGGACGCGAATGACAGTCAGACGCCAGAGATTCTGACGGGTAGCGGACAGCGGTTGTGCGGCGGCGAGCATGAGCTCTCCTGATGAGTGCTCCAGGAAAATCGGCTGGAGTATACCGAAGCGAGGCCCTTCACTGCAGCGATGCGGCAAACCGCCACACTTTGTCACAGGTTCATGATGGCACTTTTGAACCCACTACACTGGTTTCGGTCTGATGGGCCATGCGTGGAATGGATGGCCAGACCCCACGCCTATTATTGCCAAGGAGTATCCCATGCAAATCCCACGTCGCGGCGCGGCCCTGATCCTGTCCTGCGGCCTGCTTGCCAGCCTGCCAGTGCTGGCAGCCGATGAGCCGCGCTTCAACCAGGTATCGCTGCGCGCCGAAGTCAGCAAGGAAGTACCGCGCGACCTGATGGTCGTGACCCTCTATAGCGAAGCCCAGGACAACGACCCCGGCAAGCTCGCCAAGCAGATCACCGAGACCATGAACAAGGCGGTGCAGCAGGCGCGCCAGGTCAAGGACGTGAAGATCAGCCAGGGCAGCCGCAACAGCTACCCGATCTACGACAGCAAGGGCCAGAAGATCACTGGCTGGCGCGAGCGCGCCGAGTTGCGCCTGGAAAGTGCCGATTTCCCTGCCCTTTCCAAGCTCACCGCCGAGCTGCTGCAGGACCTGAAGATGGGCGGCATGGACTTCTCCATCGCCCCGGCCACGCGCAAGGCCAGCGAAGACGCGTTGCTCAAGGATGCGGTCGATGCCTTCAAGGCGCGCGCCCAATTGGCCACCGAGGCCTTGGGTGGCAAGGGCTACAAAGTGGTCAACCTGAACCTCAACAGCAGTGGCTACCCACGCCCTTACCTGCGCAGTGCACCGATGGCCATGAAGGCCATGGGCGCCGATGAAGCCGCGCCAGCGCCGGATATCGAAGCGGGTACCAGCGAAGTCAGCATGAATGCCGATGGTTTGATCGAAGTGCAGATGCCTTGACCTAGCGGCCCGATCGCGAGCAAGTCGGCTCCATACAGGCGCTGGCTTGCCAGTGATTGGGCTAGCACTGACTACAAAGCTTTTAGACTTTTCCTACGCACTGCGACGGTGCATCTGATAGAAATCCCATCCCCGAAATATTCTGCAAAAAGCCATCATTTTGCCCGCGCAAACGTTCAACTTCCTCGAAAGTTACAGCGATGCGACATCCATGTACGTTCGTACAACCTTTCTACTGCCAACTAACCTTCTGAGTGTTGCATTGGGAACACCCCCTGCATAAGTATCCGCAGGTCGGCTCACGAGGCCACCTCAATCCAAAAATGACAACAATGAGGCCACCATGCTCAAACACGCAGTCATTCCGTTCCTGCTAGGCGCAGGCTTGCTCACCGGCGCACCACTCGCCCATGCCGCGTCCAACCTGGTGTTCTGCTCCGAAGGCAGCCCGGCTGGCTTCGACCCGGGGCAATACACCACCGGAACCGACTTCGACGCCTCGGCCGAAACCGTGTTCAACCGCCTGACCCAGTTCGAGCGCGGCGGTACCGCGGTCATTCCGGGTCTTGCGACCACCTGGGATGTGGCCGACGACGGCAAGACCTACACCTTCCACCTGCGAGAAGGCGTGAAGTTCCACACTACCGACTACTTCAAACCCAGCCGCGAATTCAACGCCGACGACGTGCTGTTCACCTTCAACCGCATGCTCGACAAGGACCATCCGTTCCGTAAGGCCTACCCCACCGAATTCCCCTACTTCACCGACATGGGCATGGACAAGAACATCGCCAAGGTGGAGAAGCTCGACGATCACACCGTCAAGTTCACCCTCAACGAAGTGGACGCTGCGTTCATTCAGAACCTGGCGATGAGCTTCGCTTCGATTCAGTCGGCCGAGTACGCCGACCAGTTGCTCAAGCAAGGCAAGGCCGCCGACATCAACCAGAAACCGATCGGCACCGGGCCGTTCGTGTTCAGCAAGTACCAAAAGGACGCGCAGATCCGCTTCAAGGGCAACAAGGATTACTGGAAGCCCGAAGACGTGAAGATCGACAACCTGATCTTCGCCATCACCACCGACGCTTCGGTGCGCATGCAGAAGCTGAAGAAGAACGAGTGCCAGGTCACCCTGTTCCCGCGCCCGGCGGACATCGAACCGCTCAAGGCCGACAAGAATCTGCAGATGCCGCAGCAGGCCGGCTTCAACCTGGGCTACATCGCCTACAACGTGATGGACAAGATCAAGGGCAGCAACGAGCCCAATCCGATGGCCAAGCTTGAAGTGCGCCAGGCACTGGACATGGCCGTGGACAAGAAGAAGATCATCGAATCGGTTTATCAGGGCGCCGGCCAACTCGCCGTCAACGGCATGCCGCCGACCCAGTGGTCCTACGACGACAGCATCAAGGACGCCGCCTACGACCCCGAGAAAGCCAAGCAACTGCTCAAGAAAGCCGGCGTCAAGGAAGGTACCGAGATCACCCTGTGGGCCATGCCCGTGCAACGCCCCTACAACCCCAATGCCAAGCTGATGGCCGAGATGCTGCAATCGGACTGGGCCAAGATCGGCATCAAGGCCAAGATCGTCAGCTACGAGTGGGGCGAGTACATCAAACGCTCCAAAGGCGGCGAACAGGGCGCCATGCTGATCGGCTGGAGCGGCGACAACGGTGACCCGGACAACTGGCTGGGCACCCTCTACGGTTGCGATGCGGTCGACGGCAACAACTTCTCCAAGTGGTGCTACAAGCCCTACGACGACCTGATCAAGCAAGCCAAGGCCACCTCCGACCAGGCCAAGCGCACCGAGCTGTACAAGAAGGCTCAACACATCCTCAAGGAACAGGTGCCGATCACCCCGATCGCCCACTCCACCGTGTACCAGCCGATGAGCGCCAAGGTGAAGGACTTCAAGATCAGTCCGTTCGCGCTGAATGCGTTCTACGGCGTCAGCGTGGACAAATAACCCCGGGCAACCCTCGCCCACTCCCGTAAACCACACCCACCCCGACGCTACCCGCGCCGGGGCTGGGCTCCTGTTGCCGGCCTTCCTACCCCGAGGCGGTGAAAACAGACGGAGAAGGACCTGTACATGCGCCACCTCACCTTGAATTCAAGCCTGCTCGGCCTCGGCTTCATGGGCCAGACCCCTGCACTGCTGGCCAACAACCTGGTGTTCTGCTCCGAGGGCAGCCCGGCCGGCTTCGACACCACCAAGCCGATCTACAACCGCCTGGTGAAATTCGAACGCGGCGGCACAGCCGTACACCGGGCGCTGGCAAGCCGATGGGACGTATCCGACGATGGCCTGCGCTACACCTTCCACCTGAACAAAGGCGTGAAGTTTCACGCCAACAAGGCCTTCACACCCAGCCGTGACTTCAACGCCGACGATGTGCTGTTCACCTTCAACCGCATGCTCGACAAGGCCCACCCGTTCCGTAAGGCCTACCCCACCGAATTCCCCTCCTACACCGACATGGGCCTGGTCAAGAACATCGCCGCCATCGAGAAGACCAGCCCGCTGACAGTGGTGTTCACCCTCCAATGACTTTTCCGGTGTGAGTGTTGATTAGGTTCTGACCTGTACTGGCTCTATCGCCGGCAAGCCGGCTCCCACAGGGATCGCTACAGATCCCGAGGCTTGTGCACCCTCTGTGGGCGCTGGCTTGCCAGCGATAGGGCTCAACACAACGCCCTCGATTCTGCCCGGCGACCCCGCGGCAACCCTGGCAACACCGCAGCAAATCACCCGGCCCACAAGGCCAGGCAATAACTAAAAGAACAGAAAGGGAGCTTTAACCTTGAGACTTTTCACGCTCACCGCACTGGCTTTGTCCATCGGCACGTACTGCGCCATGGCCCAGGCCGACACCCAGAGCCAGGACTACGTCCCGTTCACCCTCAAAACCACCAGCGAACAAGAGCAGGCCAAGGGCTTGATCGACGGGCAGAGCCTGTCCGGCAGCACCCGCAACTGGTACGCCCGCGAACGCGCCACCCGCGCACCACTGTGGAAGTACTACAAGAGCGACGGCACGCGCCACGACACACACAGCCGCGACAACTGGGTGCAAGGCACCATCCTCAACTACAGCTCGGGCTTCACTCAGGGCACCGTGGGCTTCGCCGTGGAAGCCGCCGGCTACAACGCCATCGCCCTGGAGCAGGGCCGCGCGGCCATCGCCGGGCCGAACAACCGCACCCTTACCCACAGCGACGGCGACCCCGTCGGCCAGTGGAGCAAGATGGGCCTGGCGAACGTCAAGGCACGCGTGTCCAACACCACCCTGACCGTGGGCCGCCAATCGGTGGATACACCGATGATCGCCTACATCGGCAACCGTGCCCTGCCCTCAAGCTTCCAGGGCGCGTTCCTGCACAGCGCCGAGTTCGACAACCTGTCATTCGACCTGGGCACTTTCGACCGCGTCTCGCCACGCACCGAACAGAGCCTGAGCAAGTTCCGCACCGAATACAGCGCCACCGGCGTGGAAACCGACCGCGCCAGCACCGCCGGGGTCAACTACCAGCCATTCAAGAGCCTGACCACCAGCCTCTACGCCAGCAAGGTCGATGACTTCTGGAACCAGTACTACTTCGGCGCCAACCATGTACTGGGCGACAACGCGGTACTGAGCCTGACCACCGGTCTGAACTACTACAAGACCGTGGACGAAGGCAGCAAGAAGATGGGCGAAATCGACAACGACACCTACAGCCTGTCGTTCGGCCTGACCCACCAGGCGCACACCCTCACGGCATCGTGGCAGCAGGTCAACGGCAACGAATACTTCGACTACCTGCACGAAACCAACGGCATCTACCTGGCCAACTCGCTGCTCTCGGACTTCAACGGCCCCAACGAGAAATCCCTGCAGCTCTCGTACGTGCTGAACATGGCGCCCTATGGCGTGCCAGGCCTCAAGTTCAATCTGTACAACGCCCGCGGCTGGGGCATCGACGGCACCCACTACCGTGGCACCGCCTATGACGTGAATGGCCTCGACGGCGAGACCCACTACGAGTGGGGCATCGGCACCAGCTACGCGGTGCAGAGCGGCCCGCTGAAAGACACCAGCATCCGCGCCACCTACACCGCACACCGCGCCAGCAAGGCCCAGGGCGATGGCAGCCTGGACGAGCTGCGCATCGTCACCACCATTCCGTTCAACATCCTCTGACCGTTGACGCCACGGCCCGCTCGCCCCGAGCCGTGGCGGCTACGCTGGAGAATCAATGCAGCAGGGAGGTTCCATGACATCGCTAGCACTGCGCGCGGCCCTGGCCGCGATCATTCTTGGCACGGCCGGGCAACTGGCGGCCAAGCCCTTGGTAGTGTGCACCGAAGCCAGCCCGGAAGGCTTCGACGTCGTTCAGTACACCACGGCGGTCACCTTCGATGCCTCATCCGAAACGGTGTTCAACCGCCTGGTCGACTTCAAGCCCGGCACCACCGACATCCAGCCGGCCTTGGCCGAGCGCTGGGACATCTCGCCCGACGGCCTGACCTACACCTTCCACCTGCGCCAAGGTGTGAAGTTCCACACCACCGACTACTTCACGCCGACCCGCGACTTCAACGCCGACGACGTGCTGTGGAGCCTGAACCGCCAGTTCGACCCGAACCACCCCTGGCACGCCAAGACCAGCGTCGGCTATCCGTACTTCGAAAGCATGGCCTTCAAGGACTTGCTCAAGTCGGTGGCCAAGACCGACGACCACACCGTGGTCATCACCCTCACGCGCCCGGAAGCCCCCTTCCTGCGGGACATGGCCATGGGCTTCACCTCGATCTACTCTGCCGAATACGGCGACCAACTGCTCAAGGCCGGCAAGACGGCCGAGCTCAACAGCAAGCCGATCGGCACCGGCCCGTTCATCTTCCAGCGCTACAACAAGGACGCCCAGGTCCGCTTCAAACCCAACCCTGACTACTTCCGCGGCAAGCCGCCAAGCGATGCGCTGATCTTCGCCATCGCCACCGACAGCAACGTGCGCCTGCAGAAGCTGCGCGCCAACGAATGCCAGGTGGCGCTGTACCCCAAACCGGACGACGTTCCCTCGATCAAGGCCGACCCCAGGCTCAAGGTGGCCGAGACCGAAGCCCTGGTCACCGGTTACATCGCCATGAACACCCAGCACAAGTACTTGAGCGACGTACGTGTGCGCAAAGCCATCGACATGGCCTTCGACCGTCAGACCCACGTCGATCAGCTGTTCGGCAAGGGTAATGCGCTGGTCGGGGTAAACCCGTACCCACCGACCATGATCGGCTACAACACCGATAACAAGAACCCACCCCGCGACCTGAACAAGGCCCGTGAACTACTCAAGGAAGCTGGCTTGCCACCAGGCACGGTGATCACCCTGTTCACCCGCAACGGCGGCGGCCCCACCAACCCCAATCCGCGCCTGTCCGCCGAAATGCTCCAGGCCGACCTCAAGCAGATCGGCCTCACGCTGGATATCCGCGTGATGGAGTGGGCTGAAATGCTGCGCCGTGCCAAGAAAGGCGAGGCCGACCTGGTGTCCACCGGCTGGGCCAGCGACAACGGCGACCCGGACAATTTCCTCAGCCCGCTGCTGAGCTGCGAAGCCGCCAGCAACGGCGAGAACTACGCCCGCTGGTGCAACTCGAAATTCCAGGACCTGATCACTCGCGCCCGCGAAGTGATCGACAACGACGAACGCGCAAGGCTCTATGCCGAGGCATTGAAGGTGTACGATGACGATCAACCCTGGATCAGCATGGCCCATCCGAAGATGTTCACCGCCATGCGTGAAAACGTGGAGGGTTACGTGATCAACCCTCTGACCAACAACAACTTCGCCACCACCAAGGTGAAGTAGAACAACAACGATCGCCGGCAACCCACACGGGCACCGGCGGCACCGCCGTACAACGGCTGATGAGGTAACCCCGACAATGTTGAGTTTTATTGCCCGGCGCCTGGGCTTGCTGATTCCGACTTTCTTCGGCATCACCTTGCTGACCTTCGCGCTCATACGCCTGATCCCCGGCGACCCGGTGGAAGTGATGATGGGCGAGCGCAGGGTCGACCCCGAGATGCATGCCCAGGCCATGGAGCGCCTGGGCTTGAACAAGCCGCTACCGGTCCAGTACCTGGACTACGTCGGCAAGCTGGCCCAGGGCGACCTGGGTGAATCCCTGCGCACCCGCGAGAGCGTGTGGACCGAGTTCCTCACCTTGTTCCCGGCCACCCTGGAACTGTCGTTCGCCGCCTTGCTGTTCGCTGGCACCGTAGGCCTGCTGGCCGGTGTGATCGCCGCCCTCAAGCGCGGCTCGCTGTTCGACCATGGGGTGATGGGCATCTCGCTCGCCGGCTATTCCATGCCGATATTCTGGTGGGGCCTGATTCTGATCATGTTCTTCTCGGTGAGCCTGGGCTGGACGCCGGTCTCAGGGCGCATCGATCTGCTCTACGACATCGAGCCGAAAACCGGCTTCATGCTCATCGATACCCTGCTCAGCGACGAAGAAGGCGCATTCAAGGATGCGGTGATGCACCTGATCCTGCCGGCCATCGTGCTGGGCACCATCCCGCTGGCGGTAATTGCCCGCATGACCCGCTCGTCGATGCTTGAAGTGCTGCGCGAGGACTACATCCGTACCGCCCGCGCCAAGGGCCTCTCGCCGGCCCGTGTGGTGTTCGTGCACGGCCTGCGCAACGCGCTGGTGCCGGTACTGACGGTGTTCGGCCTGCAGATCGGCACCCTGCTGGCCGGTGCCGTGCTCACCGAAACCATCTTTTCCTGGCCGGGCATCGGCAAATGGCTGATCGAAGCCATCGGTGCCCGTGACTACCCCGTGGTCCAGAACGGCATCCTGTTGATCGCCTGCCTGGTGATCCTGGTCAACTTCGTCGTGGACATCCTCTACGGCCTGGCCAACCCACGCATCCGTCATCAGCGCTGAGGCCCTCGTCATGACTAGCCCGATCCCGAAATCCGTCGCGCCGGCCAACCCGGTGGACCAGAGCCTGCTCTACCCCTCACCGTACAAAGAGTTCTGGCAGGCCTTCTCGCGCAACAAGGGCGCGGTAATGGGCCTGGCCTTCATGTGCCTGGTGGTGTTCTGCGCCCTGTTCGCGCCGTGGGTCGCCCCGCACGACCCGAGCGAGCAATACCGCGACTTCCTGCTGACGCCACCGGTGTGGCTCGAAGGCGGCAACTGGCAGTTCATCCTCGGCACCGACGAACTGGGCCGCGACCTGCTCTCGCGGTTGATCCAGGGCGCGCGGCTGTCGCTGCTGATCGGCCTTTCCTCGGTAGTGATGTCGCTGATTCCCGGCATCCTCCTGGGCCTGTTGGCCGGCTTCTTCCCGCACATCCTCGGCCCGTCGATCATGCGTTTGATGGACGTGATGCTGGCCCTGCCGTCGCTGCTGCTGGCCGTGGCGATTGTCGCGATCCTCGGCCCTGGCCTGATCAACACGGTGATCGCCATCGCCATCGTCTCCCTGCCCTCTTATGTGCGCCTCACCCGCGCCGCCGTGATGGGCGAGCTCAACCGCGACTACGTCACCGCCGCACGCCTGGCCGGGGCCAGCCTGCCGCGGCTGATGTTCGTCACCGTGCTGCCCAACTGCATGGCGCCGCTGATCGTGCAGGCCACCCTGAGCTTTTCCTCCGCCATTCTCGATGCCGCCGCGCTGGGCTTCCTGGGCCTGGGCGTGCAGCCGCCGACCCCGGAGTGGGGCACCATGCTGGCTTCGGCGCGTGACTACATCGAACGCGCCTGGTGGGTGGTGAGCCTGCCCGGCCTGACGATTCTGCTCAGTGTGCTGGCAATCAACCTGATGGGCGACGGCCTGCGCGATGCGCTGGACCCGAAACTCAAGAACGCCGCCTGAGGAGAGCGCCATGTCACTGTTGCAGATCAACAACCTGAACGTGCGCTTCGGCGACGCCAATGCCGTACCCGTGGTCGACGGCCTGGACCTGTCGGTCGAAGCTGGCGAGATCCTGGCCATCGTCGGCGAATCCGGCTCGGGCAAGTCGGTGACCATGATGGCCCTCATGGGCCTGATCGACGCGCCGGGGCGCATCACCGCCGACACCCTCAGCTTCGACGGCACCGACATGCTCAAGCTCAGCGGCCGCCAGCGGCGCAAGGTGGTGGGCAAGGACATCGCGATGATCTTCCAGGACCCGATGACCGCGCTCAACCCGAGCTACACCGTCGGCTTCCAGATCGAGGAGGTGCTGCGCCAGCACCTGGGGCTCAAGGGCAAGGCTGCACGCCAGCGCGCCCTGGAGCTGCTGAAAAAAGTCGAGATCCCGGCCGCCGAAAGTCGCCTGGACGCCTACCCGCACCAACTCTCGGGCGGCATGAGCCAACGCGTGGCGATCGCCATGGCGATTGCCGGCGAGCCCAAGCTCCTGATCGCGGACGAGCCGACCACCGCGCTGGACGTGACCATCCAGGCGCAGATCATGGAGCTGCTGGTGAACCTGCAGAAGGAGCGCAACATGGCGCTCATCCTGATCACCCACGACCTCGCCGTGGTCGCGGAAACCGCCAAGCGCGTATGCGTGATGTATGCCGGCCAGGCCGTGGAAGTGGGCCAGGTGCCGCAGCTGTTCGACGTCCCGGCCCACCCCTACAGCGAAGCGCTGCTGGCGGCGATCCCCGAGCACAGCATCGGCGCCGAACGCCTGGCTACCCTGCCCGGCATCGTCCCCGGCCGCTACGACCGCCCCGACGGCTGCCTGCTGTCACCGCGCTGCCCGTACGTGCAGGACAACTGCCGGCGCCAGCGCCCCACCCTCGATCCCCAGGCCCACAGCCTGGTGCGTTGCTTCTACCCGCTGAACCAGGAGGTGGCGTGATGGCCGTCGTTCTAACCGCACGGGAGCTGACCCGGCATTACGAGGTTTCACGCGGCCTGTTCAAGGGCCACGCCCTGGTGCGAGCACTCAATGGCGTGTCGTTCGAACTGGAGGCAGGCAAGACCCTGGCCGTGGTCGGAGAGTCCGGGTGTGGCAAGTCGACCCTGGCACGTGCCCTGACCCTGATCGAGGAGCCCTCCTCGGGTTCGCTGCAGATTGCCGGCACCGAGGTCAAGGGCGCCAGCAAGCAAGAGCGCAAGCAACTGCGCCGCGATGTGCAGATGGTGTTCCAGAGCCCCTACGCCTCGCTCAACCCACGGCAGAAGATCGGCGACCAGTTGGCCGAACCGCTGCTGATCAATACCGCGCTGAGCAAGACGGAGCGGCGTGAGAAAGTGCAGAAGATGATGGAACAGGTCGGCCTTCGCCCCGAGCACTATCAGCGTTATCCGCACATGTTCTCCGGTGGTCAGCGCCAGCGCATCGCCCTGGCCCGGGCGATGATGCTGCAACCAAAAGTGCTGGTGGCGGACGAGCCGACCTCGGCACTGGACGTGTCGATCCAGGCGCAGGTGCTTAACCTGTTCATGGACTTGCAGAAGGAATTCAACACGGCCTATGTATTCATCTCCCACAACCTGGCGGTGGTGCGCCATGTAGCGGACCAGGTACTGGTGATGTACCTGGGCCGGCCGGCGGAGATGGGGCCCAAGGAGGATATCTACGAGAAGCCGCTGCATCCGTATACGCAGGCGTTGTTGTCGGCCACTCCGGCGATTCATCCGGACCCGTTGAAGCCGAAGATCCGCATTGCCGGGGAGTTGCCCAACCCGTTGAACCCGCCGGATGGGTGCGCGTTTCACAAGCGCTGCCCGTATGCCACGGAGCGCTGTGCCAAGGAAGTGCCAGCGTTTCGGCAGGTAGGTACACGCCAAGTAGCCTGTCACTACGCCGAGCAGTTCCTCTAGCCCCGCATCGCCTTCACCAGCAAGCCGGCTCCCACAGGTAACAGTGATGCCCCTGTGGGAGCCGGCTTGCCGGCGATAGGCCGCAAAGCGGCCCCGACGATCTCAATGCATGAATATCGCGATCAGGATGATCACCGGAATCGGTACCCCAAGCATCCACAGCAGTAATGAGCGCATGACGTTTCTCCTTCCTCAACGTTGAACGGTACGACGCGCGGTGTATTCCACCCCTTCCCCTTCCAGCCACAGCACACGGTCACGCTGACGGCCACCGAACAGCGCGGCCAGGCTGGCAAAGAACGCCCCACACAACAGCGCAACGAATGTCCACAGCGCGGTCCATGCCGCCACTTTGGCTGCGGTATCGGCCGCCTGCTTGGCTTGTACTTTGGCCTGTTGCACCTGTGCGAACACCTGATCCACCCGTGCTTCGGCCTCGGGCTGACTCAAGCGAGTACGTTGCGCCACCAGCTGCGCCAGGTAGGCACGGTCGCCTTCTTCAAGCGTTCCCTGCGTGATCGACTTGGCGATGATCCGCGCCGCGATGCCGTTGGCGGCATCCTCGCTTACCGGAGCCGGGCCGTCGCCACGGAACAGGCTGTCGACGAAATAGGCGTTGGGGTCAGGCTTAGGTGCCATGCTCGCGGCAGCGCCCACGGCACTCGCCCCGGCTTGAATACCGGCACTCGCAAGGCCACCGGCGGTACTCACGATCAACATGGCTGCCACCAGCGTGGCAACCGCCCAAGCCAGGAAGCCATGGGCCGTGTCACGGAAATACACCTCATCACCGTGCAGGTTGGCCCACTTCACCCGCAGGCGACCGGCAATGTAGCCACCCAGGCCGGAGGCGAGGATCTGGGTCAGCAACAGCCAGATGATCGTCGAGATACCTAACGCCTTGGCGCTGGCACCTTCATTCGCCCAGGGCGAGGTGGCGGCAAAGCCGAGACCTGCACCGAGTACTACCAGGATCAGGGAAAGGGACGCCGCCGCAGCGGCACCGGCAAAGATGGCCGCCCAGGACACGCCTGAGCGGGACTGAGCATCGGCATAGGGGTATTCGGCAGAGGGGATCATGTGATTTTCGCCTTTTGTTGTGAGCAGCAAGACCAGTCGCGCTATTACCGGTGCAGAGGCTGTGCCAAATGTGTCAAAAAATGACTTTCAGCAAATTCAAGGGTTTAGCCTCACTCGCTGTTTTTACATCGTGCAAAAATCCCGGATTACGGCTAATGGCTCAGGGTTTATGCAATGCGAGCCCCGCGAAATGGCCGGCACTGACTTGCCTCCATTCCCGCCCCTCGGCACTATCTGCGCATGAGCCCGAACACACTCCCCGACGGCCCCGAACAAACGCCGATCACCGCCGAAACGGTCCTGCGCTACCACCTGTGCTGGAAGCACCGCGACCTCGACGGCGTGATCGCGCTCTATCACCCCGAGATCCAGTACCACGACTTCTTCCAGAACCGCGTGCTCGGGTATCGCGAACTGCGCGACTACGTGCGCGCCTGCTTGCCGCACGAGGCTGGCGAAGACATCGTCCACAGCGACCGCATCCGTGTCGATGGCTGCACCGCGTTCATCCAGTACCAGGTCACGGTACAGGGTGGCGAAGGCCTGGTGGCCTTCCAGTCGAGCGAAGCGATCACGGTCAGGGACGGGCTTATCTGGCGGGTCAACGAATACGCCACGCTGGTCCGACAGAACAGCCCGGGGCTGACCCGCAGCGGCCCGCGCCCGGCTACCAGCCGCCTGGGCCTGTCGCCCCGGCAGCTGTCAACCATGGCCCAGGACCTGGAGCACTACTTCCAGCGCAAGCGCCCGTACCTCGACCCAGAACTGGACCTGCAACAAGTGGCCGATGCCAGCGGCTACAGCCGCAACCAGATCTCCTATCTGCTCAACCAGGTGCTCGGCCAGAGCTTCTACCGCTACGTCAACCAGGCGCGCCTGCAACACCTGATGGCCAGCCTTGGCGACCACAGCCGTGCGGCGTCGATCGACGACCTGGCATTCAGCGCCGGCTTCAACTCCCTGTCGGCGTTCTACAAGTGCTTCCGCGAGCACACCGGGCTCACGCCCAAGGCCTACCTCAAGCAAAATTCCCTGCGTGCACGCACGTAGGACAGCCATCCGCCAACCCCACTAGCATCGCCCACAGACCTAGACGGATGTGGAGCCGAACCCAATGCAACCCCTGCGCACGCTCAGCCTGTGGATGGACCAGCTCGACGAGCCGCTGTGCGCCCGCCCGGCCCTGCGCGAAGACCTCGACCTGGACGTGTGCATCATCGGCGCCGGCTACACGGGCTTGTGGACCGCCTACTACCTCAAGCGCCAGGCCCCGCACCTGAATATCGCCGTGATCGAAGCCAATATCGCCGGCTTCGGTGCCTCCGGGCGCAACGGCGGCTGGCTGATGGGCAACATGCTCGGCGAAGACCGCCTGCTGGCCAGCCTGTCGCCTCAGCAGCGACGCGCCAGCATCGACCTGCTGCAAGGCATCCCCGATGAAGTTCATGCCGTGCTGCAGCGCGAGGCCATCGACTGCGACTTCCGCAAAGGTGGCGTGCTGTATTGCGCCGCCCGCTACCCGGAACAGGAGCGCAGCCTGCGTGCCTACCTTGATGACCTGTACAGCCAGGGCATGCGCGAGGAGGACTACCGCTGGCTCGGCCCCGAACAACTGGCGGCGCAGTTGCGGGTGAGCAATGCCTATGGCGCCATCTACAGCCCGCACACCGCGACCATCCAGCCGGCCAAGCTGGTGCGAGGGCTGGCCCGGGCGGTAGAGGCGCTGGGCGTGCCCATCTATGAAAACACCCCGGCCATCGACTGGCAGCCTGGCGAAGTGCGCACTCCGCTGGCCCGCCTGCGCTGCCAATGGATGGTGCCTGCAGTCGAAGGCTACGCTGCCAGCCTGCCGCCCCTGGGCAAGCACCAGCTCCCCGTGCAAAGCCTGCTGGTCGCCACCGAACCACTGCCCGAGTCGACCTGGCAACAGATCGGCCTGGCCCAAGGTCAAGCGTTCAGCGAAAACAGCCGCCAGGTCACCTATGGCCAGCGCACCGCCGACAACCGCCTGGTGTTCGGCGCCCGTGGCGGCTACCGCTTCGGCGGCCGGCTGCGCGAGAACTTCACCCTGACCGAAGCCGAAGTGGAGCTGCGCCGCTACCTGTTCAGCGAACTCTTCCCGCAGCTCAAGCACGTGCGCATCACCCATACCTGGGGCGGCAACTTGGGCATGGCCCGGCGTTTCCGCCCGCACATGCTGTGCGACCGCCAGCGCGGTATCGCCCTGTCCGGCGGCTACGGCGGCGAAGGCGTCGGCGCCACAAACCTGGGTGGGCGCACCTTGGCAGCACTGATCCTCAACCAGCACAACGAACTGACCGCCCAGCCCTGGGTGCTCGACAACCGCCCGCTGTCGAGCCTGGCCAGCTGGCCGCCAGAACCCTGCCGCTGGCTGGGCTACAACGCCATCATCCAGAGTTTCGTCCACGAGGACCGGACCCTCGCCAACCCCGCCAGCGCGCCCTGGAGGCGGCGCCTGGCCAGCTCGCTCGCGGACTTCATGGAAGGCTTCATGCACTGACTTCCCTTTCATCTGCACAGGACTCACCGGCAATGAGCATCACCCAGTTCAAACACACCGACAGCGCCGTGCTGGACAGCGCCAACCCGGTCGCGGTACCCCTTGGCGAACCCGTGTCAGTGGCCTCGGTCACTTGCGTGGAGCGCAGCGACGGCGTCGAGACCGGCATCTGGGAGTGCACCCCCGGGCGCTGGCGGCGGCAGATCGTGCAACAGGAGTTCTGCCATTTCATCAAGGGCCGCTGCACCTTCACCCCCGACGGTGGCGAGACCCTGCTCATAGAAGCCGGAGACGCATTGATGCTACCGGCCAACAGCACCGGTATCTGGGACATCCAGGAAACCGTGCGCAAGACCTACGTTCTCATCTTCTGATCCGCTGATCGCCTGCCTTCGATAACAACAGACAAAGCAAGGTAACCCCGACATGCGCACGCTCCTTATCGCACCCCTGATGCTGGCCGCCAGCGTGGCCAGCGCCGCCGACACGGTGAAGATCTACAACTGGTCCAGCTATGTCGCGCCCGACACCCTGAAGAACTTCCAGCAAGCCACCGGCATCGTGCCGACCTACGACGTGTACGACAGCAACGAGACCCTCGACGGCAAGCTGATGACCGGCAACTCCGGTTATGACGTGGTGTTTCCGTCCAACCACTTCATGGCCCGGCAGGTCCAGGGCAAGGCCCTGAAGAAACTCGACAAGACGCAGCTGCCCAACTGGCAAAACCTGAACCCGGTGCTGCTCAAGGCGCTGGAGGTCAACGACCCGGGCAACCAGTACGGTTTCCCTTATCTGTGGGGCAGCACGGGCATCGGCTACAACATCGACAAGGTCAAGGCGGTGCTCGGCGACAACGCCCCGGTCGATTCCTGGGACCTGATCTTCAAGCCCGAGTACATGAGCAAACTGAAAAGCTGCGGCGTCGCCGTGCTCGACAACGGCCCGGAGCTGCTGCCGATCGCCCTGCACTACCTGGGCCTGCCGCACCACAGCCAGGATCCGCAGGATTACGAGAAGGCCAAGGCGCTGCTGATGAAGGTGCGCCCGTACATCAGCTACTTCCACTCCTCCAAGTACACCGGCGACCTGGCCAATGGCGACATTTGCGTGGTAGTAGGCTTCTCGGGTGACGTGCTGCAGGCGAAGAACCGCGCCGACGAGGCGAAGAACGGGGTCAAGGTGGGCTATTCGATACCCAAGGAAGGCGCGCCGATGTGGTTCGACATGGTCGCCATGCCGGCTGATGCGCCGGACGAGAAGGCGGGCTATGCCTACATGAACTACCTGCTACAGCCAGAAGTGATGGCCAACATCAGTAACCACGTGCAGTACGCCAACGGCAACCTCAAGGCTGACGGGCTGGTGGACCCGGCGATGAAAGGCAACACGATGATCTACCCCAATGACGAGGTGATGGGCAAGCTGTATGCGCTGGAGGCGATGCCGGCGAAGATCGACCGCATCAGGACGCGGATCTGGACCAGTATCAAGGCGGGGAACTAGCTTTTCCGCACCGGCCCTATCGCCGGCAAGCCGGCTCCCACAGGCACCGTACAAGGCTTGAGGCCTGTAGATATCCCTGTGGGAGCCGGTTTGCCGGCGATAGGGCCACTGTGCCGATCAATGGTGTTCGCGAGTCGCGCGGAACTTGATATCCGGCCAGCGCTCTTCCATCAGCGCCAGGTTGACTCGGGTCGGCGCCAGGTAGGTCAGGTGCCCACCGCCGTCGATCGCCAGGTTCTCCATGGCCTTGTTCTGGAAGTCTTCGAGCTTCTTCTTGTCATCGCAGGCGATCCAGCGCGCCGACCACACGGTGATCGGCTCATAGGCGCACTCGACCTTGTACTCTTCCTTCAGCCGGCTGGCGACCACGTCGAACTGCAGCACACCGACCGCACCCAGGATGATGTCGTTGCTGCGCTCGGGGAAGAACACCTGGGTCGCGCCCTCTTCGGCCAGCTGCTGCAGGCCCTGGCGCAGCTGCTTGGATTTCAGCGGGTCCTTCAGGCGCACGCGGCGGAACAGCTCCGGGGCGAAGTGCGGGATACCGGTGAAGCCCAGCGCCTCGCCTTCGGTGAAGGTGTCGCCGATCTGGATGGTGCCGTGGTTGTGCAGGCCGATGATATCGCCGGCATACGCCTCTTCCAGCTGCTCGCGCTCGGAGGAGAAGAAGGTCAGCGCATCGCCCACGCGCAGGTCCTTGTTGATACGCACATGGCGCATCTTCATGCCTTTCTCGTACTTGCCCGAGCAGATGCGCATGAAGGCGATACGGTCGCGGTGTTTCGGGTCCATGTTCGCCTGGATCTTGAACACGAAGCCGGTGAACTTCTCCTCGACCGGCTCCACGGTGCGCTCGTGGGCCACACGGCCGAGCGGGCGCGGCGCCCAATCGACGACCGCGTCGAGCACGTGGTCGACACCGAAGTTGCCAAGTGCGGTACCGAAGAACACCGGGGTCAGCTGGCCGTTGATGAACTCTTCCTGGTTGAACTCATGGCAGGCGCCCTGCACCAGTTCGAGCTGTTCGACGAACGAATCGTACTGGTCGCCCAAGTGAGCACGGGCCTCGTCCGAGTCCAGGTTCTGGATGATCTTGGCTTCGGTGCGTTCGTGGCCGTGGCCGGGGGTGTAGACCACGATGTAGTCGCCGGTCAGGTGGTACACGCCCTTGAAGTCGCGGTAGCAACCGATCGGCCAGGTGATCGGCGCGGCCTTGATCTTCAGGACTGCCTCGATCTCGTCGAGCAGTTCGATCGGGTCGCGGATGTCACGGTCGAGTTTGTTGATGAAGCTGACGATGGGCGTGTCGCGCAGGCGGCAGACGTCCATCAGAGCAATGGTACGCGGCTCTACACCCTTACCGCCGTCGAGCACCATCAGCGCCGAGTCCACCGCGGTCAGGGTGCGGTAGGTGTCTTCGGAGAAGTCTTCGTGGCCGGGGGTGTCGAGCAGGTTGATCATGTGCTCGCGGTACGGGAACTGCATCACCGAGGTGGTGATGGAGATGCCGCGCTGCTTCTCCATTTCCATCCAGTCGGAGGTGGCGTGGCGGTCGGACTTGCGCGACTTCACGGTACCGGCGACGGCAATGGCCTTGCCCATCAGCAGGAGCTTCTCGGTGATGGTGGTCTTACCGGCGTCGGGGTGGGAAATGATTGCGAAAGTGCGGCGCTTCGCGACTTCGGCGGCCTGGTTGGTCATGGGAAATCGCCTGAATGGGGGATTTAAAAAGGGGCGATATCATACCTGAAGTTGGGCGCGGACCAAAATCTGCCGAATGAGTGGCGCCTGTTCCGGCGCTATCGCCGGCAAGCCGGCTCCCACAGGTACTGCACAAGGCCTGAGGCTTGTGAAGATCCCCCGTGGGAGCCGGCTTGCCGGCGATAGGGCCCGCACAGCCACAATAAATTCACCCTGCAACCGCTTTATCACGATAAATGGCCACAGGGCAGTTATTTCAACGCCTACAGCGCCATAACCCGCTGTTTTTTCTCGCCAAGATTCCAGCACCCCAGTGATTAGCACTGGCCAAATGCCTCTTCAGATGGGAACCTTTACGCCCTCGGAGACGTCCACTCCCCTGCAACCCGCTTCGCTTGGGGACTGGTTTCATCAGCATTTTCGGGCCCGACGGGGTTCGGCTCATGGCCTGATCGCAGCCTTCGGTTGCTTCACGCTGCTTACTCGCGAACACACCACTCGCCGCCCACCATGGTCGGTCAAAAAAAGAGTGTGCTCGCCGACAACACAAGGAGTCCGCCTGTGGCTACACGCTACGGAAAAGGGCTGTTGGGATGGGCCGCCGTGCTCGTCATCCTGGCCCTGCTGATCCACTGGATCGGCATCGACACGATCGCGCATTATCGCGACGATCTTGGGTTCTACCTGCAAGCGCACCTGGTTCTGGTGCTGGCTTCGATGGCGGCGGCGTTGGCCGTGGGCATCCCCGCCGGCATTGCCTTGAGTCGACCGCACCGGGTCGACAAAGCCGAGCGCTTCATGCAGTTCTTCAACGTTGGCAACACCATCCCTCCCCTGGCCGTTCTGGCCATCGCCCTGAGTATCCTGGGCATCGGCGCCGGGCCCGCGATCTTCGCGCTGTTCCTCGCCTCCCTCCTGCCGATCGTGCGCAACACCTACGAAGGCCTGAAGAACGTCCCCGCCTCGCTCAAGGAAGCCGCCACCGGCATCGGCATGACCCCGCGCCAGCAACTCTGGCAGGTGGAGCTGCCCAATGCCGTGCCGATCATCGTCGGCGGTGTGCGTGTGGCCCTGGCGCTCAATGTCGGCACCGCGCCCCTGGCGTTCCTGATCGGCGCCAACAGCCTGGGCAGCCTGATCTTCCCGGGCATCGCCCTGAACAACCAGCCGCAGCTTTTGCTGGGCGCCGCCTGCACGGCGCTGCTGGCCTTGCTGCTCGATGCGCTGGTGAGTTTCTCCAGCAAGCGCTGGCTGGAACGCGGCCTGGCCCACTGACAAGAGGGAACGTATGAAGAAGAGAATCGCCTTGCTCCTGGGCGCGGCCCTGCTGTTCGCAGGTTTTGCCCAGGCAGCGGAAAAACCGCTGATCCGCATCGGCGCGCGGGTGTTCACCGAACAGACCGTGCTCGCCGAAATTACCGCCCAGTATCTGCGCGCCAACGGCTTTGACGTGCGTGTCACCGGGGGCCTGGGCAGCAGCCTGGCGCGCCAGGCCCAGGAAACCGGCCAGCTCGACCTGATGTGGGAATACACCGGGGTGTCGCTGGTTTCGTACAACCACATTGACGAACGCATGCCCAGTGCCGAGGCCACCTACGCCCGGGTCAAGCAATTGGATGCCAAGAAAGGCCTGATCTGGCTGACTCCGTCGAAATTCAGCAATACCTACGCTTTGGGCCTGCCCAAGCAAGTGGCCGAGGCTTATCCACAGGTCAACTCGATCAGCGACCTCAACCAGGTGCTGCGTGACGAAAGCCGGCGCAATCATCTGATCGCGTTGGACACCGAATTCGCCAACCGCCCGGATGGCCTGGTGGGCCTGAAGGAGATGTACGACCTGCAGGTGGGCCGCGCAAATATCCGCCAGATGGATGCCGGCCTGGTCTACACGGCCATGAGCAACAACCAGGTGTTCGCCGGCTTGGTGTACACCACCGACGGCCGCCTCAACGCCTTCAACCTCAAGCTGCTGGAAGACGACAAGCACTACTTCCCCGATTACACCGCCGCCCCGGTGGTGCGCCAGGCCGTGCTCGACGCCCACCCGCAACTGGTCGCCCTGCTCAAGCCGCTGGCCGAGCAACTCGACGACGAAACCATGCGCCAGCTCAACGCCAAGGTCGACGTGCAGCACCAGAGCCCGACCTCCGTCGCCGCCGCGTTCCTGCGTGATCACCCGCTGAGCGAGGTACAGCCATGAATCTGCTCGACGCTTTCACCCACCTCGACTGGGCCCTGGTGCTGCAACTGACCTGGCAGCACATCATGCTGGTCGGCATCGCCGTGGGCCTGGCGATCCTCTTCGGCGTGCCACTGGGCATCCTGATGACCCGCTTCCCCGCCCTGGCCGGCCCCCTGCAGGCCAGCGCCACGGTGCTGCTCACCATTCCCTCGATCGCCTTGTTCGGCCTGCTGCTGCCGTTCTATTCCAAGTTCGGCCAGGGCCTCGGCCCGCTGCCGGCGATCACGGCAGTGTTCCTCTATTCGCTGCTGCCGATCCTGCGCAACACCTACCTCGCCCTGACCAATGTCGAGCCGGGCATCCGCGAAGCCGCTCGCGGCATCGGCATGACTTTCGGCCAGCGCCTGCGCATGGTCGAGCTACCCATCGCGGTGCCGGTGATCCTCGCTGGCGTGCGCACCGCTGTGGTGATGAACATCGGCGTCATGACCATCGCCGCCACCATCGGCGCCGGCGGCCTCGGCGTGCTCATCCTCACGTCCATCAGCCGCAGCGACATGTCGATGCTGCTGGTCGGCGCCGTGCTGGTCAGCCTGCTGGCGATCATTGCCGACCTGCTCCTGCAAACCCTGCAACGTGCCCTGACTCCAGAAGGACTGCGCTCATGATCGAACTCAAGAACCTCAGCAAGACCTTCAACGTCAACGGCAAGGACGTCAAAGCCGTCGACTCGGTCAGCCTCACCGTCAACGAAGGCGAAATCTGCGTATTCCTCGGCCCCTCGGGGTGCGGCAAAAGCACCACGCTGAAGATGATCAACCGCCTGATCACGCCCACTTCCGGCCAGGTATTCATCAACGGCGAAGACACCAGCGGCCTGGATGAAGTGACCCTGCGCCGCCACATCGGTTACGTGATCCAGCAGATCGGCCTGTTCCCCAACATGACCATCGAAGAGAACATCACCGTGGTCCCACGCCTGCTGGGCTGGGACAAGCAGCGCTGCCACGACCGTGCCCGCGAACTGATGAGCATGATCAAGCTCGAACCCAAGCAGTACCTGCAGCGCTACCCGCGCGAGCTGTCCGGTGGCCAGCAGCAGCGTATCGGTGTGATTCGCGCCCTTGCCGCCGAGGCGCCAGTGCTGCTGATGGACGAGCCGTTCGGCGCGGTCGATCCGATCAACCGCGAGATGATCCAGAACGAGTTCTTCGAGATGCAACGCGCGCTGAACAAGACCGTGATCATGGTCAGCCACGATATCGACGAAGCGATCAAGCTGGGCGACAAGATCGCCATCTTCCGCGCCGGCAAGCTGCTACAGCTGGATCACCCGGATACCTTGCTGGCGCACCCGGTGGACGATTTCGTCAGCAACTTCGTCGGCCAGGACAGCACCCTCAAGCGCCTGCTGCTGGTACGTGCCGAGGATGCGGCAGACAACGCGCCGTCGGTGAGCCCCGAGACGCCGGTCAGCGATGCCCTGGAACTGCTCGACGAGCACGACCGGCGCTACGTGGTTGTGACCGACGGGCAGAACAAGGCGCTGGGCTATGTGCGCCGGCGTGACATGCACCGCCAGCATGGGGTGTGCGGCGACTTCCTGCGCCCGTTCAATGCCACGGCGTCGCACGATGAGCATCTGCGCATCCTGTTGTCGCGGATGTACGAGTTCAATCGGGCCTGGTTGCCGGTGCTGGATGCGGAACAGGTGTTCCTGGGGGAGGTGACGCAGGAGTCGATTGCGGCTTACCTGAGTTCGGGCAGATCGCGAGGGGGCAAGACCAGCATCGTGTCGCCGGCCGAGGCGGTGGCGTCCTGATCGTGGGGGCGCTTTGCGCCCCCAACGCCGGCAAGCCGGCTCCCACAAAGGCTTGAGCCTGTAAGTTCCCTGTGGGAGCCGGCTCCCACAAAGGCTTGAGCCTGTAAGTTCCCTGTGGGAGCCGGCTTGCCGGCGATTGGGCCGCCGCAGTATCAGAACCCTACACTGGCCTGCACATAGAAGGTGCGCGGCTCACCCACATAGATGCCGGCGTTGTTGTCGCTGGAGCGGGTGAAGTACTGCTTGTCGAACAGGTTCTTCACCCCCGCTGCCACTTTCAGGTTCGACAGCTTCGGCCCGAAGTCATAACCGCCACGGGCATGCCAGGTCACGTAACCCGGAATGTCGCCATACTGCCCATCTGCGCTCGGCTCGGTGATGTAGTCGCCATTGAAGCTGCCATCGGCATTGATCCCGGTACCCGGCGCTCGCTGCTTGGACTGGGCGTAGGCATCCAGATTCCAGGTCCAGCGATTGATTTCATAACGCACGCCTGCGGTGGCCACCTGGCGCGAGTAGAACGGCAGGTCGCGGCCCTTGAAGCCAGGAATGTCCCCTTCATAGGTGGCGCGGGTATAGGTGTAGCCCCCATTGACCGACAGGCCGTCCAGGCGTGGGTCGAGCCCGACCAGGTCATACCGCACAGACGCCTCGATCCCTTGGTGCTTGGTCGCACCCAGGTTGGTCCAGCCCACATCGTTGCTGATGTATTGCAGCTCGTCATCGAAGTCGATGTAGAACGCGGTCAGCTCGCCCGCGAAGCCGCCGTTGTCATAGCGCGTGCCGATTTCGTAGGTCTTGGCCTTTTCCGGTTCCAGGCCATTGGCCGTGCTGTTGCCAGTGCCGCCCTGGCCCAGCTGGAAGTACTGCAGGCTGCCGAACGAGGTCTCGTAGTTGGCGAACAGTTTCCAGGCATCGGAGATGTGGTACATGACGCTCAGCGCCGGCAACGGTTCGTTGCTGGTGATGCTGCGGTTCTTCTCCGGTACCGGTTTGTTGTTGGCGCCCAGCACCGGGCGGTCGCGCCAGTCGGTGTTGATGTGCTCGAAGCGGATGCCCGGGGTGATGGTCCAGTTGCCGATATCGATCTTGTCATCGATGTAATAGGCGCTGGCCTCCGTGCCGCCACTGCGGTCCTGGAACACATGGCCATCGGATGTCGGGGTCTGCGTTGGCACGTTGTCGATCAAGGCCAGGCGGGTGGACTGCTCGCGCATGGCTTCTTTCAGGTAACGGTAGCCGACGCTGACTTCCTGGGTAGCGGGGCCGGTGAAGAAGATTCGCGACACCCGCGGCTCGATGGCGAAGGTGTGGTAGTTGCGCGGGTACGACGACAGGGTCTTCATGTCACGCGAGGCGATGGCGCTGCCGCGGAAGCTGTCGGTGTAGTAGGTCAGCACTTCGAACTGGGTGGCCTCGTCGAGCTGGCGCTGCCATTTGAACGACACGTCCTTGCGCCGCCCGGCGAAGTAGTCGTAGTCGCGCAGCGACTGGTACGGGTTGCTGTCGTACTGCGCCTGGGTCAGGCCACCGGGCATGTCGGCGCGGCCATCGTAGTAGTGGAAGTTGAGCCAGAACTCGTCGACGTCGGTGGGCGCCCAGTGAGTCTTGAGGATCACGTCGTCGATGTCGTTGCCGTTGTTGCTCTCACGGTAACCGTTGCCGTTCACCCCGGTATACAGCAGCGCAACGCCCATGCCGTTGTCGGCGGTCCCGCCAACGAAGGCCGACTCGGTGTGCTTCCAGCCACCGTGCTGCGACGTTTCCAGCGTGGTAGACAGCTCTGCCGAGGCTTTTTCGGGAATCGCGCGGGTGACGAAGTTGATGACCCCGCCGACGTTTTGCGGACCATAACGCACCGAACCTGCGCCGCGGACCACGTCGATGCTGTCGAGGTTGCCCGAGGAGATCGGTGCCATCGACAGCTGCGGCTGGCCATAAGGTGCAAAGGCCGCTGGGATGCCATCGATCAATACCGTCGAGCGTGGCGACAGGCGTGAGGTCAGGCCGCGCACACCCACGTTGAGCGACAGGTCGCTGCCGCCGGTGCCGTTGGAATCCTGAACCTGCACCCCGGGGATGCCGCGCAGCACGTCGCGCACGTTCATCGCGCCCTTTTCCACCATGGCTTCGCGGCGTACCACCGTGCGTGCACCGGGGTGGTTCTGCACCACGGCCTGATCGGCATCACCCAGCCAGTCACCGACCACCTTGATGTCGGTGGGTGCCAGTTCCAGGCTGCCGCTGCCCAGGTCGACAGTGCTCGGCAGTGGCTTGACCACCACGGTGTCCTGGGACATCTCGTAGGTCAGCCCGCTGCCCTGCAAAAGCTGTTGCAGTGCCTCCACCGGCGTCAGCTGGCCGGAAACCGCTGGCGCCTGCTTGCCGGCCACCAGCTCCGAGCTGAAGAACAGTTGCAGGTTGGTCTGCTGGCCTAGCTGGCTCAGCGCCGAAGCCAATGGTTGTGCCTGGATCTGGATAGCGGCGCCAGCCTGTGCAGCCTGGCCGTTGACAGCCACGGTACTGACCGCAAGGGCCAGCGCCAGGGCGCGGAAGCGTGGAAAAGGCTTGTTGTTGTTCACGTCGTCAAACATCCTGAAGGTCGGGATAACGCCAATCGCATGCAAATGGAAATGCTTGGCAGTTGCAGCTGGCGGGGAAGACGAACGAACGGAAAAAAACCTGAATCTATTTCGCGATTATTTCGCGCGAACCATCTTCGTGGTCCTTGATGGCCACCGGCAGGATGCTCGGCAAGGCGCGCAGCAGGGCGTCGGTGTCGTCGATGCTGAAGGTGCTGGACAGCCGCAACTGCGCCACCTTGCCGGGCGCGACCCGCAACGGCTGGGTGCGGTAGCGCGAAGCTTCGGCGACCACCTCGGCCAGGGTGGCGTTGTCGAAGACCAGCTTGCCCTGGCGCCAGGCTGTCAGTTCAGCAGCATTGACCGCGTAGGGGGCGGCCACGTTGCCCTGTACATCTATATGCGAACCTTGACCGGCACTCAGTTGCGCCAGCGCGCTGCCCTTGCCCTGTACGCGCACCGAGCCCTGCTCGACGGCCACGCGGGTGGCTGCCGGGTCCTGGCGCACATCGAAACGGGTACCGGTGACGGTCACCTTGCCCTGGGCGGTATCGACCACGAATGGCCTGGCGCTGTCATGGGCGACACTGAACATCGCTTCGCCCGTGCGCAGCACGATGTGTCGCCGGCCCGGGCTGAAATCGACCTGCAGGTCGGTAGCGCCGTTGAGGTCCAGGTGCGAGCCGTCCGGCAGCTCCACCTGGCGACGCTCACCAAACGCCGTCTGCAAGGTGTCTTGATGATTCAGCTGCTGGTACTGCCAACCGCCCCAGCCCAGCCCCAGAGCCACCACCGCCACGCTGGCCGCCAACGCCCGCTGCAACAGGCGTCGACGCGGCAGTTGCCGCACCGGCTCGGCCTGACACAGCGCTTCCAGGCGCTGGCGTGGAATGAAGTCGCTGGCTTGCCACAACCGCACGAGCTGCTGGTATTCCTCACGGTGCTGCGGATCGACCGCCAGCCAGGCCTCGAGCTGCGCCAGCAGCCCGGCATCGCGAGGCGCATCCTGCACGCGGGCGAACCATTTGGCCGCCTGCTCGCGGACGCTATCGGTAGCGTGCTGTTTCATGGGGAAGGTCTCCTGACTCATCGTGCCGACACATCCAGGTGCTCACGCAGATGTCGGAGCGTGCGGATCATATACTTTTCGACCATGTTCTTGGTCAAACCCATGCGCTCAGCGATCTCGGCCTGGGTCAGGCCTTCGATCTTCTGCCAGATGAATACCCGACGGCAATTGACCGGCAGCTCGGCCAGCGCCCGCTCGACGCTCTCGGCCAGTTCCAGGGCATGCACATAAGCCTCCGGGTCGCTGGTGCCGCTGGCGCCCTCGTCGAAGGCCTCCAGCTCCAGGGCCTGGCGTCGGTCCTCACGGCGAAAACTGTCCACCGCGATGTTGCGCGCCGTCTGATGCAGGTAGGCACGAGGCTGCTCGACCTGCTCGCGCGGGTTTTCCAGTACCCGCACAAACGCATCGTGGGTGAGGTCCTCGGCATGCTGTCGACTGCGTAGCTTGCGCGTCCAGGTGCCGATCAGCTCATGGTAGTGGTCGAGGAAGCCTTTGTGTCCAGACACGGTCTCGGTCGTCAGGGAGGCGGATGAGGGTGCGAATAGTAATGTTTCTCATCAATTGCGGCAATTCCGCCGATCGGTAACAAAAAATTTAAGAGGAATTTCATGCACCAAAGTGCCAATTGGCGTGGCCATAAATATGAACACCTGAAGCCGCATCGCGGATGAATCCGCTCCTGCAGAAAACCGGAAAAGCCCGTAGCAGTGGATTCATCCGCGATGGCCTCCCTGCGGTCTATTCCACAATTTTTTACGCTTGAAACATCCCAGGGAACATCTGCCGGTCACACGAGTCGGTTATTCAAACGATAGGGCCCAGATCCACGACGAACGCGCCCGGATTGCCTGTTGATCTTGCCGTGTTCACGCCCTAAAGTGCGCGCCGAACGTCCATGCTGGAAACGATCCATCCGGCTCAAGTACTGAGTAGGCGAACCAAAGTGGGGATACGGAGGACGTTCAGTTTGCAGCCACTTATCTTTTCAGTTTGCCCATGGAGTCCCTGAGCATGTCGATCCAGGTCGAAGACTATTTCGCGCGTGACACCTTCCAGAAAATGAAGGCGTTCGCCGACAAGCAGGAAACCCCGTTCGTACTCATCGACACCCAGATGATCAGCCAGGCCTACGACGACCTGCGCGCTGGGTTCGAATTCGCCAAGGTCTACTACGCGGTCAAGGCCAACCCGGCCGTCGAGATCATCGACCTGCTCAAAGAGAAGGGTTCGAGCTTCGACATCGCCTCGATCTACGAGCTGGACAAGGTGTTGGGCCGCGGCGTCAGCGCTGACCGTATCAGCTACGGCAACACCATCAAGAAGTCCAAGGACATCCGCTACTTCTATGATAAGGGCGTGCGCCTGTATGCCACCGACTCGGAAGCCGACCTGCGCAACATCGCCAAGGCAGCGCCGGGCTCCAAGGTGTACGTACGTATCCTCACCGAAGGCTCGACCACCGCTGACTGGCCGCTGTCGCGCAAGTTCGGCTGCCAGACCGACATGGCCATGGACCTGCTGATCCTCGCCCGCGATTTGGGCCTGGTGCCATACGGCATTTCCTTCCACGTAGGCTCGCAGCAGCGCGACATCAGCGTGTGGGACGCGGCCATTGCCAAGGTCAAGGTGATCTTCGAGCGCCTGAAGGAAGAAGACGGCATCGAGCTCAAGCTGATCAACATGGGTGGCGGCTTCCCGGCCAACTACATCACCCGTACCAACAGCCTGGAGACCTACGCCGAAGAGATCATCCGCTTCCTCAAGGAAGACTTCGGTGACGACCTGCCGGAAATCATCCTGGAACCGGGCCGTTCGCTGATCGCCAACGCCGGTATCCTGGTCAGCGAAGTGGTGCTGGTGGCGCGCAAGTCGCGTACTGCGGTCGAGCGCTGGATCTACACCGACGTGGGCAAGTTCTCTGGCCTGATCGAAACCATGGACGAAGCCATCAAGTTCCCGATCTGGACCGAAAAGAAAGGCGAGGCAGAAGAAGTGGTCATCGCCGGCCCGACTTGCGACAGCGCCGACATCATGTACGAGAACTACAAGTACGGCCTGCCGCTGAACCTGGCGATCGGTGACCGCCTGTACTGGCTGTCGACCGGTGCCTACACCACCAGCTACAGCGCAGTGGAATTCAACGGTTTCCCGCCGCTGAAGGCTTACTACCTGTAATGCCGAACGGGGCCGAAAGGCCCCGTTTTGTTTTGCCTGCACCGGCCCTGTCGCCGGCAAGCCGGCTCCCACAGGGTTCGGTGTGATCTTTGTGGGAGCCGGCTTGCCGGCGATAGGGCCAGTACAGTCACCCTCAAGTCTCGCGTTGTTCTAACTCTTCGGCATACCGCGCTGCAAAGGCCATCAGCATCGGCCCCGCCCCCTGCAACGTCACCAACGCACTGCGCAGAAAATTCACGTTCCCCTCGAGCCGTGCCCGCTCAAACCAAGGCCCCGCCTCCGCCACCTGCCCACGCTCGACCAGCACCAGCGCCAAGCTGAACATGCCGCGAAAATCCCCCGCTTCTGCCGAGCGCCGGTACCAGCGCACCGCCCTCACCGGGCTCGGGGCCGTGGCGATGCCCTGCTCCAGGTAGCGCCCGTACAGGTTCATTGACTTGGCATGGCCCATCTGCGCAGCCTTCTCGTAACAGAGCAAGGCCTGGGCCTGGTTGGCAGGCACGCCACGCCCCGTGGCCAACAGGTTGCCCAGGTTGTAGAGGCCCCAGTCCAGGCCAGCGTCGGCGGCGCGCGCATAGTGAATAGCCGCCTGGGCCAGATCCTGATCGCCACCCCAGCCATGCTCCAGGCAACGGCCGAGCATGTTGTGCGCCATGGCACTGCCGCCCTGGACGGCGATACCGAACCAGCGCCGCGCCACTACCTCATCCGCCTCGATGCCACGCCCGTCGAGCAGGATCTGCCCAAGCAGCAACTGCGCCTCGACCACGCCCTCCCCGGCCGCCGCCAGGATGGCCTGGGCCGCCTGGCCGGGGCTGTGCGCGAGCATGGCCTTCAGGCCAGCGACATCCACCACCTCATCACGCCGCAACTGATAAGACACGGCTCAGACCTCGGCCCAGCGGCGCAGCAGGTTGTGGTAGGTGCCGGTCAGCTGCAGCAGCGAGGGGTGCTCCGGCACATCGGCGGTCAGTTGCTGGATGGCATTGTCCATCTCGAACAGCAACGCCCGCTGGCTGTCCTCGCGCACCAGGCTCTGGGTCCAGAAGAAGGCTGCGTAACGCACGCCGCGGGTCACCGGGTTGACCTTGTGCAGGCTGGTGCCGGGGTACAGCACCAGGTCGCCGGCGGCCAGCTTCACCTCTTGAATGCCGAAGGTGTCCTGGATCACCAGCTCACCACCGTCGTAGCTGTCCGGGTCGCTGAGGAATAGGGTCGAGGACAGGTCGGTACGCACCCGCTCCGGGCTGCCTTTGGGCTGGCGCAGGGCGTTGTCGATATGAAAGCCGAAGTTGCCGCCTTCGCGGTAGCAGTTGATCAGCGGCGGGAACACCTTGTGCGGCAGCGCCGCTGACATGAAGCGCGGCGTCTGCCACAGTCGGTCGATCAGTGCACTGCCGATTTCTTGGGCCAGCGCATGCCCTTCCGGCAATTGCAGGTTGTGCTTGGCCTTCGCCGACTGGTACCCAGCAGTGACCTTGCCGTCCGCCCAGTCGGCCTGCTCCAGGGCTTCGCGAATACGGGCGAGTTCATCGCGGTCGAACAAACCGGGAATGTGAAGCAGCATGGCGACGGCACCGTCAGAAACTGTAAAGGCGCCAATGATATTGATTCCCTTTTACGTCGCACAAGCCCTTTCGCCGCTTAAGACGTTTCAGCTGGCACAAAACGTAAAGAGAATTTGTAAAGATTGTAAATTCATAGCGAATGGTAACGACTCTCAATTGTGAGTTACAATCGCTTACATTATGATCCGCGGCCTTCACACCTTGGGGAAGGTCCATAACAATGCGTCACGTACCATCTGCAGTGAGCTCACCACGCCTGATCGTGTCCGCCATCGGCGTCGCCCTTAGCGCATCTAGCGCCTATGCCGCCGACCCGGCTGCCAACAATGCCGTGACCCTTGATGCCACCAGCGTCAACGGTAAAGCCGAACAGGCCAGCACCGACTACAAGGTCGAGAAGGCTTCCTCGCAGAAGTACACTGCACCGTTGGTGGATACGCCGCGCTCGATCACCGTGATCCCACAGCAAGTGATCAAGGACACCAGTGCCCTGACCCTGCAGGACGCATTACGCACCGTACCAGGCATCACCATGGGCGCTGGCGAAGGTGGCAACCCATCCGGCGACCGCCCGTTCATTCGTGGCTTCGACAGCCAAAGCTCGATGTACCTGGACGGCGTGCGTGATACCGGCTCGCAAACCCGCGAAATCTTCGCCATCGAATCGGTGGAGGTAGCCAAGGGCCCGAACTCCTCGATCGGTGGCCGTGGCGCTGCCGGTGGCACCATCAACATGGTCAGCAAGCGTGCGCATCTGGGCAACTCGCTCGATGGCGCCTGGACCTGGGGCAGCGATCAGACCCAGCGCTACACCCTCGATGGCAACTACCAGTTCAGCGACAGCGTTGCCGGCCGCCTCAACCTGATGACCCACAAGAGCAATGTCGCCGGCCGCGACGAAGTCAACTACGACCGTTGGGGCGTGGCGCCTTCGCTGGTATTCGGCCTGGGCACCGATACCCGCCTGAGCCTCGACTACTACCACATGGAAAGTGACGACCTGCCGGATTCGGGCATTCCCTACAGCCTGCGTTCCGGCAGTTCGGCCGGTCGCACCTCGGCCAACCCGGACAAACCGACCCATGGCGGTGGTAGCAGCAGCAACTATTACGGCCTGGTCGGCCGCGACTTCTCCAAGAGCCGTGCCGATATCTCGACCATCAGTATCGAGCACGACCTGAGCGACTCGCTGACCATCAAGAACACCTTGCGTCACGGCAACACGCTGCAGGACTACATCTACAGCCAGCCAGACGACAGCAAGGGCAACATCCTCAATGGTGAAGTCTGGCGTCGCCCGAACAACCGCGTGGCCAACACCCGCACGACCACCAACCAGACCGACCTGTATGGTGATTTCTATGTCGGCGGCATGAAGAACAGTTTCTCCACCGGTATCGAACTGAGCCGTGAAACTTCGGTGAAGTCCGGTTACAACGTCACTGGTTTCAGCTCCGGCAACTGCTCGAGCGCAACCGGCCAGATCTCCGGCGTCTGTACCTCATTCCCGAACCCCAACCCGCACGAAGAGTGGGACGGCACCATCAGCCGCACCGAAGCCGGCGCCGACACCGCAGGCAACACACGCGCCATCTACTTCACCGATACCCTGGAGCTCGATCCGGCCTGGTTGCTGACCATGGGCCTGCGCTACGACCACTTCGACACAAAAGCCAAGACCAAGCTGGCCAACGGTTCGACCGCATTCAAGACAAAAGACACCAGCGAATTCGTCACCGGCCAGCTGGGCCTGACCTGGAAGCCTGCTGAAAACGGCAGCATCTACGTGTCCTACGCCACCTCCGCCACCCCGCCTGGCGCTTCGCTCGGCGAAGGCTCCGACGGCAACGCACTGGTGACCGCCACCACCACCAGCGAGCTGAAACCGGAAGAGACCAGCAACTACGAGATCGGTACCAAGTGGGACCTGCTCAATGAACGCCTGGCATTGACCGCCGCGATTTTCCGTACCGAGAAGGAAAACGCCCGTGTACTGGTGGATAACAACACCTACCAGAACGTCGGCAAGACCCGCGTCGATGGCCTGGAGCTGAGCGCCACCGGCAAGCTGACCGAAGCCTGGCAAGTGTTCGCGGGCTACACCTACATGGACGCCAAGCTCGTCGACGGTGGATCGCAACGCGTCGGTACGGTATTCGTCGATGGTTACAACGATGGCAACCAGCTGCCCAACACCCCGAACAACAGCCTGACCTTGTGGACCACTTACAATGTCACGCCGAAGCTGACCATCGGTGGCGGCGCCTTCTACGTCGATGATGTCTTCGGCAACACCACCAACAGCGTGATGGTCGACTCGTACTGGCGCTACGACGCCATGGCCAGCTACAAGCTGACCAAGAACGTCGACCTGCAGCTGAACGTGCAGAACCTGACCAACGAGGTCTATTACGACAAGGCCTATGCCGCCCACTACGCCAACCAGGCGGCAGGACGCACGGCGCTGCTGACCACCAGCTTCCACTTCTAACGAAACATCGCCGAGCCCCGTTCACTACCATGAGCGGGGCTTTTGCGTACCAAGGCATAATGCACCCCGCGCAGCGAGCGGTAGCAAGACAAGGTGATCGATGTGGTGAAGAAGACGCTGTTCCAATTGCACTGGTTCTTTGGCATCACCGCTGGCCTGGTGCTGGCCTTGATGGGCATTACCGGGGCGCTCTATTCATTCCAGGAAGAACTGCTGCGGGCGTTCAACGCCGACGTGCTGAAGGTCGAGGTACGCCACGAGGGCGTGTTGCCGCCGGCCGAGCTGGTGCGCCGGGTCGAGGCCGAGCGAGGCGACAAGGTCTCGATGCTGTGGGTCGATGTCCGCGAAGGCAATGCCGCGCGCATCTTCTTCACCCCGGCGCCCGGCGAACGCCGTGGCGAGCTGCGCTACGCCGACCCATACACTGGCGAGCTCAAGGGTGAAGTGGCCGGCCAGGGCTTCTTCAACCTGATGCTGCAACTGCACCGTTTCCTGGCCATGGGCGACAGCGGCCGGCAGATCACCGGCGCCTGCACCCTGATGCTGGTCTTCTTCTGCCTCTCCGGCCTGTATCTGCGCTGGCCGCGCAAGGCGCTGAACTGGCGTACCTGGCTGACCTTCGACTGGGCCAAGAAAGGCCGTGCCTTCAACTGGGACTTGCACGCCGTGGCCGGCACCTGGTGCCTGCTGTTCTACCTGCTGTTCGCCCTGACCGGGCTGTTCTGGTCGTATGAGTGGTATCGCGAAGGCCTGAACAGGCTGCTGGGCGACGCCCCTGCTGCAGGCCAGCAGCAAAAGCGCGGTGAAGGCCGTGGCCGCCATGGGCCGCAGAGGGTCGACAAGAATGCACCCGCGCTGGTGGTCGACTACGACGCCATCTGGGCCAATCTCAAGCAAGCCGCCGGCCCGGGCCTTGCCTCCTATAACCTGCGCTTGCCACCCGCTGGCGGACAGCCGGCCAACTTGTTCTACCTGCAAGACACCGCCGCGCATCCGCGCGCCTTCAACACCCTGGTGCTGGACCCGGCCACCGGCCAGGTGAAAAGACACGAGCGCTACCTCGACAAGTCATTCAAGGCACAGCTGCTGCAAAGCGTCTACGCCCTGCATGTTGGCGAGTACTTCGGGTTGCCGGGACGTATCATCGTCACCCTCGCCAGCCTGACCATGCCGCTGTTCTTCGTCACCGGCTGGCTGCTGTACCTCGACCGCCGGCGCAAGAAGCGCCAGGTGCGCGCCGCCCGTGGCAATGTCGACAGTGGCAACGCCGGTGCCGGCAGCTGGCTGATCGGTTTCGCCAGCCAGAGCGGCATGGCCGAGCAACTGGCGTGGCAAAGCGCCGGGCAACTGCAGGCTGCCGGCCTGCCCGTGCAGGTACGCGCCCTGGCCGAGCTGGGTGAAGATGACCTGCGTCAGGCTCGCCGCGCGCTGTTCGTGGTCAGCACCTTCGGCGACGGCGAAGCCCCCGACAGCGCGCGCGCGTTCGAACGCAAGGTGCTGGGCCAACCTTGGGCGCTGAACAACCTGAGCTATGCCCTGCTGGCCCTGGGTGATCGCCAGTATCCCCATTTCTGCGGCTTTGCCCGGCGCCTGCAGGCCTGGCTTGGCGAACGCGGTGCAAGCAGTGCGTTCAGCCCGGTGGAAGTGGACAACGCCGACCCGTCAGCGCTGCAACAGTGGCAACAATCCCTGGCGCAGCTCACCGGCGCCCAGCCAGTCACTGCCTGGCAGGCGCCCAGCTATGGCAACTGGACCCTTGAGCGCCGCGAATTGCTCAACCCTGGTAGCCAAGGCCAGCCGGTATACATGCTCGGTCTGCGCCCTGAACAACCTGTCCGCTGGGAGGCCGGCGACCTGGTGGAAATCCTGCCGCTCAATGGACAACCACGGATCGAAACGTTCCTGCGCGGCATGGCGCTGGATGCCAGCACGCCAGTCAAGCTCGACGGCCTGCAGGAAACCCTCGCCCAGGCTCTGGCCGGCCGTCAGCTGCCGACCCACCGTGAGCACCTGGTCGGCCTGCATCCGCAAGCGCTGGTCAACGCACTGGTACCGATCGGCAGCCGTGAATACTCGATCGCATCGATCGCCAACGACGGCGTACTGGAACTGATCGTACGCCAGGAGCGCCACGGCGACGGTCACCTGGGCCTGGGGTCCGGCTGGCTGACAGAGTACCTGCCGCTTGGCGGTACCCTGAGCCTGCGGTTGCGCCGCAATAGCGCGTTCCATTTGCCTGACACTGCGGCGCCGATGATCCTGATTGGCAACGGCACCGGCCTGGCAGGCCTGCGTAGCTTGCTGAAGGCGCGGATCGCTGCTGGCGAACAGCGCAACTGGCTGCTGTTCGGTGAGCGCAACCGGGCACATGACCTACTGTGCGGCGATGAGCTGCAAGGTTGGCTGCAGAACGGCGACTTGGCGAGACTGGACCTGGCGTTTTCGCGGGATCAGGCCGAGAAGGTCTATGTGCAGGATGTCTTGCTGCAGCAGGCCGATGCGGTCAAGCGCTGGGTGGCTGATGGGGCCTGTGTCTACGTCTGCGGCAGCCTGCAAGGGATGGCTGCGGGGGTGGATGCTGCACTGAACGGTATTCTGGGAGAGGCTGCAGTACAGCAGCTGATCGAAGATGGGCGGTATCGGCGGGATGTGTACTAACGGCTTACCGCTTCCTTTTCTGGCAGTGCCCGACGCCAGGCACTGCCAAGTAGCGGCTCAATACACGTCTAGAGCAGGATGATGTTGCGCAACTGGAAGGTGAGAATCTCGCCTTTTTCCACATTCAGGAACACAGGGTAGCAAGGCGACTCACGATAGGCCGCGATGCGTCGCCCACTGTGATCACGCAGGTGGATATCCATTTCCTGCGCGCTTTCCAACGATCCGTCCCACTCACCGAGCACCTCGATTTTCCAGAAGGACGTAGTGGCTTGGGCATCAAGCAACATGTACCACGGAGCCGAAACACCGAGCACTTTGTCTATCATGGTGAATTCATAAAAACCGACATAAGCATTCACGCTGTAACCGAGCTTGCCGTCCTCGATTTTGCCGCGTCTGTCAGCGGTGGGTGAAGTTGAAGCGCAGCCTACGTTGTAATGAACTCGATCCTCCGTGTGCGCTAGATAGCGGAATGAAAAGCGAATGGGATGCAGAATTTCAGGCCGGTCACCTGTATCGATGCACAGCCAGCCGTCATCCGAAACCGAAAGCAGCCTTTCGTGCTCATGCATCGTGACGCTAATAACGCCTTGGTGATTTGCAGTGCTGCAAAAAAGTTCTGCTGTGAAGTCTCTGTGGAACATGGAGCGCCTCGCCAATGATCGGGTGAGTTCGCATATTCGTATTGATGACTTCGCATCATCAGTTCGAAGCGCTTCCCGATCAGCACGAGGGCTCCATGCCTTGGGTGACGTCAGTGCAACTCGAAGGTATCGGCATCCAGGTTGGCCGGGAACTTGGTCCGGTAGGCCGCCAGCTCCGCCGCACTCAATACGGCGGTGAACACACCGTCCGCCTCCCCTGCACTGAGCAGGCTCTCGCCCTGGAAGTCCAGCACCTGGCTGTCGCCGGAATAGGCAAAGCCCTTGCCGTCAGTTCCCACCCGGTTCACCGCCGCCACGTAGCACAGGTTCTCGATACCCCGAGCCGGCAGCAAGCGGTTCCAGTGCTGGCGGCGTGCGGCCGGCCAGTTGGCGGTGTACAGCAGCAGGTCGGTGTCCTGTGCATCACGGCTCCACACCGGGAAGCGAAGGTCGTAGCAGATCAGCGGGCGCACCCGCCATCCCTTGATCTCGAACTGCACCTGGCGCTCACCTGGGGTGTAGTGCTTGTGCTCCCCAGCCATGCGGAACAGGTGGCGCTTGTCATAGTGCAGAATCTCGCCATCAGGCCTCGCCCACAGCAGGCGGTTGCGGTGGCTGCCGTCGGCGGCTTGAATGATCACGCTGCCGGTAATCACCGCATCGATCCGCTTGGCCTGGGCCTTCAGCCACTTGTAGGTCGAACCGTTCTCGGGCTCGGCCAAGCGCTCCGATTCCATGGAAAAGCCGGTGGTGAACATCTCCGGCAGGATCACCAGGTCGGCATCGCCAGCCTGGTCCAGCAGCACCTCGAAATGCGCGTAGTTCGCTTCGCGGTCGTGCCAGGCCAGGGTGGTCTGGACCAAGGCGATTTTCAAGTTGGGCAGTGCACTCAGATCGCGCATAGTTTTTCCGCTGCCTGACGCAGCGTCTCCTCACGTTTGGCAAAGCACAGGCGTACCAGGCGTTGCTCGGGGATAGGTTGCTGGTAGAACACCGATACAGGGATGGTCGCCACGCCGTGCTCACGGGTCAGCCACAGGGCCATGTCGACGTCATTCAGGTCGGGGCGGATCTGCGAGTAGTCCACCAACTGGAAGTAGGTACCGGCGGTGCGGGTAAAGCTGAATCGCGAGCCTTCGAGCAGGTCGCAGAACAGGTCGCGCTTGGCCTGGTAGAAGCCCGGCAGCTCATCAAGGTGCTGCGGGTGCTCGGCCATGAAGTCGGCCAACGCGCACTGCAACGGCGTGACGCCACAGAAGTTGACGTACTGGTGCACCTTGCGCAGCTCCGCGCTCAGTGCCGGAGGGGCGATCACATAGCCGGTTTTCCAACCGGTCACGTGATATGTCTTGCCGAACGAGCTGACCACGAAGGCACGCGCATACAACTCGTCATGGGCCAGTACGCTGGCGTGGTGCACGCCGTCGTAGACCAGGTGCTCGTAGACTTCGTCACTGACCAAATAGATATCACGCTCGGCGATCAGGTGCGCTAACTGGTCGAGGTCGTCGCGGGTGATCAGGGCACCGCTGGGGTTGTGCGGTGAATTGAGGATGACCATGCGCGTGCGCGGGCTCAGGGCATCGCTGAACGTCTGCCAGTCGATACGGAAGTCACCGTCGCTGAGCTGCACGTGCACGCAACGGCCACCGGCCAACTCCACGGAAGGCTCGTAGCTGTCGTAGCAGGGGTCGAAAACGATCACCTCGTCACCCGCCTGGATGACTGCCTGGATGGCACAGAAAATCGCTTCGGTGGCACCGGGGGTGATGGTCACTTCCTGGTCGGCATCAACCCTGGCGCCGTACAGCCGCTCGACCTTGGCCGCCACTTGCTGACGCAAGGCGGGCAAGCCGGTCATCGGTGCGTACTGGTTATGCCCCGCGGCCACATGGCGGCCGACTGCATCGAGCAATGCCTGCGGGCCATTGAAGTCGGGGAAACCTTGGGAGAGGTTGAGCGCACCGGTCTGCACGGCGAGCTGGGACATGGTGGTGAAGATGGTCGTGCCGACATTCGGCAGTTTGCTGCGGATCATGGAGCCCTCTTTCCTGGGGTGTATCCGGCACGGGGTGGAACCCGAGCATAGCGGATCAAGCAGTCAGGAAAAAGGTTGAAACAATAGGGGGATTGCCTTGGATCAAAGGGCCTAAGCGCCGGCAAACCGGCTCCCACAGATACCCCACAGCCCTAGAGGCCTGTGCTTTTCCTGTGGTAGCCGGCTCGCCGGCGATGAAGCCAGCCGGCTATCAGCGCTTGTCGCGGCGTTTCTTCTCGGCCTTCTTGTGGTGCGACATCAAGCGGCGCTTCTTGTTGACCTGGCGGTCGGTGAGGGTGTTCTTCTTGCCCTCGTACGGGTTCTCACCGCCCTTGTACTCGATGCGAATCGGCGTACCGACCAGCTTGAGCACACGGCGGTAGGTGTTTTCCAGGTAACGCGAGTACGACTTGGGAATCTTCTCGGTCTGGTTACCGTGGATCACGATCAGCGGCGGGTTGGCACCGCCCAGGTGGGCATAGCGCAACTTGATGCGGCGACCGTTGACCAGCGGCGGCTGGTGCTCGCTGACGGCGTCTTCGAGGATCTGCGTCAGGCGGCTGGTCGGCCAGCGGGTCACCGCCGACTTGAATGCGGCCTGTACCGACTTGTACAGGTGGCCCACACCAGTGCCGTGCAGCGCCGAGATGAAGTGGATGTCGGCGAAGTCGACGAAGAACAGCCGGCGCTCCAGCTCGGTCTTCACGTAGTCGCGTTCACCCGGCTCCATGCCATCCCATTTGTTCAGGGCGATGACGATGGCACGGCCGGCTTCGAGGGCGAAGCCCAGCAGGTTGAGGTCGTGGTCGACCACGCCTTCGCGGGCGTCCATGACGAAGATCACCACGTTGGCGTCTTTGATCGCCTGCAGGGTCTTCACCACCGAGAATTTCTCGACTTCCTCGTGGATCTTGCCGCGCTTGCGCACCCCGGCGGTGTCGATGAAGGTGTACTTCTCGTCATCGCGCTCGAACGGGATGTAGATACTGTCACGGGTAGTGCCAGGCTGGTCGTAGACCACCACGCGCTCTTCGCCGAGCATGCGGTTGACCAGGGTCGACTTGCCAACGTTGGGGCGGCCGATGATGGCGATCTTGATGCCATCCTTTTCGCTCGGGCCCGGAATACGGACCGCTTCCTCGCCTTCGGCTACTTCCTGGTCAAGGGCTTCTTCCTCGGCATCGCGAGGAATATGGCCCAGCACCGACTCCATCAGCTGGTTGATGCCACGGCCCTGGGAGCCCGCCACCGGAATGGCGTTGCCCATGCCCAGCGGCGAAAATTCGGCGCGGGCGACGTCGGCGTCGATGTTGTCGATCTTGTTGGCCACCAGGATGGCCGACTTGTTGCGCTTGCGCAGGTGCTCGGCAATCATCTGGTCGGCGGCGGTCATGCCGGCGCGGGCATCGACCAGGAACAGCACATAGTCGGCTTCTTCAATGGCCATCAGCGACTGCTCGGCCATCTTCTCGTCCATGCCCACTTCGTCACCGGTGATACCACCGGTGTCGATCAGGATGTACGAACGACCCTGCCAGCTGGCATCACCATACTGGCGGTCACGGGTCAGGCCCGACAGGTCACCGACGATGGCATCGCGGGTCTTGGTCAGGCGGTTGAACATGGTGGATTTGCCGACGTTCGGCCGGCCCACCAGGGCGATTACGGGAACCATGCGGCTCTCCACTCTTGAATTCTTGAAAATGCAAAGGCCGCTGCAAGGCAGCGGCCGGAGTTCGGGCGGCGTGTCCTACGCCGCAACTCAAGACCCTTAGCGGTCTTGAGCATAGCTTCAGCGGATGGTCAGTGCCTCGAGCTTGCCGCTGTTGCCAAAGACGTAGATGGTGTCGCCGACCACCAGGGGCCGGGCACGCAGGCCATCGCTGTCGATACGTTCACGGCCGACGAAACGGCCATCGACCTGGCTGAGCAGGTGCAGGTAACCCTCGAAATCACCCACGGCCACGTAGCTGGAAAACACTTCCGGAGCCGACAGTTGACGGCGTGCCATCGAGTCATTGGTCCACAAGGCGCTGGAGGAGCGCTCGTCGACGCTCTCGACAGTACCCGAAGCCTCGCTGACGTAGACGTTGCCGTAGCCCTGGGCGACACCGACGTAGCTCGAGGCATCACGCTGCCACAGCACGCGGCCGCTTTCCAGGTCCAGGCCGGCAACGCGACCCTGGTAGGTGCTGACGTACAGGGTACCACCGGACAGCAGCAGGCCGCCGTCGATATCGACCACGCGGTCCAACTCGGAACGCCCTTGCGGAATGGCCACACGGCTTTCCCACACGGGCACGCCGTTGTTGATGTCCACCGCTACCACCTTGCCGGTGGAGAGGCCCGCAACGGCCAGGCGGTTGGTGGCGATCGGTGCACCGGTGCCACGCAGGGTCAGTACGGCCGGGGTGTTCTCGTAGATCCAGCGACGGTCGCCAGTGGCGGCATCCAGGCCGATGAGGCGGTCATCCTGGGTCTGCACCACCACAACGTCACCGTTGTTGGCAGGCGGAGCCAGCACTTCGCTGGTCACGCGCGCTTTCCAGCGCTCCTCACCCGTGCTCGAGTCCAGGGCAATCACTTCACCCTTGAGAGTGCCGAGCATGACCAGGCCATAGCCAACACCGACAGCGCCGGAAACCGGCTTGTCCAGTTCCTTCTTCCACACCACGTCACCGGTGATGCGGTCGAGGGCGAAGACTTCGCCATTGACGTCGGAGGCGTAGATACGGTCGTTCTCGATGGCCGGTACCAGGGTGTTGTAGGTTTCACCCTGGCCGTCACCGATCGAACGGCTCCACTGCTTCTTCAGCACCACTTCTTCGGTGAACTTGGTCAGCTCGGCCGGAGGCAGTTCCTTCTTGCTGTTGCTGCTGCAACCTGCGGCCAGTACGGCCAGGGTCAGCACTGCTGCTTGTTTCCAACCGATCACGTCACGCGTCCCCTTTGGCCAGATCATCCAGCTTCAGTTGCAGGCCACCGACCGCTGCGTCATCGGACAGCGCGGCCTTGGCTTTTTCGTATGCACCGTGGGCATCGTCGGCGCGACCGAGCTGTACCAGCAGGTCGCCCTTCAATTCTTCACGGCTGGCCAGGAACGCCTTATCGGCGTCGCCGTCGAGCAGTTTCAGGGCATCTTCGGCCTTGTTCTGGGCAGCCAGCACGCGCGCCAGGCGCTGGCGTGCGATTTCGCCCAGGGTCACGTCGGCCGGCTTGTCCAGCACGCCCTTGAGCTCGGCAGCCGCATCGTCGAGCTTGCCGCTGTCGACTGCGACCTTGGCTACGAACAGGCTGCCGTACTGGGCGTAAGCCGTACCGCCGAATTCGCTCTTGAGCTTGCCGGCCAGTTCGGCGACCTTGGTCGGGTCAGGCTGGCCAGTTGGCGTTAGGCTGGTTTCCAGCAATGCCTGATACAGCTGCGAGGCGCCTTGCGACTGGTTGCTCTGGTACTTGTGCCAGGTATTCCAGCCCAGCACCACCACACCGGCCAGCAGGGCACCGGTCAGCAGCGGCTTGCCGTTGCGGTTCCACCAGTCCTTGGCTGCGGCCAGGCCTTCATCATCGGTACTCGACACCCCAATACTCCTTTTCAGCAATTCGGCGGTTTGACCCTGTCACGCCTGCGCGACAGCGGCTTCCAGGTGCTCTGCCAGAGCATCCCAGGCAATGTTCTGTTGTTCGCCCTGGCCACGCAGGGGCTTGAGACCGATGACCTGCTGTGCAAGCTCATCGTCACCGAGGATGAGGGCATACAGCGCCCCGCTCTTGTCGGCCTTCTTGAACTGGCTCTTGAAGCTGCCACCGCCGGCGTTGACCGCCAGGCGCAGGCCCGGCAGACGATCGCGCAGGCTTTCGGACAGGCGCAGGCCAGCCAGTTCGGCCTGCTCGCCGAAAGCGCAGAGGTAGACGTCGATCTGGCGGCTGATCGACTCCGGCACCTTGCCGAGGGTCTCCAGCAACAGGATCAGGCGTTCGATGCCCATGGCAAAGCCCACGCCCGTGGTCGGCTTGCCGCCCATCTGCTCGACCAGGCCATCGTATCGGCCACCGGCGCAGACCGTGCCCTGGGCGCCAAGCTTGTCGGTGACCCACTCGAATACGGTCTTGCTGTAGTAGTCCAGGCCACGTACCAGCTTGGTGTTGATCACGAACGGAATACCCGCTGCGTCGAGGCGTGCCTTCAGGCCCTCGAAGTGCACGCGGGAATCCTCGTCCAGGTAGTCTTCCAGCTTCGGCGCACCAACCAGCACAGCCTGAGTGCCCTGGTCCTTGCTGTCGAGGATACGCAGCGGGTTGCTCTTGAGGCGACGCTGGCTGTCTTCGTCAAGCTGCTCCAGGCGCGCCGAGAGGAACTCGACCAGGGCGTCACGGTAGCGGGCACGGGCTTCGCTGGTGCCAAGGCTGTTCAGTTCGAGCTTGACCGCATCCTGGATGCCCAGCAGGCCCCACAGGCGCCAGGTCAGCATGATCAGCTCGGCATCGATGTCCGGACCGTCCAGGTTGAACACTTCGACGCCAATCTGGTGGAACTGGCGATAGCGGCCTTTCTGAGGGCGTTCGTGGCGGAACATCTGGCCGATGTACCAGAGCTTCTGCACCTGGCCGTTGCCGGTGATGCCGTGCTCGAGCACGGCACGCACGCAGGCGGCGGTGCCTTCGGGACGCAGCGTCAGCGAATCGCCGTTGCGGTCCTCGAAGGTGTACATCTCTTTCTCGACGATGTCGGTCACTTCACCGATTGAGCGCTTGAACAGCTCGGTGAACTCGACGATCGGCGTGCGGATCTGGCTGTACCCATAGGTGTCCAGCAGGCCGGCCACGGTGCCTTCGAAGTAGCGCCACAGCGGCGACTGCTCCGGCAGGATGTCGTTCATGCCACGAATGGCTTGCAGCGATTTGCTCACGAAAAGTCCTTACGAATCTGTGTGTCAGCTTCGGGCGATCAGCGCCGCGTCAGCCTCGACCTTTTCGGCCGCTTTCTGGCGGATGAGTTTTTCCAGCTCATCGACCAGGTTGTCATTGGTCAGCTTCTGCGCAGGCTTGCCGTCGATGTAGATCAGGTTCGGCGTGCCGCCGGTCAGCCCCACGTGGGCTTCCTTGGCTTCGCCGGGGCCGTTGACCACACAGCCGATCACCGCCACGTCCAGCGGTACCAGCAGGTCTTCAAGGCGCCCTTCCAGCTCGTTCATGGTCTTGACCACATCGAAGTTCTGCCGCGAGCAGCTCGGGCAGGCGATGAAGTTGATGCCACGCGAACGCAGGTGCAGCGACTTGAGGATGTCGTAGCCGACCTTCACTTCCTCGACCGGGTCGGCCGCAAGCGAGATGCGGATGGTATCGCCAATGCCTTCGGCCAGCAGCATACCGAGGCCGACGGCGGATTTCACCGTGCCCGAGCGCAGGCCACCGGCTTCGGTGATGCCCAGGTGCAGCGGCTGGATGATCTGCTTGGCCAACAGACGGTAGGCCTCGACGGCCATGAAGACGTCGGATGCCTTGACGCTGACTTTGAAGTCCTGGAAGTCCAGACGGTCCAGGTGCTCCACGTGGCGCAGGGCAGATTCGACCAGTGCGGCCGGGGTCGGCTCGCCGTATTTCTTCTGCAAGTCCTTTTCCAGGGACCCTGCGTTGACACCGATACGGATCGGAATGCCCCGATCGCGTGCGGCATCGACCACGGCGCGCACACGGTCTTCACGGCCGATGTTGCCTGGGTTGATTCGCAGGCAGTCGACGCCCAGTTCGGCCACGCGCAGGGCGATCTTGTAGTCGAAGTGGATATCGGCGACCAGCGGCACGCTGACCAGCTGCTTGATCTTGCCGAACGCTTCGGCGGCGTCCATGTCGGGCACCGAGACGCGCACGATGTCGACGCCGGCATCGACCAGGCGCTGGATCTGCGCCACGGTGGCGGCGACGTCGTTGGTGTCGGTGTTGGTCATGCTCTGCACCGCGATGGGGGCATCACCACCCACCGGCACATTGCCGACCCAGATTTTGCGGGATTCGCGACGTTTGATCGGAGATTCGCCGTGCATGACTTACTGTCCCAACTTCAGGCGAGCGGTCTCGCCACTGGTGAACGGGGCAACATCGACGGCCTGGCCGTTGAAGCTGACCTGGGCGCCGCGGGCAAAGCCCAGGTGCAACGCGAACGGCGGCTTGCCAGTCAGTTCCAGGTTGTCGCCCTTGCGCTTGACGGCGCTGAACAGCACCTTGCCGTTGCCATCGGTAACCTGGGTCCAGCAATCGGCGGTGAATTGGATGGCGACCTTCGCGCTACCCGCCGGTACGGCGGCAGACTCGGCGGCGGCCGCTGGCACGCTGGCTACCGGCGCTGCAGGGGTAGCCGGCGCTGCAGGCGCGTCTGGCACAACCGGAGCAGGTGTCGGTGTTGCAGGTACTTGCTGAACGGGTTGGGCAGGCGCCGGGGCTGCCGGCGTAGCCTCTGCTGCGGTCTGCGCGGCCTGTTCGGCCGGAGCCGGCTCCAGCGGCAACGGTGCGCCCTCGGCCTGCTGACTGGCGGTCACGGCCTGGTCTTCAGGCTCGTCCAGGGGGTGAATCTGGGTGGTGCCGTCGGCACTTTCGACCTCGACATGCTCCAGGGCGATTTTGGCCAGGTCCTTGCCACGCAGGCTGCCCTGGTCCTGCCACCAGATGAAGCTGCCGCCCACCACGGCGACCAGCAGCAGCAGGCTGACACCGCGCAGGATGTTGTGCGACAGGCGCACCGGCTCTTCGATGCGGCCCAGCGAATGCACTTCGCTGCCCTTGGCATGGGTACCGGTGTACTGGTCGAAGGCCTCGACCAGAGGAGCCTGATCCAGATCCATGAGCTTGGCGTAGGCGCGGATGTAGCCACGGGCGAAGGTATGTCCTGGCAGCTTGTCGAAGGCGCCGGTTTCCACGTGGTTCAGCGAACTTACGGTGAGGTTGAGCTTGCGGGCCACCTCGGCTTGCGACCACTCCCGTTTTTCGCGGGCCTGGCGCAACAGCTCACCGGGGTTCTGGCCAGTCGCTGCTGCTACTTCGGGATGCGCGGCTTTCATCGTTGCTCCGACAGGTATTGCTGATATTCCGGCGTACCGGGATAAAGTCGTTGTAATTGCTGGCCCAGCTCGGCCAGTGTGCCCTGCTCGTCGAACACCCGGGCAAGACGGCTGCCCAGCAGGAGGCTGCGGGCGCTTTGATCGCTCAGCTGGCTGAAACGATCGTAGTAGTCCCGGGACGGCACATAATGCCTGTTTTCGTAGGACAACTCAGCCATTTCCAGCAACGCCCTGGGCTGCCGCTGGTTGAGCTGCAGGGCCTTGGACAGATAAGCGTGCGCCTGGTCGCGATTTTCCAGCTTCAGCGCCGTCAGGCCAAGGTTTTCATACACCCGTGAGCGCTCAGGATACAGGCTATCGGCGCTGGCTAGGCGAAACATCTGCTCGGCTTCGGCAAAACGTTGCTGAGCATATAGGAAACTGCCGTAGTTGTTGCGAATTCGCGTATCGCCCGGACGTGCTGCCAGTGCCTTTTTGAACTGGGTCTCGGCCAGCGCTGGCTCGCCTTCGGCCTGAAATACCAGTGCCAAGGCCGCGCGAGCATCAGCGTTGCGGGTGTCCAGGGCCAGCGCCTTGCCTAACGGCGCCTTGGCCTGTTCGGGCAAACCTTGTTGCAAATAGCCAAGCCCAAGCTGTACGTATGCCCGCCCTGCCTCCGCCCTGCCCTGCCGATTGGCCAAAGGGTCGCTCGCGCCGCCCGACACGCAGCCGGCCAGCAGCACAAGCGCAAGGGTCGACAGCGCGGCGCGCAGGCTCATGGGGCCGGTCTCAGTGGCGCGCGGCGCTGTCTGGGAGCTCAGCGTCGGCAGAGAGCTGGCGTACTGCGATGTAGCGTTCGCTGCGGCGGGTACGGTCATTGACCTGGCCGACCAGCTGACCACAGGCAGCGTCGATATCTTCGCCACGGGTGGTGCGGGTGGTGACGTTGAAGCCACCGTGGTGCAGCAGGTCCTGGAAGCGACGGATAGCATTGTTGCTAGGCCGCTCGTAACCCGAATGCGGGAACGGGTTGAACGGAATCAGGTTGATCTTGCAGGGAATGTCGCGCAGCAGCTCGATCATCTGTGCGGCATGTTCAGGCTGGTCGTTTACGTCCTTGAGCAAGGTGTATTCGACGGTCAGCACGCGCTTGCCACCCAGGGTGGACATGTAGCCCATGCACGATTCCAGCAGCATCTTCAGCGGGTACTTTCTGTTGATCGGTACCAGCTGGTTACGCAGTTCGTCGTTCGGCGCATGCAGCGACAACGCAAGCGACACGTCGATATGCTTGGCCAGTTCGTCGATCATCGGCACCACGCCCGAAGTGGACAGGGTGACGCGGCGCTTGGAAATGCCATAACCCAGATCATCCATCATGATCTTCATGGCGGCGATGACATTATCGAAATTGAGCAGCGGCTCGCCCATGCCCATCATCACCACGTTGGTAATCGCGCGGTCGATCTTGGCCGGGACAGTGCCGAAGGATTTGTTCGCAAGCCACACCTGACCGATCACTTCGGCGGCGGTGAGGTTGCTGTTGAAGCCTTGCTTGCCGGTGGAGCAGAAACTGCAGTCCAGGGCGCAGCCGGCCTGCGACGAGACACACAGGGTGCCGCGGTCGTCGGTAGGGATGTAGACGGTTTCGACGCAGCTGCCGGAGGCAACGCGGACCACCCACTTGCGGGTACCGTCAGCGGAAATGTCTTCGCTGACCACTTCCGGCGCCCGAATCTCGGCAACAGCCTCGAGCTTTTCGCGCAAGGCCTTGCCGACATTGGTCATGGCGGCGAAATCATCGACGCCAAAATGGTGAATCCATTTCATCACCTGGCCGGCACGGAAGCGTTTCTCCCCGATAGAGTCGAAGAATTGTTCCATTTCCGGCTGGGTCAGACCCAACAGGTTGATTTTGCCAGTAGATGTCGTCATGGATTCACCCTCACCCGTAAGCTTTCGCTTAGCGAGTGGTTACCTCGGTAGCAGCGAAGAAGTACGCGATTTCGCGAGCAGCAGCAGCTTCGGAGTCCGAACCGTGAACGGCGTTGGCGTCGATCGACTCGGCGAAGTCAGCGCGGATGGTGCCGGCAGCAGCTTCTTTAGGGTTGGTAGCGCCCATCAGCTCACGGTTCAGAGCGATGGCGTTTTCGCCTTCCAGAACCTGAACGACAACCGGGCCGGAAGTCATGAAGGCAACCAGGTCACCGAAGAAGCCGCGCTCTTTGTGCTCGGCGTAGAAGCCTTCGGCTTCGGCTTTGGACAGTTGCTTGATTTTCGAAGCAACGATTTTCAGGCCGGCTTCTTCGAAGCGAGTGGTGATCTTGCCGATCACGTTCTTGGCAACGGCGTCAGGCTTGATGATGGAGAAAGTACGTTGAACAGCCATGGAAAACTCCAGAATATGAGTGTTGCGAAAAATTAAACCCGCGAATTATACGCGGGTTCCGGGGGATTGCCTAACCTGCAGCGTCGCGCTTAGTCGGCTTCATCAATCCAGGCCGCCTGGATGGCCTCCAGCACTTTCTCACCGCCACGTGACGGATCGTCGCTGAATTCTGGCAACGCCAGCACCCAGCGGTGCAGATCGACGAAATTCACATAACGAGGATCGACGTCCGGCTTGCTTTCTGCAAGCTGGATGGCGATCTCAAGTACATCAATCCATTTCAAGCTCATGCGGCAGACCTCAGTGCGGCGCTTCGGCAGCGTGGTTGAGCGAATACTTCGGGATCTCGATGGTCAGGTCTTCATCAGCGACCACCACCTGGCAACCGAGGCGCGATTGAGCCTCCAGGCCCCAGGCCTTGTCCAGCATGTCTTCTTCCAGCTCATCGGCTTCTTCAAGCGAGTCGAAGCCCTTGCGCACGATGCAGTGGCACGTGGTGCAGGCCTTGACGCCGCCGCAGGCGCTTTCCATCTCGATATGATGGTCATGGGCCAGCTCCAGGATGTTGGTCCCGGGCTCGACTTCCACGGTCAGCCCTTCCGGGCAGAACTTCTCGTGCGGCAGGAATGTCACCAGCGGCATCGGTTACTCCTCGATCTCATTCAGGTTGCGCCCGGCCAGTGCGGCTTTGACCGTCGAATCAAGGCGACGGGCGGCAAATGCATCGGTCACCTGCGACAAACGCTTGGTCTGTTGCTCGATGGCTGGGCCATCGGTGCCGGTTAGCAAATCACGTAGTTCTTGCATCTGGAATTCGATGGCTTCGCGCTCTTCGCTGCTCAGCAGTCGCTCGCCGTCGGCGTCCAGGGCGCCC